>NZ_JBEPAP010000039.1:0-68322 GCF_040298665.1 Streptomyces sp. NPDC001508
GTGACCGCCGTACCGATCTTCTTGCCGGCCGCGTCGTACAGGTTCACCGTGGCACCGGCCAGGCCCGGCTCACCGGGGTCCTGGATGCCGTCCTGATCGGTGTCCTTCCAGACCCGGTTGCCGATCTGCAACGGCGCCTGGTCACACAGGATTTCCAGGTCGCCCATACCGCGGGCCTTGCCGAAGTCGTCGTTCAGGTAGAGGCCGTCCGCGTTCAGGGCGCTTGTGCCGTTGGTGCGGTCCACCCACCGAACACCGCTGCCTGTCACCTGGATGGGGTCCATCGCGGTGAAGGGGATCCTGTCCTCCACCGCGGAGAAGGCCACACCGCCCGTGCTGATCTCCTGGTGGCCGCCTTCTTCGGTGGCCATCATGTCGCCGGGGTAGAACTCCTTGACATTCGGGCCCTCTCCGCCCGAGACGGCGGGGCCGGTGTTGTTGTTCTTGCAGCCGCCGTTGCCGTCCAGGACGAACATGTGGTTACCGCCACGGCAGGCCCGGTTGATGTCACCGCCGTTGACCGCGGTGGTGGCCGGCCAGGTGGCGGAGGTGTCCGGCAAGCGCCAGCCGCTGCGGTCGGCGAAGCGGTCGGCGAAGCCGACGACCATGTCGCCGTTGGTCTCGAAGTTGATGTCGGAGAGCTCGGGCTCCGGATTCTGGATCACCTCACCCGCGCATGCCTTGCCGTCCTGGGTCAGCGGCCGGGTGTTGGTCCACGGATACCAGCTCGGGCCACCACACGGGATGGCTGAGTACCCGCCGCGGGGGAAGTTCAGCGACTGGTCCATGACGGTGCCGGTGAACTGGCCCGTGACCGGGTCGAAGACCTGCACGACCGCCCGCAGATCGGCCTTGCTGCCGGTCGACTGCGCCGAACACACGCCGCCGACATACACCTTGCCCTCGTGGAGGCCCAGGCCGTAGGGGCGCCAGTCCCCCGGCGCGGCACACCCCGGATCCTTGATGGGGTACGACGCCTTCGGCGCGGCGGCCGTGGGCTGTGTGGCGTCGTACCGGTAGAGCCTGCGGTCGTTCAGGTTGATGACGTACAGGTCCTTGCCGTCCGCGCTGACGTCCAGGTCGCCGAGCGACTGCTTGCCCACCACCGGGCCGAACGCCTCGTCCATCCCGGCATTCATGTTGTGTGGGGTGCTGCCGGGGTTGGGGACCTGGGTGAACACCACGGTCTGCTTGGTGGTCGGGTCGGTCCGGTAGATCGCACCCGCACCGCCGGGACCGTACTTCGCCCCTCGCTTGGCATAGGCGGCGGAGAAGATCTGCTTGGTCACTCTGTTGACGCCGACACCCCAGACCGTGCCCGTCTGCCCGTTGTTCGCCAGGTCAGAGACAAGGCCGGGGTTCGTCACGGCGTTACCGCGCGTGCCGAACGCGAACGCCGTCAGCGTGCGCTTGCTGTCCGGGGACGCGGAAGCGGGCGGAATAGAGGCGTTCTGACAGGCCGTGACCAAGGTGGCGTTCTTCTGGCAGTAGTCCTCCGGGGACCAGAACGAGGTGGTGATCTCCACGTTCTTGCCACCGGACAGGTCCACGAACTCCACGTTGGACGACAGCACCGTCGGATCGATCAGATTGGTCCGCGCCGAGGCGAACCCGGGGAAGAGCACACCCTCGTCGGGGTTCTTCACCTCGATCCGGTACTTGCCGCCGCCCAGGCTGTTGCCCGGGGTCAGCTTCACCGTGCCGTCCGCCTGTGTGGTCCCGGTGACCGACCGCCCCTCGTCATCGGTCAGCACCACCGTGACCCCGGACATACCCGGCTCGAGCGCCTGGTCCCACTTGCCGTTCGCGTTCACCTCACGCACGACCCGGACGGTCGCGTCACCGTCCCCGGAGTCCGCCGCCGCCGGGGAGATCGCCGAGACCACCCCCGTCGCGGCGAGCGACGCCGATAACGCGGCCGACAAGGCCAAAGACATACCGCCGGCCCACCGCCGACGTTCCCGCTGATCCACTACCAGCTCACTTTCGATAGACCGGTGTCTGCCCGTGGCGGGCAGCCGCCTCGGGTGTGAAACACCTGTAAAGATCGCCACTAGCCCTTCGCATGACGATCTGATGATCCGACCGGGTGGGTCGGCTGACGGAAGAGCCGGGGATCACCGGCCGACTGCCTTGACCTCCCGTTCCGAGCGGTGGCGGGCCCGGTCGTCGTACTGGGCATCGGCAGCTCGGCCAGGAAGCCGAGGCAGGTCATCCGTCCTTCACCGCCCGGTCGGCGATGTCGGACGTACCGTGGTCTCCACGGTGTGCGGACCGGCAGGTCACCGGATCGACGGTGTGGCGGGCGGGGCTGATACGGGTGGGCCGACGGTCTCCGGTGGGGCCGTACACCCGCTGGACGTGGCTCCCACCCGCATCGGCACAGCTACGACGTCGGCCTCAAGGATGAGCGTTGCGAACAGTCGCGGTCGCCACGCCGCGGCCGGCGACATGCTGCGCGACCCTGTAGCCGAGTTCCGCAGTGCGATCCTCGATGTCGACCAGGTTGAATCTGCCGAGTACCGAGCCGTCCTCGGCGACGAGCACATGGAAAGCGCAGATGCCGGCCTCCTGCTCGGCCAGCAAGGCGTTGTACCGGTCGGTGAACTGGTCGAAGAAGTCGTCGCCGCGGTCAGGGACCGAGGCAGCGAAGTAGGCGCGGTTCGCCAGCTCGAAGGCGAGGACCGCCGGGGCATGACCAGCATGCAGCTGCTTCAGCTCGGGCACTGCCCGACCCTATCCGGACGGCGCATCGAGCCCACCTGAGTTTCCGCCGGCGGCAGACAGCCTCAAGACCAGGGCACATAACGAACCACGGCTGAAGTCCGTACCAAGACGCACCCGATCGACAGTATTTTCAGCATTGTGAAACTCAGGACGAAGGTCACCCATGGGGCCGGCAGCGGGGCTGTGGCCTGGCGTGGTCGCCGCAGCCTGAACAACCCTGCTGACCCGTCATGACATTGCTCACCGGAAGGTTCTGCGGCATGACTGCCAAGTACGACGTCAAGCGCGAACTCAAGAAGTGCTACTCGCCCAAGAACACCGACTGGGAGCTAGTCGACATCCCCGAGCTTCATTTCCTCGCCATCGACGGGCACGGCGACCCGAACACCGCCGCCGCGTACCGCCACGCGGTCGAGGCGCTCTACGCGGTCGCCTACACCGCCAAGTTCGCAAGCAAAGAAGCCCTCGGCAAGGACTTCGTCGTGGGCCCGCTTGAGGGGCTGTGGTGGGCGGACGACATGAACGACTTCCTGGCAAGGCTCAAGGACAACTGGCGATGGAGACTGCTCATCAACGTCCCCGACTGGATCACTGGCGGCATGATCGAAGACGCCAAGCGCACCGCACTGACCAAGAAGAACCTTCCGGTCATTCCGGATGTTCGGTCAGAGACACTGCACGAGGGCGCCAGCGCCCAGGTCCTCCACATCGGCCCTTACGACGACGAGACACCGATCCTGACCAGGCTGCACCACGATTACCTTCCCGCCAACAACTTGCGGGAGGCGGGCTTGCACCACGAGATCTATCTCAGCGACCCACGCAGGACTGACCCGGCCAAGCTCAGGACAATTCTGCGGCAACCCGTAGAAACGCAAAGCGGTTGAGGGACGTCGCCGTGTCAGCGGGGGCCGATGCCCGCGAGCGGGGTTGGAGAACAGTGCTCGTGGAACCCGTGCGCAGCGGATCCGCGCCGTATGAGCATGCGACGCGGCAGCCCGGCCGGTCCTCTGTGGGAGACGGCCGGGCCCAAATGTCGCGCCGGTGGTTGCGGATCGTGCCGCGCGCGCCCGGTCAGCCGGCCGGCGAGAGCCTTGGGTCGACCAGCGAGGGCCGGGGCTGGCCCAGCCGCCCTCGTGTCGCGACCAGCAGGATCACGGCCGCCGTGGCCGAGACGAGCAGGAAGGCGTGGGACGCGTCGCTGCGCGTCTGGTCGGGGAACATGTCCGACCACGCCATGGAGATGTAGTTGTTGACACCGCAGTGCAGCAGCATCACCAGCGGCATGCTCTCGCCGGTCTTGTTGAACACCCAGGTCATCACGGCACTGAAGGCGATGGTCGTGGCGATGAACTCCACCGGCTCGATCAGCGCCACATCCGGTCCGCCGCCCCATTCGGTGAGGAACAGCGGCAGGTGCCAGACACCCCACAGGACACCGACGACGGCGGTGGCGGTCAGGGCGCCGTAGCGGTTCTGCATCCGCGGCATGGCGAACTCGCGCCAGCCGGGCTCCTCGGCGAGGCCGGTCGTGAGCAGCTGCATCAGCAGGGCCGGCAGGTAGGCGACCAGGATCCCAGCCGACGGCAGTTCGGGCGCGCGGCCGGCCAGCACGGCGGAGCCGAGCATCAGCGCACCCGGCACCGCGAGGGCCACCGCCAGATACCAGCGCCAGCCGACCTTGAACTTCGTCATGCGGGTCCGCCAGGTACGTAGCCCCGCACGGCCTTCGGTGACCCCGGTGATGAGGACGGCCGAAGTGATCGGCCCGAGGTAGGCGCCCGGCAGGACACCGAGGAGCTGGGATCCGGCCGCGCCGCCGGGGAAGGTGAAGTCCCAGACGCCGACGCCGTTGTGGGAGAGGATGTAGGGCGTCCAGGCGACCCAGCTCAGCGCGTAGGCCAGTGCGAAGAACCAGATCAGCGGGCGGCGGCGGATGCTACCGCGCAGACCCGTGAGCTGCTGGGGCGGGGCCGGCGGGGTCGGTGTGATGCCAGGGGTGGCAGGAACGTAAAAGCTCACCGCAGAGCCTTTCGGAGGGGCTGACGTGATGTGCTCAGCTCACCAGTGCGGCGCCCGGAGATCATTGCGGTGCGTACCCCAACTCCGGGTACAGCAGGCTATACCTGACAGACCGTCACCGGACGACCCCGTACTCCGCGGCTCTCCGACGCGGCATACGAGCCCGACAGTCCACGGGAGCGGATCGAATGGTGCGACGCGATGATGCGTCCCGGCCTCACAAAGCAATTAGCCGATGTGCGTTCTCGCTCCGGCGGCCAGAAGATCAAGTCACTGACATGACCGGACGGGTATGCCAGGCTCTGTCGAACCTGTCCAGCCAGCCGTCCACCTCGTCGCTGGCAGCGGCGCCGGGCGAGCGGCCGACAACGGACAGCGGAACGCCTTCAGCCCGCACGGTCCCCTGAAGTCAGCCTGGCCCGGAGAGTCCTCCCGTTACAGCGGCGAGGCCCGGCGCCTCCATGATCACTGGAACTGGTGGCGATCGTCTGGAAGTTGACCGCCACGCCCCGACCGAAAGTTGACCGTCACGGCATGAGCCGGCCCAGTCAGGCGAGAGGCACCCCAGACCCCCACCTGACACCGCCGCCTGCCGCGGGGCCGTTTCAGTTGAAGGGGACGGCGTCCGTCGGGGCGGTGTGCCAGTTGGTGACGATCGGGCTCTCGACAGTGATGGTGCCGACCGGCAGTGAAACCGGGTTGGGGTCGCTGTCACCGACGGCGACGATGATGCTGTCGAGTTCCTTGCCACCGTTTCCGTTGGTGGTCTTCGGGTTCACCCCGGCGTAGGCGGTGGTGCTCCCGCTCAGCTTGATCTGCTGGCCGGCGGTCTGCTCCGCGGGACCCGCCTCGGTGCCGTCGGATCCGAACGCCACGGTCGGAAGCGCGGCGGGCAGGTAGCAGGTGATCCCCGACTTCGCCTTCGCGATGATCAGGATGTATCCGCCGGCCTGGGTCTCGGACCTGGTGTTCCAGGAGATGTCGTTGGCGCCGCAGCTCTGCTCGACCGGCTCCCGCTTGCCGTTGCCGGTGTCGGCGCCGGAGCCGGCCCCGTCCGCGGTTCCCTTGTCCGTCGCGTCGGAGCCCTTGCCGGTGCCCTGGCTGCCGCCCGCGGTCGACGAGCCGGACGGCGTGCCCGCATCGCCGGTCGGAGTGGCGGACGAAGAACTCTGCCCGGCGCCGGTGTCCGTGGTCGCGTCCGAGCCCTGGCACGCCGTCATCAGCATGGCGCCGCCGACGAGGACCGCGGAGACGAGAAGGGCCTTACGACGGTTGCCGGACATGAAATCTCCCTGGTGATCGGTGGTTGAGGCCGAAGCGGTTTCGGCTTCTTGGTGCTTGCTCGATCACTATGAGGGGGCTGTGGGCCGAGGGGATCCCGGCGTCTTCGTACCAAGACATCGCTGTCGCAGACCGGTGACATGATCACCAAGTCGGAGAACCAAGGGGCCACATGGTCGCAGCGTTACGGCGGGGACGGCCTTTTCGTGTCGCCGAACGTCGACGCCGGCAGGACCGGACTCGATCAGCATGATGGCCGGAGTAGGCGGTGGACGGTCTCATGGCGGGCCCACGGGGACGGTGCTGCCGCGGTGCCTGTTTCCGCGGCGCGCGCTAGAACGCTAGTGCTGTGGCCGGAAAGGTTTGCCGGAAAGCTCGCGGCGTCCGGTGCGGTGCATCGCAAGGCGGAGCATCTCCCGCGTACTGGATGTACTCGGGTGATGCGACAACGCGGCGTGGGGGCACCTCCCGGCCGAAGGCTGGGGGAGTGCCGTGCCGGGCGTCGCGAGCCGGTGAACCTTTCCGGTCGCAGCACTAGCGTCGAGTCTCATGATCGTATGGCTCAACGGCACCCATGGCGCAGGCAAGACGACCACCAGTGCGCTCGTGCAGCAACTGATCCCGGATTCACGGGTGTTCGACGCCGAGAAGGTCGGTGAGACACTCATGGACATCACGCCGGGGCTGCCTGCGACGGACAACTTCCAGCACTGGCCGCCATGGCGGCCGCTCGTGGTCGAGACCGCCCGACGCGTCCTCGACTACACCGGCGGCACCCTGGTGATGCCCATGACCGTCCTGGTCGAACAGTACTGGCGCGAGATCAGCTCGGGCCTTGCCCAGCATGCCGTTCCGGTCCGGCACTTCGTCCTCCACGCCGACCAGGACACCCTCCGCGGGCGCATCGCGGGCGACACCGTTCTCGGCCCCAACTCCCCGTTCCGTCTGCAATACCTTGAGCCCTACGCCGAGGCGGCCCGCACATGGCTGCACGCCGAGGCCGAGGTTGTCGACACCACGCACCTCACACCCGCCCAGGCCGCCCGGCAGATCGCAGAGGCCGTCCAGAGTGGAGAAAAGCGACCAGCCGACGTCAAGCCTCGCGAGTGACAACAAGCCTGCCTGTGTGGCAACCAACGTGCTTCGGCTCAGTGTGACCCGCGGGCTCGCCACGTCCAGGGTGCCTACAGGTCTAATTCCACGTGCTATAGGTCGAATTCCACGTGTTCGATGTCCGTGAGGCGGACCTGCTCCAGGCTGCCGGCGCGGCGGCCGTTGTCCTGGAAGTAGATTTCCCTGAGTCCTTCGGCGGCGATCTGCTGGAGTTGCTGGTCGCCGACGCCGGCCTGCTGGGCGTCGAAGAGGCGGGCGGCGTAGCGGGGTGGCAGGGCGACGGTGAGGTGGCGAAGGCGTGCGTCGTCGGTGGTGCCGACCGGGGCGGTGTAGCCGATGCGGGCGCGGGTGTCGATGACGATGCCGGTGGTCGTCGCGGCCTGTGCCCGCGCCCTGGCGCGGATCTGCGGCTGCCAGCGCTTCTTCACCTCGCGTTCCATGCGGGCGGCGAGGTCCGGGCGGGGCTTCTTGATCTGGTCCTTCACATACCGTTCCACGGTGCGCTGGGAGATCCGCAGGAGTTGGGCGACCGGCCTGGTGCCCTTGAGCTGCCTGACCAGGTACCGCATCTGCGCGCCCGCGCTCTTGGGTGCCGGACGGGTGAACGTCTTCTGCACCGCGGCGTCCAGGCCGTCCCCGAACAGGGTCATCGCCCTCCCCTACTCTCCGTTGTCGACGTCGGTGACGGTGCCGTCCTTGATGTAGCGGGCGAGGTTGAGTTCCGGGGCGTCGAACCGCTCGCGGACCTCTTCGCCCCACAGGACGCTCTGGGTGCCCTCGTGCTTGACCAGGCCCGGGTTGATGCCGAGTCTGAAGCCGCCGGGCAGCGGCTTGCCGTCCCGGTAGGGGAGGAAGTCCAGCGGCGAGGTACCGTCGGCCGCGTACACGACGCAGTCGGACAGGATCGCGACCGGGTACTGGCCGGTGAACGCCGCGTGTTTGACGATCTTGCGGTGCAGGTTGACGCGCGTGCGGGAGATGACCGCGGCGCGGATGTCCGGCCGCCAGGTGGGGCGGGCCAGGGCCCGCCATGGCTCGCCCGGCCGCCAGCCCTCGCCCCGCGGGCGTTCGCGCAGCTTGCCCAGGCCGCCCTTGACCGTCGCCTTGATCGCCGAGACGACGATCGTCAGTTGAGGATCGCGTTCCTTGTAGCCGTCCATGGCCGCCAGGAAGTCGGCGGGCGGCAGGTCGGCGGTGACGCCGAGGTCGGCCATGGTGGCGAGGTAGGCGTCGCGCAGCCGGTTGTACCAGCCGTCCAGGTAGCGGCCGTTGTCGTGGCGCACCCATGCCTCGACCGGGCGCACCTCGTAGCCCAGTTCCTGCGCGTAGGCGACGGTGGGTGTCGCGTACCAGGCCGGGCCTTCGGGGCGGTCGCCCTTCGGCGTGAACGGGCTGGGCAGCATCTCGCCGTCCAGGTCGGCCCATCTGCCCTTGGCGATCTGCACGCGGGACAGGTCGATGTGGGACAGGTCGACCAGCCACGAACCGGGCAGTTTCGCGTCGAACACCGGCGCCTTGACGTGCGTCGGCGCACCGAGGCCGACGACGACGCCGTTGGCGCCGGCGGCGAAGGCCATGTTGACGTCGATGCCGATCAGGTTGCGGCGCATGCATTCGGCGTCGGTGAGCGGGCGCGCCCAGTCGTACGCCTCCTCGAACAGCTTCTCCGCCGGGCCGCGCACATGGAAGCGCGGCAGATCCTTCAGGAGCGGATGCCCGTCCGGGGCCTCGCAGGGCGCGCAGTCAACCGGATGCGCCCCCAGCGAGCCGGGGTTGTGCTCCGAGTGCCGACGGCCGTCGGCATCGGGCTCGGACGCGCGGGTCGGCGGGTGCAGCGCGGTCATCAGCTCCAGGCCGGTGACGGCCGTGGAGCCGCGCGGCGTCATCACCCGGGACGCGTACACGCCCAGCAGGCGGGCGAGTTCGGGTGGCGGCAGCTGGGCGGCCTCGCCCCAGTGCCGGGCGTCGAGCGCATGCCAGGACGGGATGCACAGCTGCACGCAGGCCCGCTCCGCGCCGTGGGCCGGGCGGTAGATCCGCGCCCACGGGCCGAGCCCGCGTTTGGTCAGCTTCCAGTCGGCGCGGGCGAGTTGCTTGACGACCTTGTGGCTCTCCGGGATCCGCCCGGCGAGCCGCTCCTCATCCGTGAGGGCGACGGGCAGGCCGTAGCGCCGCAGCGCGGCCTCGGTGAGCACGAGCAGCGGATCGGCGTCCTTGCCCGGTCCGGACAGTTTCGGCTGCCCGAGCTTCGCCTCGCGCAGTGTCCAGTCCACCAGGGCCGGGAGGGACTTCGCGGGCACGTCCAGGACGAGTCCGCCGACGCAGTACGCCAGTACCTGGCCGTCGGGGTCGGCGTCGACCACGGCGAGCGGGCCGTTCTCGAAGCGCGGGTCCGCGGCCGCGGTGGCGGCGGGCCCGGGGGTGGTCTTCTTCGCCGCCGGCCGCCGGGACGTCGGCGACGGTCTGGTACCGCGCGCCGACCGCGGTGTGGGGGCCGGGGCGGCGGGAGGGGGCTGGGTGTCCTGTCCGGCCGGCGCGAGGGCCGGAACGGGGGCGGGAACCGGGGCGGGGGCGAGGTGTGGGGATACGGCGGTCTGCGGTTCCGGGGCCGGTTCCGGGGCGGCGGCGGTCGCGGACGTCTCGGCCCTTGTCGTGTTCTCGACAGGCGTCGCGGTGTCGGCGTCGGCGTCGGCAGGGTAAAGCTCCGCGAGCTTGTTCAGCAGGCGCGCGTACGCCTCCCGCTCCGGGCCGCGCGGCTCCGTCGGCTTCTTGACGGACTCCCAGCCGGACACCGTGGCCCGGCGCACCTTCAGCGCCGTCGCCACTTCGTCCAGCGTCAGTCCGTGCGCCTGGCGCAGCCGCTTGCGGTCCGCCGGGGACGGCAGCGGAGACCGGGACGCGACCAGCGCGTCGACCCGGTCGAACAGCTCGGACATGGTCACCTCCTGCCTCTCGATCATCCCACGGAACGTACGTTTCACGTACCCATGCCGTACGGATCGCGTACGACGGCACGGCGTGGCCGGGCGGAAGAACTTGGTGCTCCGAAGTCTGAGTCCGCGTGGGGGCCGCGTCCGATCGGTGGAATGCGGTGCCTTCCCTGTCCCCCGGCCCTCGGGTAAGGGGGAGAAAAAGGTCATGACTGTTACCGCACACATCGACAGCAGCCGCCCGGTGGCAACCCTGATCAATGTCTTCACCGTCTCCCCCGACCGTCAGAGCGAACTCCTCACGCTGCTCGCCCATGCCACCGAGGAGACGATGAAGCACCAGCCCGGCTTCGTCTGCGCCAACTTCCACGCCTCCCAGGACGGCGAGCGTGTCATCAACTACGCCCAGTGGGAGTCCGAGGAGCACTACCGGGCGATGCTCGCCAACCCCGAGGCCCGTGTCCACATGGAGCAGGCAGCCAAGATCGCCACTGATGTGCAGCCTCGGCTGTTCCGGGTGCATTCGACACACGGCAAGTGAGACGCGTGACCGGCCCGCCGCCGGACGAGGGCGACCGGAGATCCCGGCACCTCGTCTCCGGTCGTCTGATCCAGGACGGGTCGGGGGCGCCTTGGCCGGGCTGCCGGTAGGCCCGGCGGCGGCGGTCGCGACCTGGAAGCGGTGGCACCAGAGCCCGGTCGGCGGGCGGCAGCACTCCCCCGGCGCGTCACGTCCTCGGCAGGCTTGGCCGGCCTCCCCGACGCCCCCTGGAGGACGCGCCGTGCTGCGCCGCGTACGGAATCTGACGCTCGGGGCACTCGGGCTCTTGTCGGCCGCCGACCGTCAAGGGCGCGCGGCGGTCACAACGGGAGCGTTATACCGAGTTGCTGCATGGCACTGGAGGGCGGGCCGCCTTCGGAACGCTCCGTCTTGTAGCCCTTGGTCCGCGGGGCCAGGGTGTGGGGGTCAACCGCTTCGGCGGGGGCGCTCTTCGCGTAGAGCCCGTCCGGCTGGCTGTCGCGGTCGTGGGGCAGGAGCCAGAAGACCCGCCGGCGGAAGGTTCCGGACTGGCGGGACGGCTTCGCGGTCGGGCCGAGGAGGGCGTAGCCGACCATGCGTCCGTCGCGGTGGTAGGGCGGCTTGCCCTTGCGGGTGGGCAGGCGGTCCAGGCTCTGACGGACGTAGTCGAGGCTGTCGATGTCCTCCAGCCACACCAGCTCCGTCTCGTGGCTGATCTCGTCCTCGGCGATCAGGGAGCTCATGCCTCGGCGTCCCTTTCCTGGTCGGTGAGCAGTCCGATACCCGGGTAGTGCTTACGCTGGTTGGACAGGATCATCTCCTTGGGCGAAGCCAGTCCCACGAGTTCGCGCGTGCGGGCGGCGAACGCCCTTGAGGACATGATCGGTGCTCCCTCATTCTGACACCACGTCCTGTAGGCCGCGTAGAGGGCCGTCTGCTCCGCCCGGAGATCGGAGCCCAGCACGCAGGACTCGTCGTAGAAGCGGCCGGTGTGGTCCTCGGTCTCGGCGTAGGCGTTGGTGGCGATGCGTACCCGTTCGGGACCGGTGAGGTCGCGGTCGCTGGCAAGGTAGCGGCGGGCGCCGTCGATGAGCCAGCCGAGGATGCCCGGACCCTCCTCGGTGACAAGGATGTCGGCCAGGTTGTCGATCTTGCGATGGTCGGGAACGACACGCTCGAAAGGGATCAACCGCATACGACGCCAGAACGCAAAACCACCCGTACCGACCTCCGGCCGGTGATTACCCAGCAACCAGAGCTTGTGAGTCGGCTCAAAACTGAAGAAATCCTGCCGCATCCGACGCGCCTTGATCCGATCCCCACCCGTCAACAGCTTGACCCGCGCCTCATCGAACTTGTCACCCGGCTTGACCTCCGAACACACGATCACCCGCCGACCATGCAACTCGGCCAGGTCGGTGGGGTGGCCTTCGTAGGGCCGTGCCATCAAGAACCCGGGCGGAGCCGCATCGGCATAATCCCCCAGCAGCTTCATCAGCACGTCCAGCAGAACCGACTTGCCATTCTTGCCGGAGCCGAAGAGGAACGGGAGGATCTGCCCGCCGACGTCGCCGGTGACGGAGTACCCGAGGAGCAGTTGCAGATAGTCGATCATCTCCCGGCCTTCGGCGTCGTCGCCGAAGGTGTCGGTCAGGAACCTCCCCCACCGCGGCGTGGCCACATGCCGCGGCCCGACGGTGGTGGACCGGGAGTGGAAGTCCTTGTCCGGGTCGGGGGTCTTCACCAGTCCCGTGCGCAGATCGACGATGCCGTCGGGTGTACACAGGGCGTACGGATCGGCGTCCAGCAACGCCGCGTTCAACACCATCCCGGGCGCGGACTTGGCCTGCGCGAGCATGGCGTTGATACCGGTGGTCGACAGCGCGCGGCGGCGGTGCTGTTGCAGCGCTGTGGTTGTGAAGACACCGCGCGGATCATGGCCGGAGATGCTCTCCGCGAGGTCCCCGGCCGCCCACAGCACGGTGTCGTCCTCGTCGATCTGCCAGCGGGTGGTGTCCCACCGGTACCAGCCGATACCGGGTACGTGCCGGTAGTCGTTGGCGTACAGCTGCACGAACAGCTTGGCGTTGCCGCGGTCGGAGAGGGTGTCCGGCAGCAGCCCGTTGGCGGTCACCTCTCCGGCTGGGACACGGCCGGCTTCGGCCTGCGCAGGGCGCGGCACGGCTGCGGCCCCCTGAGCCCTGATCTGAGCGGCAACGGCCTCCGGGTCGAACTCGAAGAGCGTTTCCGGCTTGGGAGACGTCATGGGCGCCTCCCACGGCCGTACAGAGGCCGCTTCAGACCCGCCGTGAGACCGCTGTGGACGATCTGCTCGATACGCCGCTCCTGGCCGGGGCGGGCCGCGACCGCCGTGTCCCTGAGGGCTTGTACGGCCTCGTCCTGGAGCAGACGGCCGGCCGCGACGAGCCCGCCGATCGTGTAGGCGGCACGGTTGAGGACGTCGGAGAACCCGGCGCCCTCGGCGATCTGCCCGCAGGCCTGCACCGGGGCGAGGACGGCGTCGAGGATGTCCCTCCCGCGGTCCCGGCCGCCACCGGCGGCGAGAACGGCCTGCCGGGCGCGGGCCGGTACCGGCCGGGGCGCGGGGATGTTCGATGCGGGCAGATGGCCGGTGCGCTCCAGTTCCTGGGCGAGCCAGAACGGCAGCGCTGCCGGTTCGCGGGCCTCGCCGACAGGCGTGTACGTCCCGTGCTGCGTGGTGGTCCCGGGCGCGATGATGTAGCTGCCGTGGGCGCGGACGTCCACCTGCCAGGCCAGGGCGCGGCCGGGGCTTGAGCCGACGGAGGACTGCCAGCGGCGGCCGTCCGCCCGGTACCAGATGTGCATGCCGCCCGAGGGGGTGCGGACGCGCATCGTGCTCTCATCGTCCGCGGGGCTGGGCTGGCCTCGCAGGGCGGCCAGGACGGCAAGGGTGTGGAAGCCGTTGGCGAGGCCCGTGAGGTCGATGTGGTCGGCGATGGGGATGCCCGGCAGGATCCGGTCCCGGGTGGGCGGTTCGGCGGGGTGGGCGTCGACATCGATGACGACCAGGCCTGCCAGACCGCAGGCCACGCCGATGCCGAACTCCGGGTTCGCCCCCCACCACTGCTGGATGCGGTCCTGGTCGAGGGTGGCCGCGTGGAAGCCGTGGCACCAACGGCCTGCCTGGAGGCACGGGCAGCCTGCGGGCGGGTGGGGATTCCTGCGGCAGTCGGGGCAGTTCGCGGCCGGGGTCTTACGACCCTTGGCCAAGGGGTGGACCGGCCAGCCTCGACGGGCGCACCAGCGGGCGGTGGCCAGGGACAGCTCAGCGACTGAAGGGCCGTCGGCGGCGCGCGTTGAGTCGCTGGGAGAAAACCGCAGATCAGCTGGCATCTCCACTCCCTATCAGCGACCGAAGCGACTCAACGACGGACACAGACTAGCGAATGAGGCTGCTGAGGTCGTGGACCACATGCCCCGATGGACGGATCCAGCGACTGAAGGAAAAGGGCAGCGACTGAACGCTCTTCGGTAGCTACTCAACAGCCAAGAGAAAACCGCAGGTCAGAGAAGTCTCAAGACCAAAACAGCGACTGAAGCGACTGAAGGCCTCTATATATCACGCACACGCGCACACTCTAACTTCCTCATATATACGGGCCTTGAGTCGCTTCAGTCGCTGTCTCTGGAACGACACCGCTCTGACCTGGTCTTTTACCCTCCCCCTGGGCAGCGACTGAACAGTCGCTGAGTCGCTGAGCTTCAGTCGCTGTGCCCCCGGGAGCCCCCGAAGGCCAGCGACTCAAGCGACTGAAGCGACCGACCATGGAACAAGCGCCCCCCTTCCCCCGGCGGGCTTACGCGAACTCCCCCGCCTGGCCCCGCTCCAAGCCCGCGGCCGCCTTCCCGGACCGCACCCCCATGCCGCCGCGCCCGCAGGCGTCTTTGTCCTTGGCTTGGTCTGAGCGAACGGTCCCGTCCCCGGGAAGCAGGCAGACGGGCTTCCGCTCCCCGGGCCCGGAATGACTTCGCAAGCGGAACGGATCCGCTCGGGTGTCGCCGTAAGGGCGTTGTCAGAAAGGCAAGCCCTGTAGGCTCACGTCAATGGTGGGCTGGGGCAGTTCGGTCAGGTCGTACGTCATGGTGGACAGTGGACAGAGTTGGGTGCCCGCGGGCTGCAGGACGGTGACCGGCACCGCCGGCTGGCACCATCCGAGCCGTGTGTAGAGCGGGACCTGTTCGGGGCGGCAGAGCAGCATCACCGTTTCGGCCCCGGCCGCCCGTGCGTGTTCGACCGCGACGCTGATCATAGTTCTGGCGATACCCCGGCCCCTATGGGCAGGGTGCACCAGTACGTTGCTGAGCCCCGCAACACGGCGCGGTGCCCCGTCGAATGTCATCTCCCGCAGCAACCACCCCAGAGAAGCCACCAGTTTGCCGTTGGAGGCGGCTGTGAGGGCGTGCTCCATGTCCGCCCGGACCAGACAGAATCCGTTGACTTGGAAGGGGACGGGCAGACCGTCGCGGAGTGCGGCATTGTCCTCCTGGCTGCCAGGACCGGGTGTATAGCGCAGTTGGAGATCTGCAGCACCGGCATCGCTGTCGTCCCCCGCGTGCCCCGCCTCGGCCGTGCCGCCCGCGGGGCCAAATCGATAGCGCAGACAGTGCAGGCCGCTGGACTGGACGGTCCCGGCCGCCTCAGCACCCAGACGACGCAGCAATGAGATCGAGGCCGTATTACCGGGCAGGACGAACGCGAAGACGACCGGGAGCGCGAGTCGATGAAACGCCCACTCCAAGCAGGCACGGCCTGCCTCCCCTGCGATGCCGCGGCCCTGAGCCTGTGGATGCAAGGCGAAGCCGAGGTCGACCCCGTACCGGGCGTGGTTGCGCAGTCCCACGCGCCCGAGGAAGACATGGGTTGCCGCGTCCCTGACCGCGAAATCACCGTAGCCGTGCCTGGCCCAGTGTGCGACGTGAGCGTCGCACATGGCCTCGGCCGCCGACCGGCTGTCCGCCCGGCCGGTCGCCAGCCACCGCATCACGCTGTCCTGACTGACCACGGCCTCAAACAGATCGTCACTGTCCTCGCGACGGATCGGCTCCAGCATCAGCCTCTGCGTACGCAGAACAGGTCCATATAACCAAGCCACTCGCAACTCCCCTCAGCCAACGCGGGAGGAGTCCCCCCGGGTCTGGTCGTAGAGTCTGAACTGTGTTGCGCGACTTGTAGAACATTTTGATCGGCTATGCCATGGCAGTTCGTCCATGGGGCGATGAGCTTGGTCATCTCTCGCACGGTGGTTCGTCCGCTGAGTGGTTGTGCGTCTGCCGAGACTGGTCGGTGTCTTGTTGCCGAGGGGTGGCTGCGGTGGTAGGGGCTGGCCCTAGTGAACTGCCGTTCAGCGTGGCGGTCGTTGGGAGAGTCATCGCCGGGTGGTCAACGGGATTCTGTTCCGGCGACGCACCGGGGGGCCGTGGCGGGATCTGCCTGTGCGTTTCGGCCGGTGGAAGACCGTGTGCGAGCGGCATCGGCGCTGGTCAGCGGATGGCGCATGGGACAGGCTCTTCGCGGCTGTCCTCGCTGATGCTGATGCGGAAGGCCGCATTGACCGGTCCGTGGTGAGCGTGGCCTCCACCTCCTGCCGGGCCCACCAGCACGCTGCGGGAGCAAGTAGGAAGCCCTCGCGGTTCCCGGGGAAAGGCGCGCGTCCCGGCAGTACCGACCCGATGAGGGCCTGGGACGCTCACGGAGTGGCCTGACCTGCAAAATTCACCTTGCTGGGGAGGGTGGACGCCGCCCACTGGCCTTGCTGATCACCCCGGGTCAGTGGGGCGACGCCCCATAGCTCATCCCGGTCATGGAGCGTGTCCGCGTCGCCCGCTGAGATGGTGGGCGAAGCGGACACGGCCTGGCCATCTCAGCGGAGACAAGGCTTACTCGTCCCGTCGTAACCGCCGCTACCTGCGGCGACGCCAGATCAAGCACACGATCCCCGAACCGAAGAACCAGCGGGCCGACCGACAACACAGAGGCAGCAGGGGCGGACAGCTCGCCGGCTTCGACAAAACGATCTACAAGCGCAGGAACGAGGTGGAGCGGACGATCAATGCCCTCAAGAGCTTCCGGGCTGTGGCGACGAGGTTCGACAAACGCGCCTGCGTTTTCTACGGCACCGTCACCGTTGCCCCGATCCGACTCTGGCTCCGGTCGCGACCCGCTGAAGAGACCTAGTAGTAGCCCTTCGACCCGTCGAGCAGCTCTCTCACGATGTCCGCGTGCCCTGCGTGCCGTCCGGTCTCTTCGACGAGATGGATGAGCATCCAGCGGAGGTTGGCTTTGCCTGCGCGGTAGTCGGGGTGGCGGCCGACGTCGTCCAGGGATGCCTCGGCCACGATCTCGTTGCTTCGGACGCACTGGGCCTCGTACTCCGCGAGCAGCTGCTTCAGCGAGATGCCGTCGGTACGCCAGTCCGCGTCCTCGCCCGTCCCGGCCAAGGACGGGTTCTGCTCCTTGTCGCCGCCCAGGAACACCACCTCCAGCCAGGTGTGCTCGACCCACCGCATATGGCTGATGAGCCCGGCCATCGTCATCGTCGGCGAGGTCGGGATGACGGAGCGGTGCGCGTCAGCCTCGCTCAGGCCCTCGCATTTCCATCTCAAGATCTGCCGTTGCAGATCCAGCCAGCCGATGAGCGCAGTGCGTTCGTCGGCCTGCAAAGGGGGACGCTCAAGTGAAGGTGACATGCCTGCACGTTAGGGCGCTTGGTCTCCGGATGCCGCCTGATTTTCGATTCAAGATCCGCCGGACAGGCTCTAGGTCGTCACCGCTGAGGAAGGGCGGTGCCATGGATGCTGACTCCTGGACCAGGGCCGCGATCGAGGAGCATTGGCGGGGCTCGGAACGTGGGAGCACCGAAGCCGAGCACGCCCTGTACGTCGCGGACGCGATCCTGGACTATCCGTAGTCAGGTGAGCGGTTTCGGGGCCGAGCGGCGATCTCGGCGCGACGGGGTGGGCGCCCGGCCGAGCGGCACTTCACCGTCCAGCGGATCACCGTCCGGCGGATCATCGGCCATGCGCATCTGTGGGTGAGCGAATACCTCATCACCTACGACGGTGTGCCTTCGTACTCGGTGAGCATCATGGAATTCGCTGACCAGCCTGTCACTTTGTTGAAGTGCCAAGAGCTCCTCCTCACCGCCTTCCCACGCGAGACCTGGCGGTAGATCTGGTCGAGGAAGGGGAGAGCACGCCACCACTCCCCCACCTTGGACGGACCGGTCCAGCCAGGGAACTACTCAGCAGCGCCAAGCATTTCTGGCGCTTTGCCTCCGGGTCCGGGCCCAGATGCCGACTCCGGCGGCCCGCCCGGTATGTGGTGCTGGTGTCGCGGAGTGCTCTGGGGGCTGCCCGGCCTAGGTCGGGCAGCCCCTGGGGTCAATCGGTAAGCCGGGAAGGTCGGAGACGACCGGCACCTGTCCGTTCAGCAGCTTGGCTTTGGCCACTCCCCCGATGACATCCATGACAGCAGCGGTCAGCAAGGTCCTGGCGATGTGGTCGATGTCGCGATTGCAGCCGGCGCTGACATTGACGGCATGGGTCGGCCTGAAGCCGGGGATGGCCTCCACCTCGGGCTCGTCCGCGTGCTCAGCCTTGAAGAGGCTGTCGTCGCCCGCACTCGACCCCATCAAGCAGACATGGAAGGGCCGACGCCAGTCCTCGCACTGCGGATTGAAATCCCCCAAGGTCGTGAGCGTCTCGTCTGCGGGGGCGTTGCCGAGGAGTGGAAGTGGGAACGGCTTTCGCCAGTCCGCCTCTTGCCTGTCCTCAGTGCCCAGGCGCTCCGCGGGTACGTTGATGTCGAAGAACCGTGCCGCTTCTTGCCGAAGTGGGAGGGGAACCCCACCGTCAACGCGTGGAACTCCCGCAGCGCAGCCGGGGAAAGCGGTCCGCCAGATCCAGCCGGTCCGAGTATCGACGTGGGATGGGTGCTGGATCATCGCGCGTGGTGCCGTCCCGTCGTAGGTCGGGGGCCGGGGCCGGGCCCGCCGGGTGATTACGGCGTAATCACCCGGCGGGGCGGTCTATGAGCAGGTAGGTTCCTGGGGGCGCGTAGCTCTTGGGACAGAGCGTTGGGCGATTCACAGAATGTGAATCATGGTTTTCCGGGCACACTGTTCCGCATGGCTCGTCGTGCCCGTAAGTCCCCCTCCCCCACAACGCCGCTGGTCAAGCAGCCGCTGCGCATCGGCACGCTGGACGCGGTGGGCGTCGTCGGTGAGCTGCGTCAGCTTCATGAGGACGCGGAGGATCCCAGCGTTGAGCGTATGCCGGCGGACGACGAGGTCTATGGCGCCCTGCTGTATGCCGAGAAGCATGCCGGGGCGCTGCGCAGGCTGCCGCCCGAGCGGCAGAAGGCGGCTGCGCTGAAGCGCGTTGTGCTCTGGGAGTATCTGCGCGAGCGCGCCGAGGTTCACCAGGCCCGAGCCGTGGCGGATGCGCGCGGTACGGGTGCCGAGTGGGCGGAGCTGGCTCCCGTACTTGCTGTGAAGGCGTCGAGCGCCGCTTATAACAAGGCCAAGCGACTACGGGCGGCGGCCCTTGCCGATGAGGCGCCGCGCGATGCCGAGCCTCTACGTCGCACCCCCGAGGCCGTCATCGCGGCCGAGAACCGGATCGCCCGTCACAAGCAGGCCGAGCAACGGGCCCAGGAGGCGGTCAGGCGGCGCCACCATATTTTGGTTCCGGTGGCGCAGCGGCTTCTGGACCATCGTGACGGGCTGGTCCCGGACGAAGATGCCGAGTACTGGCTCGATGAGATGGCCGAGGTGCTGCCCAGTTGCACCACCGCAACTCAGATGACGAGCCTCAGCCGTTATCTGAGTGCCGCGGTCCGCGCGTTGAGCAGACGAGAGCAGCGCACGACTCTGCCGGTCGCAACCACTGATGAGGCACGCATTGCGCTCGCCGCCGCTGTGGCCTTGGTGATGGAGCAGACGTGATGGCCGGTCAGCTGCGGGTGGCCGACGCAGCCATGCGACAGGCGTGCTGCACGCGGACGGAGTAATGGCCGAGGTGATTACGTCGTAATCGCTCCGTCGTTACCTTGGTGGAGCGACTCGTCGGCCATGGGCTATCCATAGCTAACGTGTCGGTCCCCCTAAGGATCATCGACGTTAGTATGGTGTCTAACATGAGCTCACCAGCAACCAGCGACCGGGAAAAGGTCGTCAGCAAGCTGCCCGGATGGCTCCGTCAGAATCTGAAGATCAGAGCCGCCCAGCACGGCGTCGAGATTCAGGCTGCGGTCGAACAGGGCATCAGGGATTGGTGCAACCTGGCCTCCGCCCCCACGGCCGTCGACACCTCCGGCGCCGACTCCTTCTCCACCTTCCTGCCCCCGGGGCAGTGGGAGGACTTCCGGCAGATCACCACCGACCGACGGGTGTCCCTGATCCAGGGGCTCGCCCAGTCCGTACAGCTGTGGCTCGACACCAACCCGGCGCCCGATGTCTCCCGCCCCGAGATCACGCGCCGCATCGTCGTGTGCAACCAAAAGGGCGGGGTCGGCAAGACGGCCATCACCGCCGGGCTCGGTGAAGCGCTCGCCGAGGATCCCAATTCGCTCCATCCCGTACGAGTCGCCAAGGCCCTGACCCAGGCACTGCGGCAGAGCGACACACACGCCGACCAGTCGGCGCAGGACGATAACCCGCTCGACATCGAGAACCTGCCGGGCCCCGGCCAGCGTGTGCTCCTCGTCGACTTCGACCCGCAGTGCCACCTCACCAACCAACTGGGCGCCACTCCCCTGCCCATGGATGGCGACAGCCTCACCAATCACATGGCCGGCGACTCCAAGGGCGATCTTCGGGACCTCATCCTCTCGATCGATGAGGAGACATTCAACGGCAGACTCCACCTTCTCCCGGCCTGTCACGACGCCTTCCTTCTCGATGTACGTCTCTCAGCGGTGCGTGCGCGTGAAGCCGGACTTGAGCGGGCCCTCGCGCCCCTCGAAGCTGATTACGACGTAATCATCGTCGACTGCCCGCCCAGCCTCGGCCTCAGCATGGACGCGGCGGCCTACTACGGTCGCCGACGCGAGGGCGAACGCCCCGGCAATTCGGGGGCACTGATCGTCGTCCAGGCCGAGGACAGCTCCGCGGATGCCTACGACCTGCTCACCACACAGATCGATGACCTGCGTGGTGACCTTCAGGTCGACATCGACTATCTCGGCATCGTCGTCAACCTCTATGACTCCCGCCGCGGTTACATCGCGACCTCGTCCCTTCAGGGATGGGTGGACATAAAGGATCCCCGGGTCGTCGGGCTCATCGGCGACCTCAAGGAACAGAAGGAAGCCGTCCGAGTGAAACAGCCCCTGCTGTCGTACGCTCCCAAATCGCAGCAGTCGATCGGCATGCGCGCCCTGGCCAGGGAGGTGCTGTGAGCAAGGCCGACCAGCTGGGTGCCGGCCGATTCGGTGGGGGAGTGCGCTCCGTCAGCGCGCGTCGCCAGGCCGTGGCCGCGGCCACCGGTGTCCCCACCGAAGGCGTTGCCCCGCCGACGGAACTGCCTCCGAACCGCATCAGCCTCAACCCGGACAACCCGCGTTCCGCGCTCGGAGATCTCACCGATCTCGCGGGCAGCCTAAAGACTCATGGTCAGAAGCAGGCCATCACGATCATGAACCGTGATGCCTATGTGAAGGCCAACCCGGACCGGGAAGCCGACATCGAGCCGGACGCCGCGTATGTCGTCATCGATGGCAGCAGCCGGCTCGCCGCCGCCCGTGAGGCCGGTCTTGCCGCGGTCAAGGTGATGGTCAGCGATGAGCAGGGCGCCACCTCCGAGGAACTTCTCGAATCCGCCCTCGTCGCCAATATCCATCGGCAGGACCTCGAAGAGCTGGACGAGGCCCGTGCCCTGCAACGACTGCTGGCCATCCACGGCAGTCAGCGCGCGCTGGCCAAACGGCTGCATCGCTCGCAGGGGTGGGTGTCGCAGCGGCTGTCCCTGCTGAATCTCACCCCCGAGCTTCAGGCGCGGATCCGCGAGGAATCCATTGAGTTGCTGCGTGCGGTCGGGAACCGGCCGCACGCGGAGCAGGCTGCGGCTCTGGAGGAGCTCAAGGCCGAACGAGCGCGCAAGGAGGCGGAGAAGGCGGCCCCCAAGGCGCAGGCTGTCGCCGCGCCGGTGGTGCCGGAGGCTCCCTTGGCTGCCGCCGAGCCCGAGCCGCCGAGCCAGCCGAGTGATTACGTCGTAATCACCCAGGAGCCTCCAGCGGCGCCAGTGGATGCCGCACCGGTCGATGTTCCGCCGGTCGATGTCGCGCCGGTGGCTTCCGCGCCGGACGATGTCGCACCGGTCGATGCCGCCTCGCGTCCGAAGCAGGAAGCGGCTCCCCGGATGGACACGGTGCCCCAGACGGACACGGTGCCCCGGACGGACACGGTTCCAGAGCCGCGCGGTGACGCCCAGCCCGTCTCCGCACGGCGTCCCGCGGCCAGCCCGCCCAAACTGCCCTACGACGACGGCACCTTCATCGCCATGCATCTCATCAAGAGGATGGGGGACACCGAGTTCGACAAGATGCTGCACATCCTCAACGAACACCAACGTAAAAGGGACGCCGAGGCCGACGGCACCGTCAGAAGGTGAAGGCTCGGGGGAGTGCCCGACCGAGCCACCCGATCCCACCCCCGCCGCAAGGGACACCGAGGCCCGCGGCGGGGGAGCGGAGTAACAACTCACGCGAATAGGCGCGAATCGGGTGATCGTTCAGGTTTTGCCGCGGGCCGGAAACCGTTACTCCTCATAATCGTGTGAGCGGTCGGATTGGTCGCCGCTGCTGTGGGCTCGGGGCGCGGTGTGCCCGGTCTGTCACGATGGCGAGGCGCCCCCGTCTCCCAGGCTGTGACGACAAGGAGTGCTCATGGTTCCGACGTTGAGGATCGAGACGTTCGTGCCCGCCAATGTGCCGATCACCACCCCGGTCACCAAGTTCGGGGGCCAGCCGGTGTGGCTTTCCGAGCCGCAGTGGCCGGTCAACGACGCATGGGATGAGCCAATGCGTTTCATCTGCCAGATCGAGCTCGGGGCGGTGCTCGGTGACGCGGGGCGAGGCAAGCTGGCGTATGTCTTCGTGACTCACGCGGAGCACGGCGACGAGACGTTCTTCGACCCCGATGTCATTTTTCCCGACGAGGGCGCGAACGCGGTCATCGTGCAGCCGGGTGGTGTCTACGGCGGTTCAACGCTCCCGATGGCCACCGGGCCCACCCTGTACCACATCGAGGATGGGTCCGACGCCGAGTACACCGTCCGGCTCCAGCCGGACAAGGACCCCGACTTCCGTCCTCAGCATGACCGCGGGAGGCAGCCGCCCGACGATCACGATCAATACTGGGAGCAGATCAGCGGCGACAAGATCGGCGGAACGCCCGCGTTCTTCCAAGGCGATGACTGGCCTCACGAGGGCCCCTGGAAGCTGATGTTGCAGATGGACCCGAACTTCCAGCCGTTCTACCTCAATCTCGGCGCTGCGCCTACAGCGTTCGCGTTCGTCTCGCCGGACGCCAAGCAGGGACGGTTGCTCATACAAGACTCCTGACCGAGGTCAGGCAGCCGCCATGGGCCGTATGGGCGTACCTGGGAGCGTTCGCCACCGGCCGATGGGCTCCACACCCCGAAGGGTGTGGTCAGTAGGTACCGCGGTCGTCCGGCCCGTCGTCGCAGTGGCCGATGGTCAGGTGCCACGTCTCGTGGGCCCGGCTCGCCACCAGCGGACGCCACGCCACCCAGCGATCGAAGCTACCGAAGCGACTGAAGCGACTGTCATTCGGACAGAGCCAGCCGGGTTGGGCCACGTCAAGGCTCGGTGTCAGTGCCATGTGGCACTGTCGGGGCCCATGATGACCATCGTCAATATGCTGTCGGCGAGCGCGCTCGTCCTGGCGGGTGTGGGTGTACTCGCGCTCGGACTCTTATCCAGCGTGACAGGAGCAGTAGTCGCCGGCCTGATCATCGGCGTCGGTAACGGGATCTTCTCCGCGCATATCGCGCCGCTGGTTCTCGCATAAGCGCCCGAAACCCACTTGTCCCGCATCCAGGCGGTGCTGGTGCTGGTGCAGAGCCTGGCCTTGCTGTTCATGAACAGCGTGCTCGGCACGCTCGTCGACCTCAAGGGCGCCACAGCCGTCGTCGTCACCTCCGCCGTCATGCTCGTCGGTGTCGGGTTGTCGGGTCTGGCCTCCGGCCCGCTCCGCAACGATCGGACGGGACTGGGACCCCGCTGATCTCGACCACCACCGGAAACCGGGGACGTCCCCGCCGGTGAGCATGACCGCGAGCGGGTTCCGCGGTGGCCGACGGACGCATGCTGGATCACGTAGCCGCCAGGGCGGGGGAGTGGGGGGAGTGGGGGAGCGCTTTCTCCGTCGGGGGCCCTCTTCTTCCCAGGATCAGTCCCACGGGGGCGACTGGCCTGCGGACTTGGCCGCAAGCGGCGGCGGTGTTGCCCTCCCCGTAATCGTCAGCCATGCACTCCAGGCAAAACAGCGGACTCCGCCTTCTGCGCATAAGTGGTAGCGGAGGGTAATGGCTCCGTAAGTCGGGCTTATTCCAGATGAGTTGCCCAGGACTGCATCAGCGCCAACGCCGTCAACGCGACGTCGATGGCCGTGGCCGCCGAACTCGCGGACCACTGGGGCATCGAGGCCGCCGTCATCCTCAACGGCGTCGCCTACGACTGTTTCACCACCACCACCGACCGGGCGGCGTAGGCGAGTTGGGGCTCCCGCCTGGGCCGCTACCTCCTCACCGTCGGCGGCATCGACCCCCGCAAGGGCTCGATGGACCTGAGGCGTACGCCCTACTGTGCGCCGAACACCCCGATATACGGCTGGTCATCGTCGGCGGCGAGGCACTTTCGACTACCGCGACTACCGAGCCGCTGGAAGCGGCGGCGGCCCAACTCGGCGAGGGGCCGGTCCTGTTGGGGAGGTACCCGACGACGATTCGCCACCCCTGGTGGCAGCGGCCGGCACGTTCGCGTTCCCCTCCCTGAAGGAAGGCTTCGGACTGGCCGCATGGAGGCACTTGTGGTCGGCGTGCCCCTGGTCGTCCGTGAACTCCCGGTGTCCCGCGAGGTGTTCGGCCCGGCGGCCCGCTTCGCCACGACACCCGGGGACCTGGCCCGCGAACTGGCCGCGGCGCTCACGGACGACGACCAGGGCCGCCGGACGGCCGGCCGGGAACTCGCCGCCACCGCACCTGGACGGAGACAACCCAACGCCATATGGCCCTGTATCGCACCCTTTATCGCAGGAGATCGAGGACCGGGACGGCTTCCTCCTGGCCGCGCGGCTGTCTCAGCGCACGGTGATGACCAGCTTGCCCGTGGTGCGGCCTGTCTCGCCCAGGACGTGGGCCCGGGCGCCCTCGGCGAGGGGGAAGGTGCCGGAGACGTGGGCGCGGAGCCTGCCCCGGTCGACCAGCTCGGCGATGGCGCGCATCCCGGCCCGGTCGTGCTCGACGAGCAGGCCGACGGCGCGGACCTGTGCCTTCTTTGCCGCGGCGGGAGTGTCCTCGGCCTGTGGCATCAGGGAAATCAGCACGCCGCCGGGGCGGAGCACGCCCACGGAACGGGTGGCGGTCTCCCCGCCGAGAGTGTCGAGGACGACGTCGTAGCGCTCCTCGGTGTCGGTGAAGTCCTCGGAGCGGTGGTCGATGCAGACCTCCGCGCCCAGCTCGCGCAGGAAGGCGTGCTTGGGGGCGCTCGCCGACCACTTCCGGGAGCTGTTCCCCCAGGTCGAGCTGGACGCCGGCGTGCTCTTCGTCGACCACGGTGATGTGCTGACCTCCGCGGGAGCGGCGAGCGGTGTCGACGTCTGCCTGCACCTGGTGCGCCAGGACCACGGCAGCGAGGTGGCCAACCAGGTCGCCCGCTGCTGTGTCGTGCCGCCGTACCGGGACGGCGGGCAGGCGCAGTACATCGAGCGGCCGCTGCCGCCCGCGAGCGGAACCGGCACCGGGCCGACCCGCGACTGGGCGCTGCGACGGCTGGAACTGCCGCTGTCACTGGACGAGTTGGCCGCGCACGCGGCGATGAGCACCCGTACCTTCGCCCGGCGCTTCCGGGAGGAGACCGGGATGAGCCCCGGCCGCTGGCTGACCCAGCAGCGGCTGCGGCGGGCGCGGCACCTGCTGGAGTCCAGCGATCTGCCGGTGGAACGGGTCGCCCACGAGGTCGGCTTCGCCACCGCCACCTCACTGCGGCGGCACCTGGCGGCGGAGGCGGGCGTCGCCCCGTCGGCGTACCGGCGCACCTTCCGTGCCTCGGGCCCGGCCGCGGGCGAGGCCGAGGAAGCACCGGCCTCGCCCGCGCCACAGCCTGCGGGCTGCTGAAGCTGCTTCAGAACCGGTGATCCGTGACGTTCCGTGGGACCGGTGGATCGGCCGGTGGAGTCGGACGCACTGTGCCGCAACAGCGTCCGGGTCGGGCCACGTTGGCATGGAGCCTGGTGATGTTGGTGTGTCGGGTGGAGCCGGGGGAGGTGCACCCGATTCTGGCGTCCGTGCCGGACCGGTTCGAGCTGATCCTTGACCCGCCGCCGAGCGAGCGCACCGGCCGGCGCCGGTGGAGTGCGGAGGTCGCCAAGAAAGTAGTGGGCTGAAGACCGACGACGTACCGGTCACTGCGGAAGCGGCGCACCGCGGCGCTTCATGGGCTGGGATCCCCCTCGGCGCCGACGGCTCCGTGCTGGTGCCGCTTTCTGGCGGCCCCGTCGTGGACGGCCTTGATGAGGGCGTCGGACGGCGTGCGCCCTCGGCCTCGGCGAGCGCTTCGACGTCGTCACGCAGTGGCTTGGGCGGGCGGAAGCCCATGACCTTGGTCTGGCCGGTGGCAAGCGTGTTTTGGCAGCGGGGCACGACGTGTGCGACTCTGCTGCCTCTCACCTGAAGGGACCTACCTGATGCTTGGCATGGTCGTGTGGGACGTCCGCTCTCGCGCTTCGACGCGAGGGCGGTAGCGGCCACCTGCCTCAACGCATACGTCTGTCCGGTGGACAGACGTCGGTTCCGTCTGCTCCTCGTCGAAGTGCTTCTCGTGTCCCTGCACGTTCGACCACGAGGAGTACGTGGTGTCCACGATCCATTGGACAGAAGGCCCGACCCACCAGTCCGCCCGCTGGCATTCCGAGAACGGCGCTTCCCCTCCGCAACGCGTCATCGTCGCCGACGACCGGATGAGGGCCAACGACGCCTACCGCCAAGCATGTGAAGGAACGGCCCTGCTCTGGCGAGGTGACTTCCACAACGCCCGGCACCTACTGCAGGCGATGGGCCGCCGCATCGACCGCAAACCCCCCAGGAGCGCAACCTCCACCAGCAAGTCCTTCCACCTGCACCGACGCGCCAGCCGCCACCGCGCCCATATCCTCGGCAAGCTCCTGGTGCTGCTGGACGGCGACTACACGCTGGCCTTGCGCCGGGCTCCCGACGTCCGCCAGGCGTGTCGGGAGGCCTATGGCCCGCCCGACGGACCCATGGCACTCTCCCTCAGGGAGCTGCTGGGAGTGATCGGTGCGCACCAGTGGCGCGTCAACGGGGTCGATGTGCCGGCACTGGGTACCCGCATTCACCCCCATTACGGTGTGTTCGCCCCCGTCCGAGGTGAGTATGTCGACCTGGTCGCCCACACACCGCTGCCGCCGGCGACCCGAGACTTCCTCGCCACCAGCACCGCGTTCGATCTTGGTACGGGGACCGGCGTCCTGGCTGCCGTCCTGGCCCGCCGAGGCATCCGTCGCATCGTGGCCACCGACAGCAGCCCCCGCGCGCTGGCATGCGCCATGGAAAACGTCCGTCGGCTCGCACTGACCCACCACATCGACGTGACGGGCCCCTGTCTGTTCCCCGAAGGCCGCGCCGACCTCATCGTGTGCAACCCGCCGTGGCTCCCCGCCCGTCCGACCAGCCTCATTGAGCAAGGCGTCTACGACACGGGCAGCACCATGCTCCACGGCTTCCTAGCTGGGCTGTCCGCCCACCTCCGACCAGGCGGCGAGGGCTGGCTCATCCTGTCGGACCTGGCAGAACACCTTGGCCTCAGGACACGCCGGCAACTGCTCGACGCGATCCACACGGCGCACCTCCGGGTCGCGGACAAGATCGATACAAAGCCCCGGCACCCCCGGTCCAAGGACACCACCGACCCACTCCACGCCGCACGAAGTGCCGAGACCACGTCCCTGTGGCGTCTGATCACAACCGCATGACCGACACACCGGTTGTGTGACAGCACCTCCTCCCAAGTTCCCCAGCGGCGCCTCCCGTGGGCCACAGCGCAGCCCACGGGAGGCGCCGTGGCCAGGGCGGGGGATGAAAACACCCACTCAGCCCGAAGTTCCGGTGAGTACGGTCACCACGGGATCGGCGGCCACAACGCCGCACGCCTGGCTCTTGCCGTGAATCTGCCCGGCATCCGTCCTCGGGGACCTCACCGGCATCAGTGTCGACAACGCCGTCCGATGTGGGTCTCCCGTCTCGAACAGCCGGCCTGACTCGGGCAGGACGAAGTCCCTCAGATCCCTTCCGGGACGCTGCTCATCAAGCACGTCGGCAAGCACAGCAGATGCCCCACCTGAGCTGCGAAGACTCATAAGTCAGTCCGGTCGACAGGCCTCGAATGCCACGACGGAACGCCCGCCGACCCCAGCAGCTATGCCGCTGGAATTCCCGAGTTCACGGTCGCTGGCAGGCAGCCTGCTTGAGCAGCCAGCTATGTGCCGCCCCCAGGACATCGTCCCGGCTGCGTGCCACTGGGCGTGGGTCCTTGACGATCTCAAGGTCGACGCAGCCGCAGGTCAGTCCAGTGGGTCGGGCCATTCACTGGCGGGCAACAGGTCGCGGAGTCTTGTCGTTCTGTTGCGGCCCAGGACCACTTCGGTATCGAGGTTCGCCGGGTCGATCTGGCGCATGAACTCCCGGCACCGGCCGCACGGCGGGAGGACGTGCAAGACGCCCTCGTCGTTGCGCCATACCGCGACCACCTTCGCGATCCGGTACTCGCGGGCAGTGACCATGGCGGCGATGGCTGCGTGCTCCGCGCAGAACCCGGTGCCCGATCCGGTGTCGATACACACGCCCGAGTACGGGTTGCCGGCATCGGTGATCAACGTGGAACCTACGTTGCCGAACAGCCGGTCACCCACCTTGTGCGGATTCAGCACGGCCTGAGCGGCAGCGATCAGTTCATCGTTCGACATAGTGATCACGTGGCCGAAGGTACCAACCCGCCTACCCCAAGGCCACTGGATTCCCACGGCAAGTCGAGAACCTGACTACGGCGACACCTCCCGCGGACCCTCGAGGACATGTCCCGCAGCAGCCCACGAGGTTGAAGAACAAGCTGAGTGCCTGTTTTCGATCCCCGGTTTTGAGTAGCTTTGGGCCCTGGGCTGGCTGGGTGTCCGAGGGCGCCGGGGAACGGGTGTGCGGGGGGCTGAGGTGAGCGGCTACGGCCCTGCGGCACGCCACCGTGGTGCGCGGCGACGAGACGCATGCCCCATCTTGCGCTGTACACATTCGGCGTCCTGAAGTCACCTCTCGCCGATCCCGCACCTCTCACGCGCGAGTTCTACGACAGTGGTGAAGCCGTCTACCGGAAGATCAGTCAGCACCCCGGGTACCTGGCGCGTGCTGAAGCGGCAGACGGTGATCGGGGCATGCTCTTCGAGGCGGACTGGGGTGCATGGGGAGAGTTCGCCGTACCGGCTTGGTACGGCAAGGGCCGCACAGCGGAAACCACCGCCCTGGCCGCGACCCTCTCACTCTGGACCGACCTGCGCCCCGCCTTCGACGCCGTCTACACCGGTCTGCACCGTGCGGCGCTGAACAGGCGTTACGACTGGTTCGAGAGGACAGGGCACCCGAATTACGTGATCTGGTGGGTCTCCGACGGCGTGATACCCACCTGGCAGGACGGGGTTTCCAGGCTGGAACACTTCCACGACCACGGCTCCGCGCCGCACGCCTTCACCTTCCACCACTCATTCGCCCCGGACGAAACTCCGACCAGGATCAAAGACATCGGGCCGAAGAGCGACCAGGTTCGCTGACAAGGAAGCCTGAACGACCGGGTTCGCTGTCCAACACCTCGATTGAATGAGTTGCTTCCTTCGTTCGCGTCCCGCCCGCAAGGAAGGGTCCGTCCAGTACTTCCCGCTCAAGCGTCAGCCGGGCCACGCCGCGCTGCACGCTCTGCTGGACGCCGTCGCACCCGGCGGCACGCTGCTCTCACCACACACGCCCTCGCGGAACTGACCCCCCGTCAGTAACAGGTGACTTCGAACCCGCCGACTCCCACCAGCCCGACGCCATCGCCCAACTCTTCGACCCCACTTGGAACATACTGGTCAAAGGGACCCGTTCCCGCGCCGACCCGGACCCCTGCCGGCACCCACCACACCCGCGACAGCGCTCTGCGAGTACGACGCCTGCGGTGACACCCGGGCCGGGGCGCGGCAGTACGTTGTGCCGATGACCGAACACCTGCCGCCCGGCGGCGCTGTGCTGGACGCGAACGAACTGGACGCCCGATGGGCGGACGCCTGGCGGCCGGAACAGGTCGCGGAGCGGCTGGGCGGGGTCGGTGCGTCCTGGTGCATCGCGGCGGGGTGGGCGCTGGATCTGTTCCGCGGCGGGCCCTCACGGCCGCACGGCGACCTGGAGATCGCCGTGCCCACAGCGGGTTTCCAGGAGATCCGGGACCGCTTCCCCGAGTACGTGTTCGACGCGGTGGGCTCGGGACGGGTCTGGCCGGGGGCGGGAGCCGAGGCGCTGGCGGCCACGCACCAGACCTGGCTACGGGATCCGGCGAGCGGTCAGTTCCTGTTCGACGTCTTCCGCGAGCCGCATGAGGGCGCAACGTGGATCTGCCGACGCGACGAGAAGCTGCGGCTGCCCTACGACGCGATCACCGAGCGGACGGCGGACGGAATCCCGTACCTGGTACCGGAGTTGGTACTGCTCTTCAAAGCCAAAGCGCCACGGCCCAAGGACCAGGCGGACTTCGACGGGGTGTTGCCGCTGCTGGGCCGGGCACGGCGAGCCCTCCTCGGCCACTGGCTGGAGCGGGTGCATCCCGGGCATCCGTGGCTCGCGGAGCTGGCGCGGTAGGTGCGTCGTGACATTCGGTACGGAGCGTGTTGTGCGGGTGTGATCGCTCGAAGGAGTGGTTCGACGAAGGATCGGACTTGGGTGTGGCGGCGTGGACCCTAGGCTCAAGGCGTGTGCACTGCTCAGGCCAGGTCCGCTGACGAGAAGCCCGTCCGAACGGGCGCCGCACAGCTGGCCGAGGTGCCCTCGGTGATGCTGATGCAGCCGACGACGCTGTGCAATCTCGACTGCACCTACTGCTATCTGCCGGACCGGAAGGTGTCCCGGCGGATGAGTACCGAGGTCGCGCAGGCGGTTGCGGCAGGCGTCCGGGAATGGTCCAGGCGGCGCCCGGTGGCCGTCGTATGGCACGGCGGCGAACCACTCGCGGTGGGCCCGGCCTACTTCCGGACTCTCACGGAGCCCTTCGGGACGGGGACGGGTGAGGCGCATCCGGTGGTGCACGCCGTGCAGACCAATGCCACGCTCATCGACGAGGCGTGGTGCGAGGTGTTCGCTACCCTTCCCGTCCGTGTCACCGTGAGCCTCGACGGCCCGGGCGAAGCGAACGCCTCACGCGTGGACTGGGCGGGCGGGCCGAGCACCCAGCGGGCGATGAGCGGCATCGCCATGCTGCGGCAGGCCGGCATCGGTTTCGGCATGATCGCGGTGGTGGCCGATGTGTCCCCGGGAGCCGCCACCGACCTCTACCGATTCGCCTGCGAGCTGGGCTGCGACGACCTCGGGGTGAACCTTGCCGAGAAGAAGGGCGTGTACACGGGCGGACAGGACCCCGAGCACTCGGTCGTGGCGTTCTGGGAGGAACTCGCGGCCTGCTGGCAGGCCGATCCACGGATCCAGGTCAGAGAGCTGGACCACGCTTACACCTACATCCGCGAGGAACTGTCCGGTACGGCGGCACATCGCGCCGACCGCCCCGTCATGCCGCTGCCCATGGTGACCTGGGACGGCGACTTCCTTCCGCTCGGTGCCGAACTGGCGGGCTTCCGCTCGGCCCGACACGGCCCTTTCACCGCGGGAAACGTCCTCGACACCCCCCTGACCGTGCTGGCCGCCCGGGCCGCGGAAGTGCCCTGGGTCGCCGAGGCCCTGGCGGGCGTGACCAACTGCCGTGAGCAGTGCGAGTACTTCGCCTACTGCCGCGGTGGCCAGGTGGCCAACAAGTACTTCGAGACCGGCCGTCTGGACAGCACCGAAACCGACTACTGCCGAACCAGCAAGATCAGTCTCATGGAAGGAATCCTCCGCAATGCCGAACGTACACATCTCTGAAAAGTCCGCACCGGCCACGAGCCCGCTCACCCGACGGATCACCGCCTGCCGCGACCAGCTCGCCCGGTCGACCGCGCAGGCCGGTGAACTCCACGACACGGCCAGCATCTTCGGCTGGGCCTATCTGCGGCCGCGAGCCTGACCCCGGCCGGATCGCTCCACCTGGCGCCACACCTGCGGCACGGAACCGAGCAGCGACACACACCGCGGTGTCGCACGGCGTCCGCCGCCCCAGCGGCCAGGTCGGCTGACATCGGCGGCGTGCCGCGGTCGCGGTCGCACAACGCGGCACGTCTGCGCTTCCTGGACCCGGGCGCGGTACGTCAGCGGGGAGGCGATCGCTGCTGAGACCGTCGCCCGACTGCGCCCGTCGGCCGGGCGCCGGCCCGACCACATCGGCCTGGCAACGCCGGCCGGAGAGTTGGCCATCCGCAGCGAGCCGTTCCGGCATCGGGCGGCGACCGGCGACGTAGGGGATCGGCGCCGACTCGGAGACCAGGCGTGTTTCGCTCTTCATGAGGAGGCCCGGCCCCGCGGACCGGCTCGCTCACGGCCGCGGTGGACCGGGCCGTCGGCCTGGCGGAGTCCTGACAGGCGTATGGGACGGAGGCTTACGCGGTCAGCCGCTCAGGTCGGGTGTGAGCAGAGGCGGCCGGTGTGACGTCATGTTCGGGTCGGCTGATCTCGGCCCACACCGCATCGAGGGAGAGGCCGAGGACATCGGCGATCGCCGCGATGGTCGGGAAGGCGGGGGTGGCCACGCGGCCCGACTCGATCTTCCGGAGGGTCTCCGGTGAGACATGTGCGTCGAGCGCGATGTCGAGCATCGAGCGTTCTCCCCTGGCCCGGCGTAGGAGGGCGCCGAGGCGCTGTCCGCGTGCGACCTCTGCGGGGGTGAGTGGCAGTCTGACCATGACTCCCATTCTAGTGCCGGTATAGTATGGCCGGTATAGTTATTGGTCCCATGAGAAGGGCGCCGCATGATCGAGATCCTGAACCCCACCCTGCTGGCCCGAGCAAAAGACACAGGCGCCCTGGTCGCTGACATCCTGCAGACGCTGAAGAGCCGTAGCACGGTCGGTACGAACCTCCTGGACATCGACCGGTGGGCCAAGACCATGATCGTCGAGGCGGGAGCGCAGTCCTGCTACGTCGACTACGCGCCCTCCTTCGGACGCGGCCCGTTCGGCCACTACATCTGCACGGCCGTCAACGACGCCGTACTCCATGGACGGCCGTACGCCTACACGCTCGCCGACGGCGATCTGCTCACCCTTGACCTCGCCGTCTCCAGAGGCGGGGTCGCCGCAGACGCCGCCATCAGCTTCATCGTGGGCGACGCAGAGCCCCCGGAGAGCGTCGCGATGATCAGTACAACGGAACGCGCACTGGCCGCAGGGATCGCCGCCGCCGGGCCCGGGGCTCGCATCGGCGACATCTCCCATGCCATCGGCACGGTGCTCAGCGAGGCGGGATACCCGATCAACACCGAGTTCGGAGGTCATGGCATCGGGTCAACGATGCATCAGGACCCGCATGTTGCGAACGCCGGGCGGCCCGGCCGTGGATACAAACTGCGCCCCGGGCTGCTGCTGGCACTGGAGCCGTGGGTCATGGCGGACACCGCCAAACTCGTCACCGACGCCGACGGGTGGACGCTCCGAAGCGCGACGGGCTGCCGGACGGCACACAGTGAGCACACGATCGCCATCACCGACGACGGAGCCGAAATCCTCACCTTGCCGAAGCAAGCACACCCGTGAGATCGGCGCCGCCGCATCCCGCTTTCAGGCGCGCGCAGGAGGAGTTGGCCGCCGGATCACGCTGGTGGAGAGCATGACCTGCAACAGCGACGCACTCACGCTCTCTGTCCGTGTGGACTACGGCGGGCGGGAGGAACTGACCGCCGCCGCACGCGCGTTGGCTGCCGAGGCCGTGACGGCACCATCCGCCCCGAGGACATCACCCCTGCCGACCTCGCCCGGCATCTGTATGTGCCGGAACTGCCCGATGCCGATCTGCTGATCCGCACCTCCGGCGAGCAGCGGATCAGCAACTCCCTGCCCTGGCATCTCGCCTACGCGGAACTGGTCTGCGATTCCGCCCCGTGGCCGGACTGCGAACTGGCCCGGCTGAGGGGCGCCGTCACCGTCTACGTGGCGCGCGAGCGCCGCTTCGGCGGTGGCAGCGGACTGCCCTCCCAGACCGGCCGTACAGAGCCGGTCCGGGGGGCTGAGCGGTCCGGACCGGCGATCCCTCATCGCGTCCGTTCGCCCGTCATGCCTTCGGCGGGGTGTACACGCCCTCGGCGGTGATGTACGCCGTCACCGTGTCGGAGGAGATCCGCACGGTGCCGTCCGCTGTGCGGACCTGAACCCCGCCGTCCAGCCGGCCGCCGCCCTGGGCCTTCGGCAGGTTCGCCGACGACGGATCGCCCTGTCCGGACCGCACCGGGAACCGGATCCCCCCGCGCGTCGGCTTCGGCCAGACGCTTCAGCCCGCGAGGGTGTCGGCAGCTTCCCCGACCGGGCTGTGGTCGCGGGACGGTGGCCGATGGAGTCGATGTCGGGCGCTGCGGCGGCCTCTTCCGGCGGGCGTGAGGACGGCCTCGCCCTTCAGGGATAGATGATGTTTCCGGTGAATTGGTTGAACGGGTTGGTGGCGTTGTTCTGGAACGCGGCGGCGTGCGTGTCGGCCACGACGGTGTTGTTCGAGAAGTTGATCACGCCGTTGCCGTAGAACCGTGCGCCGGCTGTGTTGCCCGTGATGTCGTTACCGGTGATGGTCACTTTGGCGCCGCCGTCGACGAGGAGTGCGGGCCCGCCGTGGCCTTCCATTTCGGAGCTTGAGATCGTCACGTAGTAGCCGCCGTGGACGTACACCGCCGCTGAGTTGTTGGAGCGGAAGTGGCTGGCTGACACGTTGACCCGGCTTTCGCTTCCGGTGATCGCGAGAGCGTGGTGGAAGGTGTAATGCGTCGAGTTGGTGAGGGTCACGAGCGTCTTGTCCGCGCTCAGCACTCCGACGTTGCAGAAGTCGGTGGTGAGGCCGTCGATGGTGCCCCAGGTGGCGCCTTTGTCTGTCCCTTGCAGGAGTACGCCGGTGTTCGCCCCGAAGACGAAGACGTTGTTCATGCGGAACGCGTCGAGGTGGCCCAGCTCGATGCCTACGCCGCTCTTCCAGAACGCTCCCTGGTAGACGGTGGGTGGCGTCCACACTTCCACGTTCGAGATCGTCGTGGCGTCCCAGCCGGTGTCGATCCGCATGCCCAGCCTGGCGGGTGCGGAGATGAACACATCCTGGATGACCGCGCGTCCGGTGTTGTCACCGACGGACTCGATCCCCGCCCAGGGGAAAGAGATCTTCACGTTGCTGACGCGGGTTCCGACACCGTCGAGGAGAACGGTCGTGGCGAACTGCGTCGGTGTGGCGGAGCTTTGGTCCTGGGGGTGATCGAAGTTCAGGCCGCTGATCGCGCCGCCGTCCTTGAGCCGGATCGCGCTGTGCGCGGGGTCGGCTTCCACGATGGTGGGGAGCGTCTGATAGTCGGAGGTGTAGCTGGCGTGGTTGTCCCCGGTCATCAGCTGCTTGTCCAGCGTGAGCGTATCGGTGATCCTGTACGTGCCCATAGGGACGTAGACAGGGATTTTTGTCGCCGCCGACTGGGCGATGGCCCGCTGGAAGGCCGCGGTGTCATCGGCGGTGCCATCACCGACAGCACCGAAATCCCGGACATTGACCACTTCCGGTGCGGGGGCGGCCACCCTCTTGCGTACCTTGAGGTGCTTGGGTGCGTCCATGGGAGCGGCGAACGGGGTGGGCGTAGGGGCTTCGGCCGCAACGGATTGCGCTGTGCTCCCCACCCCCGAAATGCCGCAAGCCAAAAGTATGAGAGCGCATATTCGGCCCATTCGTTGATTCACGCGTCGATTCATGCGTCTTCCCTCTTTCCGGAGCGGAGCAGATGTCTGGCATACAGGAAGACGGACTGTCCAAGCCTTTATGACGGCAGGTCAGCCAGTCGGAATCATCCGGCGCCCGGACGGAGGAAGCCGGTGCGGAGCCGGGCGCACCGGCTTGGCGGGCCACATGCTGGAGATGCCCCGCCCCGGTCGACGCGCGAGTCCGCCAACAGGCGTTGCGCGCACTATCGTTGGGTGATGCGCGCCCACCGTATCGACCGCCCAGCCGATCTTGACGTGGTCCGTGAGTCCTATGACCGCGTGGCCGACAACTACGCCCACATGGTGGTGACGACGGGGTTCGGTGACATCCGTACCCATCCATGGCTCAAGGCGTCGATCGACGCCTTCGCCGACACCGTGAGCGGGCTTGGGCCCGTCCTCGACGTCGGCTGCGGACCCGGAACGGTGACCGGCTACCTCGCCGAACGCGGACTCGATGTGTCCTGGGTCGATCTCTCCCCTCGCATGATCGAGAACGCGCGCCGTCTTTATCCGCAATGCCGCTTCAGCGTCGCCTCGGCCACCGACCTCGACCTCGGCGAAGCGTCCCTCGGCGGTGTGCTCGGGTGGTGGTCGCTGTTCAACCTCCCCCGTGACGTCCTTCCTCAGGTTCTCGCCCTGTTCGCGCGCGCTCTGAAGCCGGGTGGACACTTCATCGCCGCCACACACGTCGGCGACGAAGACGCGGTGCGCACCGAGGCCTACGGAGGTGTACCCGTGCGCTGGACGACACACAAATGGCGGCCGGAACCATTCGTCGGCCTGATCGAGCAGGCCGGACTGCGCCCGGTTGCCGAACTTCGGCTCCCCGCGGATGAGCAGACCGGGCCGGGTCTGGTGGTCATGGCCGAGCGGCCCGGCTGAGAACCGGGCGTCGGAAGCGGTACCGGGTCGGGGGCAACTCCGCGGCTCAGTCGGCGTCTTCGATCCGCATGCCGCTCCCGACGCCCAGGTCCTGGCGCATCCGGTGCTGCATCAGGGCCAGTTGGCGCCACGAGTCGTCGACTCCGGCCGCGAAAGCGCTCAGTTCCTCCTGATCGTACGGAGTGGTCGCGGATACGCGCTTGAGCAGTGCGTAGCCCGAGTTCAGCCGGTGGCCGGCCGCTGTGGCCGCCGCCAGCACCTCGTCGGGTACCACCATCTCGGCCTGCGCATAGCTGTCCCGCTGGGCCGCGCGGCCGGCTTCGAGCTGCTCCAGGCAAAGGCCGACTCCCGTGTCGTTCCGCAGCGCGTGCAGGAGGTTGACCTGAACGGTCATGTACTGCCGTGAGGCGGTGTTCAGCGAGGTGTAGCAGGAGCGGAGCAGTTCGACCAGCGCCTGCGCCTTCTGCTCGGCGCGCTCCGCCTGCCGAAGCTCCTCCGCGTGCCGAAGCTCCTCTCGCCTCTGCGCATGGGCCGCTTCCAGCTCCATCCGCTTCGTCCGGTCGGCCCGGCTCTGCGTCAGAAGGGCCGCACCGAGCGTCCCCCCGACCCCCACAAGGGCCACCACCAGCGCGGACCATCCCTCGCCCATGCGCACACACCCTCCTCGCGCAGCCAAGTCCCATGAGCCCTGCCCCGGGATCGATGATGCGCCCAAGGCCGGGGAAGCGCATGGTCGACGCGGATTGCTTCACAGGCTGAGCGACAACAGGGGAGCCTACGACCGGAGTTCGCCGGCCTCGGCAACCGCCTCGTCGGCGAGGTCCGCGGCCGGGAAGGCGTCCAGGGTCTGTTCCGCGACCGACGTCCGGTGCGGTGGTGCTCCGTGGGACGGTGGCCGGGTCAGGGGTTCTTGCGTACGACGGCGCGTGGAGTGCACGGGGGCTTCGTGCGGTCGTCGGCTCCGTCCAGGACGGTGGGGATGGTCGCGCCCTTGTAGCTTTTGGAGGTCTTGGCCGTGGTGTAGAAGACATTGCCGTGCGAGCACTTGGTGTTGCGCGCGAGCCGCCATGCCGAGAAGACCGCCTTGGTGCCGGTCCTGCTGTAGCTGCCACCGCGTACCTTGTTGTCGTTGCTGTAGTCGGCCGCCCGGATCGCGTCCCCGGAGATCTCGGAGAACGTGCCGCCGCTGACGGTGTTGTTGTTGCTCTGCTCGGCGAAGTACACCCCGTGCATGCAGCCGGGACAGCCGCTGTTCACAAGGTTGCTGAAGGTGTTGTTCCTGATCGTCGTGTTGCGGGCGTAGTTGAGGTGGACCGCCGCGAAACCGGAGTTGGCGCCGCCGATGTTCGTGAACTTCATCGCGTTGATGGTGGCGCCGATGACCCTGCGGCTGTCGGCCGTACCGGTGCCGCGGAGCATGATCCCGCCGGTGGTGTAGCGCTTGAGCCTCAACCCGGTGAAGGTGAGTTTCGTCCTCGTCGGTTCGACGACGAGCCAGTACTTCTGTTTCGCATCCGAGGAACTGAGGGACGGTCTGCGCGAAATCCAGGCAGCGGTGCGGCAGTTCCTCACCAGCACTGGACGCCCACGCTCGCGGCGGGACTTCGACGCGTTCCACGAAGCACTGCGCCTGCTGCGTACACGCGTGGGAACAGCGGCGGGCACGATCGCGGAGACCTTCGACATCCCCGTGAACGGAGACCTCGCTCTCATCGTTCGAGCAGGCCACGGGGACCACCACGGGAACAACCATGGGAACAGTTGAGGGTCCGCCGGCCGGATCGGCACACCGCGGGCGCCCTCGTGCGATGTCAGAGGCTGAAGCAGACGCCGGTGAGTTTCTCCGAGGCGTCCCAGAGCCGCCGGGCCAGCTCCGAGTCCTGCGCGGTCTTGGAACGGCCGATCAGTTCGGCACCGCCCCGCATGTGCATCCAGTGCTTCGGCCCGGTGAAGCTGTCACCGGGGACGTCGCCGGTCGCGGCGTACAGCACCGGCAGGGCGCCCTCGTCAGGGCCCTGTGCGAGCAGGCGGAGCATCAGCCTCGTGCCAGGGCCCGTCGACCGGTCGTAGAGGGGGGTCGCGACGAAGCCGGGGTGCGCCGCGACGGCGAGCACGCTCGACCCGGCGGCGCTGAGCCGACGCTGCAACTCGGCGGAGAACAGCACGTTCGCGAGCTTCGACGTCGCGTAGGCGCGGGACTGTTTGTAGGGGGTGTGCTCCCAGTTGAGATCGCCGAGATCGATCCGCCCCGTCCGTTCCGCCTGTGAGGCCAGCGACACCACCCGTCCGGTGATGTGCGGCAGAAGCAGATTCGTCAGGGCGAACGGGCCGAGGTGGTTGGTGCCGAACTGCAGCTCGAACCCGTCCGCGGTCCGGCCGAGTTCGGGGGCCGAGATCCCGGCGTTGTTGATCAGCAGATGGATCGGCCCTCGCCAGTCGGCGGCGAAGCGGCGGATCGACGCCAGGTCGGCCAGGTCCAGCCGCCGCACCTCGGTGTCACCGGGCGTCGCGGCGGCTCGCTCGCCCTTCACCGTGTCACGCACCGCGAAGACGACGTGTGCGCCGTATCCGGCCAGGGCCTGGGCGGTGGCGAGACCGATTCCGCTGTTCGCGCCGGTCACGATGGCTGTCTTGCCGGTCAGATCGGGAGTGGGGGAGACATCGTCATGGGCTTTCATGACAGCGAGAGTAGGCACTGCCTAGAAACTAGTCAATGCCTAGTTCTGGATAGGATGAGCGAGTGAACGACAGGCCCTTCCACCACGGGAACCTACGAGCCGTCCTGCTCGACCAGGCCGAGCGCACCCTGCGCGAGGGCGGCATCGAAGCGCTGTCACTGCGTGAGCTGGCGCGTCGGGCCGGCGTCAGCCATGGCGCACCACGCAGCCACTTCGTCGACCGGCAGGCACTCCTCGACGCGCTCGCGGAGCGCGGCTTCAATCGCCTGGCCGACGCACTGGAAGCGGTGATCGCTTCCGACGCCAAGGGCTACGAGCAGCGCTTCCGCGCCGTCGCGACCGCGTATGTGCGCTTCGCCGTCACCGACGCCGCACTCCTGGACCTGATGTTCACCGCGAAGAACGGCGACGCCCCTGAAGGGCTGCGCGTCGCCTCGGAACGACTCTTCGCGACCTTCGGCGACCTGATCCGCCGCGGCACCGAGGCCGGCGAGATCGCACCCCAGGACCCGTACCGACTCACGCTGCTGTTCGCCGCCACCATGCAGGGCATCGCCGTCCTCGTCGGCACCCGACGGATCTCCGCGCAGGGCGGCGACCGCCTCATCCATGACGCGATCTCTCTCCTCGTCCACGGACGACAGGACAGACGACAGAACGAGTGAAACGAGTGAGCGGCGCCGGCGTGCGGTACCTGCGGGCCCTGAGTTCCTTGCGAAAGCTGCTGCGGGCCCTGAGCTGATGAGCAATTGCTAAATTTAGCAATTGGTTAGATGCTGTGTTCGCTGCACCCGCAGATGGCCGTGGGCGCGGCCCTCCGTGTGCGCCCCGAAGTGGGGTTTCGTCAGGGAAGTCGAGGCGACGTGTCCGTTCCGCCGTACCAGGCCGAGGGCCGTCGCGCGATGACGAGGTGTCTCGGCCGTGCCCGGGGCCGGATCGCCCCGCTGCTGCCCGGCCGCGGCGATCTCGTGGACATGCGCCGCGATCCGCGGCGTGACATGGTCGCCGGGCTGACGGTGGCGATCGTGGCGTTGCCGCTCGCGCTGGGCTTCGGGGTCTCGTCCGGGCTGGGTGCCGAGGCGGGCCTGGCCACCGCCGTGGTCGCCGGTGCGGTGGCCGCGCTCTTCGGCGGCTCGAACCTCCAGGTGTCCGGGCCGACCGGGGCGATGACCGTCGTCCTGGTGCCGATCGTCGGCCAGTACGGGCCCACCGGCGTCCTGACCGTCGGCCTGATGGCGGGCGTGCTGCTCCTCGCGCTGGCCGTGCTGCGGGCCGGCACGTACATGCAGTACGTGCCCGCGCCGGTGGTGGAGGGCTTCACCCTGGGCATCGCGTGTGTGATCGGCCTGCAGCAGGTGCCGAACGCGCTGGGGGTGCCCAAACCCGAAGGCGACCGGGTCGTGGTCGTCACCTGGCGTGCGGTCGAGGAGTTCGCCCGGACACCGAACTGGACCGCCGTCGGCATCACCGTGTCGGTGGCCGCGGTCATGCTGGCCGGCGCGCGATGGCGGCCGACCGTGCCGTTCTCCATCGTCGCCGTGATCGCCGCGACGGTCGTCGCGCACACCGCGGGCCTGCACGCCGCCCAGCCGATCGGCGACCTGCCCTCCGGTCTGCCCGCGCCGTCCCTCGCCTTCCTCGACCTCGGCTCCCTGGGTTCCCTGCTCGCCCCGGCCGTGGCGGTCGCCGCGCTGGCCGCGCTGGAGTCACTGCTGTCCGCGTCGGTCGCCGACGGCATGACCGTGGGGCAGCGGCACGACGCGGACCGGGAACTGTTCGGGCAGGGCCTCGCCAACATCGCGGCCCCGCTCTTCGGCGGCGTACCGGCCACCGGCGCCATCGCCCGCACCGCCGTCAACGTCCGTACCGGCGCCGGCTCCCGGCTCGCCGCCCTCGCGCACGCCGCCGTCCTGGCCATGATCGTCTTCGCGGCGGCCCCGCTGGTCTCGAAGATCCCGCTGGCCGCGCTCGCGGGTGTGCTGCTGGCCACGGCGATCCGCATGGTCGAGGTCGGCTCGCTGAAGGCGATGGCCCGATCGACCCGCTCGGACGCGCTGATCCTGACGCTGACCGCCGCCGCGACGCTCGTCCTCGACCTGGTCTACGCGGTCATCATCGGCCTGGCTGTGGCGGGCGCCCTGGCGTTGCGCGCCGTGGCCAAGCAGGCCCGCCTCGACCAGGTGCCCCTCGACCGCGGCGACCACTCGGCCGAGGAACACGCCCTGCTGGCCGAGCACATCGTGGCGTACCGGATCGACGGGCCCCTGTTCTTCGCCGCCGCCCACCGCTTTCTGCTGGAACTGACGGACGTCGCCGACGTGCGGGTGGTCATCCTGCGGATGTCGCGCGTCTCGACGATGGACGCCACCGGCGCCCTCGTCCTCAAGGACGCGGCGCAGAAGCTGACACGGCGCGGCATCCTCGTCCTGGCCTCCGGTATACGGCCGGACCACCGCCGGGTCCTCGACTCCGTCGGCGCACTGGAACCCCTGCGCCACGAGGGCCGCGACCACGCCACCACCCCCGACGCGATCCGGGCCGCCCGGGACCATCTGGAGCGCACCGGAGTCCTGCCCGCCCGGCCGGCGGGCGCCTCGCACGAGGAACCAGCCCGGTGAGCACATGTGATGGGCACACGACGCGAGCAGCCCGTCGTCCGGCTCGCCCGGAGGGTGCGGGAGGCCGTACGCCCACCCGTCCGGGACGCCGCCGCCCACGGTCGGCGCACCCCGGCCTGCCGGGCGTACGGCCCGCACACCCCGTTCCTGCCCATCCGCCCACCGACGGTGACCGGCTTCCGCTCGCCGGCGGCGGCTGGCTCGCGTCTGCCGGTGGTGACCGGCTTCCGTCCGACGGTGGTGACCGGCTTCTGCCCCATGGCGGTGACCGGCTTCCGCTCGCCGGCGGTGACCGGCTTCTGCCCCACGGCGGTGACCGGCTCGCGTCTGCCGGTGGTGACCGGCTTCCGCCCGACGGCGGCGGCTGGCTCGCGTCTGCCGGTGGTGACCCGCTTCCGCTCGCCGGCGGTGGTCGGCTTCTGCCCGACGGCGGCGGCTGGCTCGCGTCTGCCGGTGGTGACCGGCTTCCGTCCGACGGTGGTGACCGGCTTCTGCCCCACGGCGGCGGCCGGCTCGCGTCTGCCGGCGGTGACCGGCTTCTGCCCCACGACGGTGACCCGCTTCCGCCCCCCGGCGGCGGCCGGCTCGTGTCCGACCTTCCCGGAGAAAAGACCCCCATGCAGCCGCACGACCTGCTCCACCGGCATGTGCTCACCCTGCCCGCCGAGCCGAACGCGGTCCGTCTCGCGCGCGAGACGGCCGAGCAGGCGTGGACGGAATGGGGCATCAGCCTGCGCCACCCCGCCATAGGCCCGGCCCTGCTCATCCTGAGCGAGCTGGTCACCAACAGCGTCCGGCACGCCGCCGCTGTGTCCCCGCAGGTCACGGTGGTCTACGCGGCCGGCCCCGGCCGCCTGGCCTTCGCCGTCCACGACCGCCACCCCTACCAGCCGGCCCTGTACACGTCGGTGACCGGCAGCGGCACCGGGGGACTGGCCACCGTCATGGAACTCACTCTCGGCCTGGACGGCACCGCGGATGTACGGACGGACGCCGACAGAGGAGGCAAGAGCATCTGGGTCACACTGCCCCTGTGAGCCGCCCCGCGATCCGGCGGCCCGGCGGACGCGGATTCGGGTACTGCCGTGCCGGCAGGCGAGGATGGGCCTCATGCTGTCGACGAGTGGGTGGATACGAGGGACCGACGTCCGGCCGGTGCGGCCGGGCTGCCGGTACGGGAAGGGGACAGCGCGGTGAGTACGCCGCTGTACCAGCTGAAAGCCGAGTTCTTCAAGACACTCGGTCATCCGGCGCGGATCCGCGTCCTTGAGCTCTTGAGCGAGCGTGAGCACGCGGTCGGCGAGATGCTGCCCGAGGTGGGGATCGAGCCCGCGCATCTGTCCCAGCAGCTCGCGGTGCTGCGCCGGGCGAACCTGGTCAAGACCCGCAAGGAGGGCTCGACCGTGTACTACTCGCTGACCAGCCCGCATGTCGCGGAGCTGCTGCGGGTGGCCCGGACCATCCTGTCCGGCGTGCTGGCCGGGCAGGCCGAACTCCTCGCCGGCCTGCGGGCCGCCCAGGGGGAGACGAAGCAGTAGCCCGGGGGTTTGCGCTCACAGCCGTTCGATGTGCGGAGCCTGCGGCATGACGCCTCGCGTGTCCAGCACGTACTCGCTCTCCGCGGTGACGGCCGCGAGGTCGAACCCGTCGTACGCGGTGAGCAGCACGGCGGCGTCGTAGGCCCGGTACGGCAGCGGGGGGCGGAGCGGGTGTTCACCCTCCGTGAGCTGCGGATCCACCACGTCGACGAGTGCGCCCCTGCGCTCCAGTTCGGCGACCACCTCGGCGGCGGACGACCGGTGGGAGCCGGCGCCGCCGATCCTGCGGGTGGCGAGCCCGAGCGCCAGCACACGGGCCTCTTTGAGGGGTTTGTCGTGCCGGGTGCCGAGGGCGTCCTGGATCCGGTCGACGACATAGGCGGGCTGCGCCCCGTTGATGTCCCGGGCCAGTTCGACCAGCCGGAACGCCTTCCTGTGCCCTGCCTTGTCCTGCTGGCTCAGGTGCATCGGATCGACCGGCAGGCCGTGGTCGTCCGCTCCGGGTCCCGGCCGGAACTTCGTGAAGCCGACCGGGTTCGAGCCAGCGAGGTCGAGGGTGTGCCAGGCGTCCAGGTCCAATGTGTGCGCCACTCGGCACAGCTCGTGGGCGAGGGCGGTGTTCACATACCGGAAGGTGTCCTCGAACACCTTGGCCAGCTCGGCCTCTTCGATGCTGTTCGCCGGCACCACGTTCTGTGTGATGCCGGTGTAGAACGCCGCCACCTGGTCACGGCACTTCTCGGTGAGCCCGGAGACGATCTTCGGAGTGTTGGCGAACGTCCAGCGCTCATCGCCCGGTTCGACGCGTGCCGGGCTGTACCCGAGATGGAAACTGATCCCGGCCCGCATCCACGAGAGTGCCTCCAGGATCGGGCGCACGATCTTGCGGGTGGTACCGGGATGCGCGGTGGACTCGAGGATGACCGTGGTGCCCTTGCGTACATGCCGCGCGAGGCTCTCCGCCGCCTCCCGTACGGCCCCGAGATCCGCTCCCCGCTCCGTCGGCGGTGTGGGCACGGCGATGACGGCGATGTCGAAGTCGGCCAGCGACTCCTCCTCGCGGGTCGCCTGGTACCGGCCGGACTTCAGGGCCGCCTCCAGCGTCTTGTCGGGGACGTCCTCGACGGGGGAGACGCCGCCGCGCAGCTGCTCAAGGCGCTGCTTGTCGCGCTCGAAACCGATCACGTGATGGCCTGCCTCGACGGCGGCCATGGCCAGGGGCAGACCGGCATGCCCCTGCCCCATGACAGCAATGTTCACTGGTTTCCCTTCCCGGGATACGTGCCGGTGGTCGCTCGTAATAGGAAGAGGCCGCGGCGGCGACTATATGACGATAGGTCGCCCGTACGGTGCAGTGATCTTGAGGATGGACATACGGCGGACAATACGAGTGATGCGCATCACGTTTGGTCTCTGCGGATTCCGCGTAATAAGGGACGCCTTCGCGGGTCTTAAGGAAACGTCGGCATACGTCGGCGTCGGTCTCAACGTGGAGAAGCACCCATGGACATCACCATCGAGCAGCCCGCCCGCGCCCGACTGATCACCTCGGAGAGCCAGGAGCTGCCCGTGTCGGCCACGCTGCGGTACACCTCGGGAGACCCGTTCGCCGTCCACATCGGTTTTCCGCCCGAAGTCTCGCTCAGCGGCACCGACGTCACCTGGACCTTCTCGCGTGAACTGCTGAAGGAAGGGCTGGCGGCGCCGGCCGGTCATGGTGATGTGCACATCTGGCCGTGCGGCCGGGCCCATACGGTCGTGGAGTTCCACGCGCCGGAGGGTCTGGCGCTGATCCAGTTCGACACATATGCCCTGCGCCGCTTCCTGCGGCGCACGTTCGCCGCCGTGGCCCTCGGGAAGGAGAACATCGACCTGGCCGTCGACCGCGGCCTGGCCTCCCTCGTGGGCGGAGCGTGAGCGGGACGGCCCGGGCAGGGGGGCCGTGCGGCGGTCAGCCGTACGACAGGTCGGAGCACGGATCGTCATCGGCGGACCGGATGTCACCGGTCACCGGGGCGGGCCCGGAGGCCGGGGCGTGCTCCGCGTAGGACCGGCCCAGGATCACGTTGATGCCCAGCGCGCCGATTGACTGGAGCCGGGCCCCGGGGAAGAGCCCGGCGACCGTCCGGGCCTGGGACTCCAGGCCCGTGCCGTACTGGATCACGGTGGTGGCGTGGTCCTGGCTGCGGGCGTTCGCGGTGCCGGTGACGGTGAAGCCGCGTTCGGTGAGTCTCGCGGCGGCGGTCGCGGCCAGGCCGGAGGCGTCGGTGCCGTTGTAGACGGCGACGCTGATGCCCTCTGCTACGACGGTGTCAGCGGCGCTCGGCGAGCCGGGACTCGAACCCGTCGTCGCCGTCTCCCTACCGCCGTCGGCGGCCAGGCCCTCGATGGGACGGTCCGCCTTGAGCGCGGCCCACAGCCGGTCGGCGGCCGGCTGGACGATCGCGACGCGCGCCCCCTGGTAACGCCAGGGAACCGTGACGAACTTGGTGTCGTGCAGGTCGATGTCCTTCAGCGACATCAGGAACGAGATCAGCTTGTGCGCGGTACCGAGGCCCGGATCGACGGTCATCGACCTGGTGACGGCGTCCGCCAGCGGCAGCAGCCTGGCCGGGGTGAGCCCGTCGCTCTTGACCTTCTTGACGAGACCGGCGACGAACGCCTGCTGACGTTTGATCCGCCCCATGTCGGAGCCGTCGCCGATGCCGTGCCGGATGCGGACGTAGTCCAGGGCCCGCTGCCCGGAGACGGTCTGCTCGCCCTTCTTGAACAGCAACTCGCCCTGGGTGGCGAGGTTGGGGTCGAGGTCCTTCTCGTAGACGTCGTTCGGCAGACACACCCGCACCCCGCCGACCACGTCCGTCACCGCCGCGAAGCCCTTGAAATCGACGACCACGGTGTGGTCCACGCGTAGTCCGGTCAGCTTCTCCACGGTGTTCTGGGTGCAGGCCGGGTTGCCCTTCTTGGTCTGCCCGACCGAGAAGGCCGCGTTGAACATGGCGTTCGTCTGCGTCTTCGTCCACTCGCCGCCGGGCAGCCGGCACGGGGGAATGGTGACCAGTGTGTCCCGCGGGATCGACACGGCGACCGCGTGCCTGCGATCGGCGGGAATGTGCACGAGCAGCACGGTGTCGGAGCGGCCCGTGTCGTCCGTGTGGCCGCCGCCCAGCGCGCTGTTGCCCTCATTGCGCGCGTCGGAGCCGATGACCAGAACGTTCTCACCCTTGGAGGAAGCGGCGTCGGGGCGGTCCTCGGACAGTCCGTTCCCGTCGAAGGTCCTGATGTTCCCGTTCAGCCTCAGCTGGATCCAGCCCACGCAGACGGTGCCGAGCACCATCAAGGTCAGCGCGATGAACAGCGCTGACCGCAGCCGGCTTCCCCTGCGCCGCCGTGCCGCTCCTCTGTCGCGGCGGTGCGGATCGGCCGGGCGCCGGTCGTGGGAGGGCGCGGCCCGGTCAGTGGTGGTCATCCGAGCGTCCTCATTCGTCCGACTGGTACGGGGGGACGGCCGGCACCCCCGGGACCCCTGTCGGACGGCGGTGGCATGCGCGGGGCAGATGCCGGGTCCGGGCGTGCCGCACCGCACACGACCGGGGCGAGGGCCGATACCCCCGCCCCGGCGGAACTTCGTGTCTCACCGCGCCCATGAGCCCGCATGTCGCACAACACGGGAACCCGTGCTCCGGCGGCGACGGCGGGAAGGCGCGGTCAGGCATGCGTCAGACGCCTGCCGCGAGCGGCGGCAGGACGTCAGGACGCGCTGGTGCGCGGTCGTTCTAGAACAGGAAGAGGTCGTCCGGGGCCGGGGCCGCCCCGGTGCCCGGCAGAGCGTCGGCCACGCCACCGGCGACATCGCCGAGCGCACCGCCGTCGGCCACGCCACCGGCGACACCGCCGAGCGCACCGCCGTCGGCACCGCCACCGGCGACACCGCCGACCGGGACGGTCTCCTGCGGCTGGGCCGCGTGCTTGCACCCGTTGTCACTGCCGGACGACAGCGGCTCCAGGCCGAGGATGCTGATGGTGTTCCCGCACACCGTGACCGGAATGTTCAGCGGCAGCTGGAGCAGGCTGCCCGACAGGGTCGAGCCGGTGCCCGAGTCTTCGGGGGCGGCGGGCGCTGCGGCAGCGCCCAGAGCACTGGCCAGGACCAGCGAGGCGGAGGATGCCCCAAGGACGGCAGCCGTCATCATCTTGCGCACGGATTGTCTCCAGATCTGGTTGGACGCTTCCTGGGCAGGCTGCGTGTCTGTACTCGCTCAAGAAGCCATGCAGAGCACCCGGGCCGTGGCACGGCCTTCGGCAGCCTGTAGTGAAAGAGGCCCTGTGAGAAGGGTTATGACGCGGGACGGCAACGCAGGTTGACGTCTTTTCGATCCGCACTGCCGTACCGGCCGTATTGCCGCGCGCTCACCACTCGTTCGGTGTATGTGCGGTTTCCTGAGTACGCCGTCGGCGTTGTCTCGGAGAGAACGCCGGGATCCCCTGCCATGGCGCGGCAGGGGACCCCGCAGCGTTAAAGTTCCGCACCTGGTCCGCGCGTACCGGCAATTGGCTCCCGCAGAGCGGAGCCGAACCGCTGTTTTGCCTACGATCGGGTAAATGCGGTGACGGCTCGGCCGCGTGTCGCAGGGCCTCCGGAGAAAGGGTATTCTGGGCGCCCGTTGGGGAGTGTGGCGGAACTGGAAGACGCGCCGGATTCAAGTCCCGGTGTCCTGTGGCGTGAGGGTTCGAATCCCTCCACTCCTACTCACGATGATTCTCCCGAGCCGTGGGCGCATACGCCCGCCGGCTCGGGGCTACGCCGCTGCGCCGCTGGTGACCGTGGGGTCCTCTTGGCTCCCGCCGTCGACTCGGCGATCTGAAAAGGGAATGCGCGGCGACACTTTCGTTCCACAGTGATATGTCACATGCGGCATACGAAGGTGGAGTCCCAGGCAACAGCCGGAATATTGTATTCCGTTCAGTATGACGGCGCGCGGCGCCGGCGCATACGCCCCTGGGCGAGAGCGTCCGAATGCCGCGCATGGGCACATACTCACTGCCGTTTCGTCACATACTCCCCGCCGGTTCGGGGAACGCTCCCGGCGACCGCACGCCCAGGTCAAAAGATTCGAGGTTCAAGATCGGATACCGCAGGCGAATATCGCAGTACGTTTGTCTGATTTTGACGGAAAGAGATCGGCGATGTGTTGACGAGTAAATCACCCTGGAGGGTGTATTACCCGATACGGTGAACTTGGTTGCGAAACCCCGTGGGCGGGACCCGTCGTTGCCACGTGCGGGGTAAGTTGATGGCTGCTCAATTTTCCACACCGACTTGAGGGGGAAGCCTTGGGGAGCCCATCGCACCGGGGTCCTGACCGACGCCCAGGCCTCACATCAGGGGAAATCGCCCGGATGTCAGGTACGGTCACCCGCCCCACGGTTGCTTCGGTGGCGACGACCGCCGGAGTGCCGGGGCACGGAGTCCGCAGAGGGATCTCCGAGGAGAACGGCAGGCGCATGGCGGCCGCGATGTCTGTCGGACTCCTGACCGAACGCTCCGCGCGCTGCATCGCCGAGGACCCGCAAGCGGTCATCAGGGCGGCACAGGAGCTTCAGGCCCTGGTGTGGGAGATCATGCGCGCCAGATTCGATGAAGAAAGCACTGACACAACGGCAATTGCCTAGGTAGGAAGACACCGGCCCGACGCACCTCAGCCAAAGAAGCATCCGGGCCGGTGTCCACAGATAGTTCGCCCGGCGGGCCCATGTTCGCTCATCGGCCCCAAAGGTGACGAACCACTGCTAGGGGAAAGAGAATACCCATGTCTGCGGCAATTCGGGGGGGCGGACACCCAAGTCTCCTCAACCTCACGTTCACGGCATCTCGCCACCAGGGCACAGGAACTGGGCCCGCGATGACGGCCGTTACCGGCCGTCACGACTGGTGGTACACGGTTTCGACGGAGCGTCAGAAGTCCGGCGTCTGGAACCGGTCCGGAGGGCAGCTGGTGCAAGTCCTCGCCTGGTGCCCGGAAGTTCTCGCCAGGCTCGCCGCATTGGACGCCGAAGGCACGTGCCACCGGCACCATTATGTGGTGCGGGTAAACCGTCAGCTGGCCCTGCTCTGCGACCGCGACCTCCCGGACGGAAAGGGCTGGGAGCAGTTCACGGGCATCGACATCTGGGAGAGCCTCGCCCTCAAGGACGTCCTGGCCGACATCGTCCAGCAGCAGGCCCGACAGCTTCCCCAGGTCGTCTTCGGGGAGGAGGACCGGTGACCGTCGAGACCTTCGCCGCCGCCGTACCCGCGGCGGCGCACGACGCCTACGGGCGGGGCAGGCGAGAGCGGGTCGAGCAGGGCGGCCCGGACCACTTCCCCCCGGCCCGGGAAGAAGCGGGGGATCCCGAATCCGAGACACCTCCGGGCCGTCCGGTCATCGGATCCGCCGGCTGGTACTACGAGGCCCATGAGGACCACGGCACGGTCTGGAAGGCCAACCGCGGCAAGGACGGAGGCTGGGACGTCGTCCTGGACTGGGCGCCCTACGTCTCCGAACGCCTGGTGCTGATCGGCGAGGACGGCAAGTCCGCCGGCCGCTACTACACGATCACCATCGGAGCGGACACCCTCACCAAGAGCCTCTCGGACCTGCGCACCGCCGACGGCTGGAACGACTTCAGCGACGACAGCGGCGCCGCCTCCCGCGCCATCCGCGAGGTCCTCATCAACATCATCACCGACCAGGGCAAACGCCTGCCCCGTACCCCGGTGGTGGCGCACACCGGCTGGCACCGCCTGCCGACCGCGGGCCTGACCTACGTGTACGCGGACGGCCGCAGCTACCCCCCCAGCGGCTCCGTACGCGTCATCGGCGCCCCGGAACCCCTGCGGCAGGCCGCCGCCCCCCTGGAGCGCACCGCCACGGACGAGGAGTGCCGCCGAGCGGTCGACGACATCGCCGGCCACGGCTGGGCCTCGCTGATGGCCCTGGCGGTCGGCGCCCGTTCCCTCGCGTACTCGCTGCGCCCGGTCTCGGCGGCCTTCGTGCTCGACGCCGCACCCAACTCGGGCAAGACGTCAGCCGCCAACACCGCACGCAGTCTGCTTCTCACATCACGGCCCCATGCCTGGCCCCCGGTGCCGACCAAGGGCATGAGCAGCACCGCCACGGACATCGAGTGCGCACTCGACTTCGAAGGGGACATGCCGACCCTGCTCGATGACATTCCCCTCACCCGCTCCTCGTCCGCCGCTCAGATGCGCGACATGGAGAAGAAGCTGGAACTCGTGATCCGCGCGGCGGGGAACGCGACGGAGATCAAGGGGCGGCGCAACCGCGATCTGACGGCCAGGCCGGCCAACCGCATCCGTTCCATTCCCGTCATCGCCGCCCAGATGCTGCCCCCGAGCATGCAGGAATCCCTGTACCGGCGCTCGGTGGTCATCTATCTGTCGCGGGACGGCGGCGAGGTCGACTGGCGCTGGTACAAATCCGGCGGCGGTCAGAGCCTCACCGTCCCGCTGCGCACCCTCGGCGACCGGATCATCGCCCATCTCCACGCCCTGCCGGACGCCGACAGCCATCTCGCGGAGCTGGAGAAGCGGGCACTCGAACACCTCAGCCCGCATGTGGACGCGGTGCTGCCGGAGCCGGGCGACACGATGGACGGCGTCATCACCGCCGCGGCCGCCATGCTGTCCGGCCTCGGTCTGGTCGCCGCGGTCACGGACACGGACATGGCCGGCCTGGTCGATGTCGTGGCCGCTCCGCTCGCCGCCTCGCTCGCCCGGCAGGCCGCCCGCATGGACGCGCAGAGCACCGCCCAGGACGGAGTGGCCACCGCCGTGGGGGAGGTCCTGCGCAGGGCCTTCTCCCGTGGGCGGCTGCACATCCGGGACGAGAAAGGCGTCGTACGTCCCGCGGTGTCCGGTCAGGTGGAACAGGACCAGGGCCTGGTCCAGAAGCGGGACGGCAGCGGCTGGGAGGGCAAGGGGCCCGCCGCCTACTGGCTCCCCAGGCGAGGACCGGCCCTGGGCATCACCACCAAGAACCTCAACATGCTGCTCAAGGCCAGCGGCGACTCCCGGGTCAACTGCTATGTCGACCGTTCCCTGCCCGACGCCCTGCTCCAGGCCGACGCGATCCTGCGCAACAACAGCCAGAAAGACCGGATCGCCTCCCACCGGGTGCGTGTGGGCACGGAGAACCTGCGGCTCCTGCTGCTGAAACCGGACCTGATCTGGGACTTCTAGAAAGGCAGCGCAATATGCCCAACTGCCGCGGCGCCGGGGGCCGCGGCAGCAAGGCAGGGCGTGCACGGAGGACGAGGGATCTCCCGTCCGGCCCGCCGCGTCCTGGAGCCGGCCCGCCCCTACCACCTGCGGCTACATGTGCTGGTCGTGGTGGTCTCCCTGCTCGACGGCGAGGAGACGCGCCCGGAAGTGCCGTTGCACGCTGCGGTGGTCTCCCGGGGTCCGCAGCGTCAGATCCTGCGCGAGGCTCTGGGCCAGATCGTGGGGTCCGGTCAGGGGTGCGATGACTTCGGTGTACTCCAACAGGTCCCACAGGGCGCGCAGTTCACTGTGCCGGATGGGCAGGAAGAGAACCCGGTCGTCCCCGGAGGCCAGCGCCCTCAGGGCCCGGTCGCGGTATGCGGCGCCCTGTGCCTCGACAAAGCGGTGCTCGTAGTCGGCCTGGGCGAGCGGGGTGTGCCCGGCTCCGGGCGCGAACCTTCCGAAACCGGCCGCAAGCTCGTTGAGTTGGTCACAGGGGGTCCGATAGTGCGGACGCTCACCGCTTCCGGCCGCGTCCGGGTCGACACGCACGGCGGAGACGAAAGCGGCCACCCGGTCGGGAGAGGGCAGCAGACCCGCGTTGAGCCAGCGGGCGTGGTCGGAAGGGGAATCGGCGCCCGTCGGCCCGTTGATGGTGCGGTAACACCAGCCCGACGTACCGACCCAGTGCAGGAAGGATTCCGCCGGACCGTTGAGACTCAGCTGAAAGGCCTTGGTGAAGTGGATACTTCCCTCGATATCGTTGTCATCGATCATGCTCTCGTCGTCGGTGGCATAGGCATAAATGGACGCGACAGGCAGGCCGTCGGCGAGAAGCCGCTCCGCCACGGCGGCCATGTAGTGGCCGACGCCGGTCTCCGGCTTGCCCTTGAAGCTCTTCCCTCTCGCGTCCTTCGTGGTCTCTCTCATGCCTTTCCTCCCGGTGCGCATGCGTTGATCGATGGGGGTGTCCGACTCCAGAGGAGGGGCGGAAACCGGTGGGCCTGCCGGTGGGGGCTTCCCCGGTTCCGGCAACGGGCGACCCGTCAGAAGCGGTTCGATACAGGGGCCAGCCACAGGCCGACGATCGCGTCGATCAGCCCGGTGGTGGTGTCGTGCCAACTCGGGCAGGACGAGGGCGAGTTACCGGCCAAAGCGCCCTCCCGCTCCGCGCACATGTGCACGATCAGCTGGAGAGCCATGCCGGTGCGCTCGGTGCGCACCTCGGACGGCAGATCCGCGCGGCAGCGGCGCAGTCCTTCGAGGATGCGCCGCAGCGCGGGGGAGTGGCGTAACTCCTGGTCCGCGATGCCGCGCAGCGCGGGATCGATCATCACTTGGGCGCAGAACCGGGCGTACCAGCTGGGACTGCCCAGGGCGGTCAGATGCTCGGTGACCGGTCGCACAAGGCAGGCCACCCAGTCCCGTACGTCCCCGGAGTCGCCGGTCTCGGCCAGCATGCGCACGCGGATCCCCTCGATGTGCTCGTTGTGGGTGCGGACGATCGCGCGCACCAGGCCGGCCTTGGAGCCGAAGCGGTGGTCGGCGGCGCCCCACGCCGGTGGCTCGCCGCCCTGGCGGTGAGCGAACGCGGGCACCCTGCGCTCGGCGAACAGCCGCTCGGCCGTCGTCAGGATCATCTCCCGTGTCCCCGCGGCGTGTTCGACGCGTGCGGCTCGGCCCACCGCGGTTGTCTCCCCTCCGGACGACCTGATGTGAGCAGGTGCCCGAGTTCGCCGAACCGCGCAGCGCCGATACGTCAACGAGCGCGCGGAACCGCGGTTCGCTGATGTCGGAGTGCGGCTCGGCCACCTTCGGAGCCTCGCCCGGAAAACCCTCATGAACAGATCAACGCGCTACCGACACGGCAGTTACGAGTGAAATCTTCAGCTTCTCTTCGACCGGCAAACAGGTCATGGATATGTCATCACTATCGACAGGATGTCAATAGCGTGTGGTGTTCCCGGTGTTGCTTCTCGGGACCGGTAAAGCCACTGCTGCCTGCATAGATGTGCTCGGCAACAGTTGTTGGGAAATGAAGAGGGGGCGGTGGTCCGCCCATGCCCCGGCGGTCGGAGAGAAAGCTTCATTGCTTCGCTCCGACCGCCTCGGACACGGGTTCCTTCCGCCCCCGAAAAGGTTACCTGCGCATCACCGGCAGGTCGCTTTTACCGCTCTTCCCCGCCGGTGTTGCGCCGACGGCGCAGGATGACGGTGCCGAGGGCGCCCAGGCCCGCGGCGGTGGCCGTGCCCACGGCCGGGTCGATGAGCGGGACGTCGACCTCGGTGGTCGTCTTGGAGGTGTTGTTCTCCGGCTTGGGGTCGGGGTCGTTGCCGCGGACGGTGGCGACGTTGTCCAGCGTGACACCGCCGGGGACGGGCGCCGTGCCCTTGACCGTGATGGTGGCGCTCTTGCCCACGGCCAGGGCCCCGCCGGTGCAGGACAGTTGCGAGCCGTCGATGGTGCAGCCCGGGGTGGGGGTGCTGGGGTTCTGGAGCCCGGCCGGCAGGGTGTCGTTGACCGTCCAGCCCGAGGAATCCGCCGGACCGTTGTTCATCACCGTGATCGTGTATTCGACCGGATCACCCTGGTTGACCTTCAGCGGTCCGACCTTGACCACCTCAAGGTCCGCACGCGCCACGAAGCACGCCGCCGCGTCGACGGCGCTGGCCGCGGCCGCTTCCTGCGAGGACACGAGCGTGAACGTGGGGGCCGCGTTGCCCGGGTTCTGCACGGCGATGCGGTAGAGGGTCCCGCCGTTGTCGAAGAAGCCCAGGTCGTTGTTGCCGTAGGTGATGGCACCGCCGTAGCCCTGCTTGGCGGCCGGCACCATGCCGGAGAAGTTGTCGACCTTCCCCGTCGTGGGGTTGATGCGCTGGATGACACCGTCGATCGTCGCGCTCCAGAAGAAGCCGGAGGCGTACGTGATGTCACCGACGCCCCCGCCCAGCGGGGCGCTGAGCTTCGTCTCGGAGACGACCTTGCGCTGCTTCGTGTCGACCTTGTACAGCGGGGTCCCGTTGCCGGCGATGTAGAAGTCGCCCGCCTTGTCGAAACCGCCGATGTAGTAGTTCGCGGTGGACGGCAGGCCGGCGATCGGGCCGAGATCCTTCACCGCGCCGGTGTTGTTGATCTGCAGGAGGTGGTTGTTGTCGCGGCGCATCGCGAAGATGTACTGCGTGTCGGGGTCCACCCCGATGGCGTTGTAGCCGGGACCCGTTGGGCCGAGCGGCGAGAACGACACGGTGCCCGGCCCGACCGTACCCGTGTAGAGCTTGACCGAGCTGGTGGAGCCGGCCGACTGGAAGATCTGGCCGTCGCACTCGAAACCGTCCGAGGCCGGTGCCGCGAAGGCATGCGGTGCGCCCAGTAGCCCGAGCGAGCCTCCGGTCACCGCACTCGCCGTGAGCCCGATTGCAAGTAGCCGACGTGATAGACGCCTGTTCATCTGTCTTACTTGCCTTCCGTCTGCGGAGGGGACATGCATGTAAGACCCGGTTGCTGCCTCCGGCATGACGGACGGCTGATCCGAACAGGTGACGCCTGGTGAAGCCGAACGGCACACGCGGCCCGGCACTTCCGTTGTCACGCGGTCGCGAGGGCGCACCAGACCCAGCCGGCCGTGTCGACCCCCCATGCGTCGGCCAACGCGTCGACGAGCAGCAGGCCCCGTCCGTTTTCGTCGAGCAGGCCCGGATCGCGGGCCGTCAACGTGTTCACCGGGCCGCTGCGCACCTCGATCCTCACCTCACCCGGGAGGTAGGACAGGCGCACGCCGACCTGGCTGCCCGAACCGTGCTGGATCGCGTTGGTGACCAGCTCGCTCAGGAGCAGCCGTACGGAGTCGTCGAGCCGCTCCAGCCCCCAGTTCCGCAGCCGCCCGCCGCAGATCCGGCGGACCTCGCCCACCCGCACCAGGTCCCGGGCCGCGGGCTCTTCGGCCGCCCGGACCGCGGTCCGCGGAAAAACGAAGGCGATACGCGCACGGAATGCCCGGTCCCTTACGGACAGCGGAACCTGCTCGATCCGACCGGTCGCTGTGAGGGGCATTGTCTTCAGCCTCCAGCCTGGACGCTCGGCATCGGCCCCCGCCGATCGCTTACCGCCACCTCGCCGTCCATGCCGCGGACGGTCGTCCGGCGGTCGTCCGGCAATGACGCACGCAGCAGGTGAATGCCTGACATCTGGAGCTCCTACGAGCAGAACGGGGAAGGCAGCTCAATATACGCGGCCCTATGGGTGCGGGCATGCGCTTCCAGGATGCCGGGCAACCTGTCAGGTGACGGCATTTCAATTCTGGCGAACTGGTGTTCCGGGCGTCGGAAGAATGCCGAGAAAAAAGGAAACTCGGTATTCGCAAGGGCGAAGAACGATGAGTTCTCGACCTGCGGACATGCCCTGCGGCCTGCCCGTCGCGAGCATCCGAACAACCGTCCGCTCATCGCCACCGGAGGGTGATCTTCATCATCCATGTGACGCAGTCGTGCAACCGTTTCCGACCCCCGGTCGCTGCCTACGGGTGTGTGGCGAACGGAGCCCGACGACCGTACGGCGGGCTGCGGCCGTCGGTCTGAGCGGGCCGAACACGCAGGTCACCTGGGCGGCCGGGCATCCGGCAGTGACCGAAGCGACTGAAGATTCGGCAGAGGAACACATTCACGTGCGCGGGTGCTCGGCCTGCCTGTTGCCACGGTTGCCCGAGTCGGTGTCATGCCCGCGGGCATCCCATGTGAGCTGCGGTTTCCTTTTCTTTTTCAGGGGGTGCGACCCGAATGGCCGGGGGTCGATTCCGCTGTGTTCGGCGGCCGACCGTCCGCGCCGTGAATCATATGATCGGTGCGGCCGCTCCGTTCGTATCGGGATCCGCGCCGCCTCACCAAGGCTTCGCTAATCTGCGTCCGTCGTTGAGTCGCTTCAGTCACTGATAGAGGGACCGCATGCCTGCTGAGCTGCCTTTTCCCGATCGCAACTCGCGGCAGGCGCCCTCGCATGCCCCGGCCGCTCCCCGGCGGCCGCCGCTGAGCACCCCACGACGCGCCCGCCGAGGCCGGTCGGGTCGCCCCCTCGCCCCCACCGCCGGCAGCGGTTCCGGCCCGCACACCCTGCCGCAGGGCGCCTGCGAACCCGCCCTCCCGCGGTCCCGGCTGGGGCATGGACTCGAACACGCCGTGTCCGCACGCGCCGCCCGCAGACACACCCCGCACGCGGTAACCATCTGCCGGATGTTCGCCATCGCGGCGCAGCGCCCCCCGCATCCCGGGGGCCGCTCATGACGGTCCCCGGCAACGACAACGTCCTGTTCGACTTCGACCCCCAGACCGTTGCCGCCCAGATCCTCGCCCACCGGCCAACCTCCCTGGTGTCCCAGGCGGTCGGCGGGCAGGCGTCCCTCGCCGACCGGGCGAGTGAGCACGGCCTGCTGCCCGATACGCTCAGCGATCGCGGCATGGCCAAGCTGTTCGTCAAGCTGTACGCCGACGACTACCAGTACGTGCCCGGCCTGGGCTGGTACCGCTGGGGCGGCACCCGTTGGCAGGTCGACGAGGACGACACCGTGCTGTGGGCCGCGGGCGACCTCGCCGAGAGCATCGCCGTCGCCGATCCGCAGGGCCTGCACAGCGTCCAGGCCCTGCGCAAGCACCGCCGCCGTGCGCTGTCCACCGCCGGTATCAACGCCATGCTCGCGCAGGCCAGATCAGCGCCCGGGATGGTGTTGAACGCGGCGTTGCTGGACGCCGATCCGTACGCCCTGTGCACGCCCGACGGCATCGTCGATCTGCGCACCGGCGGAATGAAGCGACCCGATCCGACCAAGGACTTCCACTCCCGCTCCACGGCGGTCAGCCCCCGGCATGTGCCCACCCCGCGCTGGCAGCGCTTCCTGGCCGACACCTTCGGCGACGACGCCGAGGGCCTGGAGATGATCCGCTTCCTGCAACTTCTGCTCGGCTATTCCGTCACCGGCGATGTCGGCGGCCAGGTGATGCCCTTCCTGTTCGGAGCGGGCAAGAATGGCAAGTCGGTTCTGCTGGACGTGCTGATGAAATTGCTGGGGGATTATGCCGATGCGGCTCCGCCCGGGTTCTTGATGGCACGGCCCTACGAAGGCCACCCCACCGACCTGGCCGAGTTGCATGGTCGGCGGGTGATCGTGTGTTCGGAGGTCAAGCCGGGTGACAAGTTCGATGAGGCGCGGGTCAAGCTGTTGACGGGTGGGGATCGGATCAAGGCGCGTCGGATGCGGCAGGATTTCTTCAGTTTCGAGCCGACTCACAAGCTCTGGTTGCTGGGTAATCACCGGCCGGAGGTCGGTACGGGTGGTTTTGCGTTCTGGCGTCGTATGCGGTTGATCCCTTTCGAGCGTGTCGTTCCCGACCATCGCAAGATCGACAACCTGGCCGACATCCTTGTCACCGAGGAGGGTCCGGGCATCCTCGGCTGGCTCATCGACGGCGCCCGCCGCTACCTCGGCGGCGACAGGGACATCACCGGTCCCGAACGGGTGCGCATCGCCACCAACGCCTACGCCGAGACCGAGGACCACACCGGCCGCTTCTTCGACGAGTGCTGTGCCCGCGGCCCCGACCTGCGGGTCGAGCAGGCCGGTCTCTACGCGGCCTACCGAACGTGGTGCGAACAAGAAGGAGCCACGGCCATCTCCTCCCGGGTGTTCGCCCAACGGGCGCGCGAGCTGGCCGGACTGGCCTCACCCAAGGAGATGATCCTGTCCAACTCGCGCAAGTACTACCCGGGCATCGGCCTGCTCTCCGACGAGGAGAAGGTATGAGTTCCCTGATCAGTGAAGACGAGATCAGCCACGAGACGGAACTCGTCTGGCTTGAGGACGTCAGCGGCCTCGACTACGTGCGGCAGAGTCTGGACCGGCTCTCCACCCGTCGCGGCAGGCCGGCCTACCGCCGCGACGGCCGGATGGTGGGCTATGCCCAACTCGGGCCCAGAGCAAAGGCGTCACACTGCTCCGGGACCTTTCGGCGTCGCGTCTTCTGGCTGCTGCCGCACGACCGCGACAGCGTTCCCGACGGTCTTTACGCCAGTGGGGCCCCGGCCGAGGCCATCGATCCGCGCACCCTGGCCCCGGGCCACAAGGGACGCAAGACCGAGCGCTCCGAGGGCGGCCCGCCGTCCCCCGCGATGCGGGAGCTACGCATGGAGTTGTCCTGGTGACCCGGCCGGTCCGGGCCGGCTGTTCTTGACTCGGGCCCGGGGCGACCGGCCGGGTCCCGGGGAGCTGGCGGTGCCGCAGCCGGGGGTCGCGGGCCCGGGGGGCGACCGGGCTCGCCGGTCGATCGGACCGGCGCCCGCGCTGCTGCACCGGGAGGGCTCCGTGCCGATGCAGTCGCGACGCACCGCCGCGATGAGTCTGCCGGGACTCGCGCACCGCCGCGACGAGCCTGCCGGGTGCAGCAGCGCACGGGCGCGATGAGTCTGCCGGGGCCGCGCACGGGCGCGTGACGCGATGACGGGCCGGGCGTGGCGGGCCGGACGTGATGGATCGGATGTGACGGGCCGGATGTGACAGGCCGGATGTGACAGGCCGGATGTGACGGGTCGGGGTTCGGGGCGCTGCCCCGGACCCCGCTCGGTATCGGCGGCAGGCGCGGCAGCTCGACGGCCGAACCGTGAGCGATGCCACCGTCCGCTCGGGTCACGTCCGTTGGCCGCCACTCGCTAGCGGCTTCCCTCTCTCCGCGCGCCCGCACATGCCGACCGGCGGACGGGCGGGACGCGCCCGTCCGCCGGGGGAGCCCCGGGAGCGTCGCGGGGCCGGAAACTGCGCCGACGCGGAGTGTGCGGCCAGCCGATCGCGCGGGCGGGTGTGCACGCCGCGCCCGCGCCGCCCGCGCCGCTTTGCCGCGGCGGCTACAGCACAGGCCGCCACAGCCCGGCCGAGCACCGTCCGCCGTGCCCGGCGTCCTGCCGCCCGCCGTCGTGCCGCCCGGCTTTCACGCCGCCGGCCGCGGGCGCCCTGGGCGTCGGTCGGTGGTCATGGTGTGGGAAGCGTGCCCGGGGAAACCGGTGGCTGGTGTGGCGTGCTTTCGTTGTGTGGGTGGTTGGGGCGCCCAGGGCGTTTGGAGTGTCGGCCCGTGGTCATCGTGTGGGAGGCGCGTCTGGGGGAGACGGCGGGCGGTGGGGTGTCCTGTCGTTGGTGGGTGGTCCGTCGGGTGGTGGGGGCGCCTTGTTCCGGGGGGCGGTTCGGCGGGTGGTTGGGGTGGTCCGGGTGTCCCCGGTGTCGGTGCGTGGTCATGGTGTGGAAGGCTCGTGAAGGCTCGTCTGGGGGAGACGGCGGGCGGTGGGATGTCCTGTCGTTGGTCGGTGGTTGGCCGGGTGGTTGGGGTGCCTTGTTCCGGGGGCGGTTCGGTGGGTGGTCGGGGGCTCTGGGTGTGCCGGGCGTCGGTTGGTGGGCATGGTGGGGGAAGCATGCCCGGGGGAGAGGGCGGACGTCGTACCGCGTCGTCGTACGGTGGTTCGGTGGTGGGGTGGTGGGGTGTCTTCGGCAGGTGTGGTGGTGCGGCGGCGCACCGCGTGGGAACACCTGACGGCACGTCGGCGTCAGCAGCGGCCCGGCCCGAGCCTCGCGTCGTCACGCCGAACCCGCTCGTGAACGTATCGGGGGGATCTCCAGCACCTCCACCGTGTTCGGGCCCGCGGTGTAGTAGGCCCTGAGCACCCCCGCCTGCGACAGCTTGTCGACACACCGGTCGCAGGGCCGCGCCAGCATGGGCACGCACGCGGCGTTGACCCGGGCCACGAACACCATGCTCACCGGAGCCCCCCGGGCGCGCCGGAGCGCGGCGTCCTCCGCGTGGAACGTGCTGTTGTGGTGATCGATGAGGGGCGAGTTCCGGTACTTGTTGGGACTCGCGACGACGACACGGCTGCCCGCGGCCAGCACGGCTCCCACCCGGTGGCGGCATTGTGACCGGGTGGCGTGCCGGATCGCCAGGCGGATCAAGTTCATCGAATTCCTTGCAGTCCGAAGGTGCCCCGCGTACGGCGTGGGCGGTGGTGAAGGGACCCCCTGCGGGAGAGGTGTTCGTCGGGCGGATCCGCTCAGACCGGTAAAAGATGGTTCAGTTCGTCGATCTCCCGGTACAGGCCCGCACAGGTGTCGCAGTCGCCGAGGTGCGTCATGACCTCTTCCGATCCGCATGCGCCGAGCCGGCCGCGGGAGTACGCGGCGAGCCGGCCCACGTAGTACGAGCACCGGCTGGGATAGCTCTTGTCGTCCAGATGAACGGAGAGGTAGGCCTGCCGTAAGCCCTCCTTGGCCCGGTAGGCCAGGGCGGCGACGCTGTTCGGGCTGATGCCCATGGTGTCGGCGATCGAGGCGGGCTGCTGGGACTGGACGATGGTGCACCACAGGATGGTTCGCCACCGGTCCGACAGCGAGGACAGTGCCTCCCGCACCAGCACGTGCTCATACTTCCTGAGGGCCTCGTTTCCGGCGGACGTCGCGTATTCCACCTCGTAGGCACTGACGTCCGGCACGGGCACCTGGCGCCCCGAGTTCCGTCCCGATTCGGTCACCAGATTGCGCAGGACACGCAGCAGATAGCTGCGGAACGAGGTGGAAGGACCGCCACCGGATCTGAGGGCTTGCAGCACACGGAAGAACGCCTCGGCGACGAAATCCTGTGCCGTGTACGCGTCACTGGTGTGCATGGAGGCCAGCCGGTAGGCGGCCCCACGGTGACGGTTGAAGAGTTCGGCGAATGCTTCACTGTCGCCGCTTCTGACTAATTGGGTCAACTCCTGGTCGTTGAATTTTGCTGGCGCAGGATCGGCATTCTGCTGGCCCGGCTGGCCGGCGGACGGTGCGTAGGGTCCGGCCGAAGAAGACAAGGCGGCTCCTGGATGAGGGATCATCGCGAGCGAGTTCCAGAGGTCGGATCCGCGATCGGCGGGTCGGCTGTGTTGATGCGGAACAGCGCATCGAGCAGCGTCGGCGCACGGTTGTCGCGTACGCCGCCGAGGCGCCGTCCGAGCCCGAGGCGGGGACAGGTTGACTCAGGGCATCGACGCAAAGGCTCCCGTGATCGCGTGAAGGATTGTCACCCCTTTATAGAGCCTTCAGATCATCCCAGATCCAGCTACGCCACGCTTTCGGCGGAAGATTCGTCTTTCAGGCCCAGGGAATATCGGATCATCCGACCGGATGTTACGCCTGCTGTCCTGGTGAAGCGCGCCGGAAACGGCATGCCGCAGAATGGGTGATTGCTCGAATTGGATCGAGTATTGCCGGGGTTTGGGCCGTCCCGACGTGAAAAGTGAGTCCACATGGATCACTTCGACGACATGGATCACCGGATCCTTGCCGCGTTTCGTGCCCGTGGCGCCGACCCGTGCCTCGGGTTCGCCGCGCGTGGCCTGTCCCTGGCCGGTGAACACGGCGCGCTATGGCTTGCGGTGGGGCTGGCGGGGGCCGCCGCGGACGGGGCGCGGCGGGCCTCGTGGGTGCGCGGGACGGCGCTGGTCGCGGGCGCGCATCTGGCGAGCATGGGAATGAAGCGGGTGGTGCGCCGTGCCCGTCCCGCGCATACGGAGCCGTTGGTGCGTACGGCGGGGCGGCACTCCTTTCCGAGTTCGCACGCGGCCTCCGCGGCGGCCGCCGCCGTGGCCTTCGGGGCGCTGGGGATGCCAGGGCTGGCACCGTTGGCGGCCGCGATGTGTCTGTCCCGGCTGGTCGTGGGAGTCCACTACCCGTCCGATGTCGCCGCGGGCGCGGCCCTGGGCGCGCTCACGGCGCGCGTCGGAACGCGCTGGATGCGGGGGCAGGCCCGTGGCTGAGACGGCGCAGCTCGAACATCGCACACACAGTCCGCGGCCTGAACGCCCCGCCCCGGGCGGCCTCTTACGCGGGATCGTCAGAACCGCACGTCCCCGGCAGTGGGTCAAGAACGTCCTGGTGGTCGCCGCCCCGGTCGCCGCCGGGCAGTTCCTCTCGGTCCATGCAGTGAGCCGGCTCGCCCTCGTCTTCGTACTGTTCACCGCGTGTGCCGCCGCGGTCTATCTGGTCAACGACGCGCGCGACGTCGAGGCCGACCGCGCGCATCCCACCAAGTGCCGTCGTCCGGTCGCGGCCGGGGACGTGCCGGTACCGGTGGCGTACGCGGCAGGGGGCGCCCTGGCGGTCGTGGCGCCGCTGGCCGCGGCCTGGCTGACCTCGCCGGCGGTCTCGGGGCTGCTCGCCGCGTATCTCGTGATGCAGTGGGCGTACTCCGTCAGTCTCAAGCATGTGCTGGTCGTCGATCTGGTGGTGGTCACGACGGGCTTCCTGATGCGCGCGATGATCGGCGGGATCGCGCTCGGGATTCCGCTGTCGCGCTGGTTCCTGATCACCACGGGTTTCGGGGCGTTGTTCATGGTGGCGGCGAAGCGGTACTCCGAGGCGCTCCAGATGGCCGGGAAGGCCGGTGCCACTCGGGCGCTGCTGAGCGAGTACACGACGGGCTATCTGCGCTTCGTGTGGCAGCTGGCCGCCTCGGTCGCCGTCCTCGGCTACTGCATGTGGACCCTGGAGGACGACGCAGCGCACACGGGCTTGCTGCCGTGGCGGCAGCTGTCGATGGCCGCCTTCATCCTCGCGGTGCTCAGATACGCCGTCTTCGCCGATCGCGGCACCGCGGGTGAGCCCGAGGACGTTGTCCTGCGGGACCGGGCCCTGGCCCTGATCGGACTGGCGTGGCTGGTGCTGTACGGCCTGGCGGTGGCCCCTTGGTGAGCCGGCGTGAGTTGCTGGGTTTTGCCGGCGTCGGTCTCCTCGGATATTCCGTCGACCTGGTGCTGTTCCTGTGGTTGGGCGGGCCCGTCGGCCTCGGCCCGCTGACCGCGAAGGCGCTGTCCTTCGCGGCGGGTTGCACGGTCGCCTACGTCGGCAACACGCTCGGCACCTATCGGCACGCGCGGTCCAGGGGCCTGCGCTCGTACGCCGTCTTCCTCGCGGTGTATGCGGCCGGTGCCCTCGTCCAGCTGCTGTGTCTCGCCGTCAGCCACTACGGACTGGGCCTGACCTCGCAGCGGGCCGACACCGTCTCGGGCGCCGGGATCGGCATGGCGCTGGCGACCGTCCTGCGCTTCTGGGGTGTGCGGGCACTGGTCTTCGGCGGCGGAGACGGAACACACAGGGGTGACGCCCGGCCCAGCGAGACGGAGGTGGTGGAAACCGCGGGGTACGGCTCGGTCGGACCGTAGCGAAAGACCCCTCGAACACCATTCGGATCTGCTGAGAAAGTGTTCGAGGAAATCGGCAGGACGGCAGGTGAATACCCGAGGGTCTTCGATGTGGGGGGAGAGAAATGCGTGATAGTCTCGGCGAGTCAAATCCGGGTGGTACTCGTTTCATCCGCCAAGGCGGCTCTATGCTGCCGGAACAGGGTGGCCGCGAATGTGATTCGCCAGATGTGTATCCATGTCTGTCGTGTGTGATTCGGGTGCCCTGAAGAACAATTGACGCCCCATGAATAGCTGACTCGACTGCTGGACGGACAACCCGGTACGGGTTCTTTTCAGCTGCGTCGGTCGGCGGACTGAGTTTCCCGGCCCAGTGAGTGGAGAGGGCTGAGCCGGGAACAGGAGTGGTGCTTTGCTCCGAGAGCATCACTCCGCCGCCAGTAGCCCGGAGTTGCCCATGTCTCCGGGCTACTGGTATGTCGGCTTTTCCCGCACCGGTGCGTGTGGCCGGGGCATGGTCCACGTCATGGTGTACGGGATCAAGCGTGACGCGTTCCGGTATGAGGCTCCAGGTGATCTTCGTCGGGCCGGTGGCCCACCAGGCACCCCGCTGAGGGGGATCGAGCACCCGGGTACGGGGAAGCCACTGGCCGCCGACCGGCGGATTCCGGCGACTTGATCGCTACACCACCCGGCGGGACACCATCTGTGGCAGTCCCGCCCCCGCCGATGGACGGCAGTCACCTGCCGCAGGCAGAGGGAACAGTGGAACAACGGGAACGTACGAGGTCAGGCCCGCACGACCCGGCCCTCCCAGGCCATCGCCCCGAGGCCGGCGAAGGGAACGACGGGCCGGAGGCCGGGACCTGACGGGGCATGGCGCCCCGTGTCATCGGTCCGCGGCCACCCTCAGACCTCGCCCAGCAGGGCGGCCAGCCCCCTGTCCAGCGCCGGTTCGACGTCTTCACTGCCACGGTCGACCAGCGCGTACGAACGCAGCAGGAAACGACGCAGCACAGATGTGTCGAACTTGGCCACGGCCCTGCCCTCGGCGCCCCGGAACTCCATGATCGTGTAGGCGGGGCCGCAGGGCCAGATGTACACATCGCCGATGCCGGCGGGCTGGTAGAGGCCCTGGGCCAGCAGCTCACGGGCGAACGTCCAGGTCATGTCCCGGTCGTCGGGGGAGACCAGCGACGGGAAGTCGATGTGCACCGCCAGCGGATCGGCGCGGCCGTAGCGCAGGGCCACGGGGATCAGAACCTGCTGATTGGGCGCGGCGATCAGCCGGGCACCGGCGGCCTGCCTGAGCATGCCGTCCGTCACCGGGCTCCCCGCAAAGCCCCAGCCGGGCAGGCGTCGGCCCGCCTCCGGGGCTCGCCGGTCCGCCCGTTCTTGACGCGTGAATCTGAACATGGAGATGAGATGTGTGTCTTTCTGTGGGTACGGCATCACCGGGCGGCGCGCACGGCGGAGGGCCTGCTGATTTGCGCGGGCTGTTCCCCCTCGTCGCCATGAGTGCGGACGAGGGGTGCCCGGTCCTTATAGGGGCTGACCTCGGGTGTTCCCGTTGTTCCGGTGTTCCCCTTGATTGAGCGTGGCGCCTGCGCAGACCGTCGGCGTCAGGGACGGACGTGGCCCCGCTTCGGGCTGTGCATGGCGTGCTGGGGGTGGTACCGGTAGGAGAACTGACTGACCAGCTCCTGGAAGCAGGCCAGCGCGGTGAGCGGCGGAATTCCGGCGACGGACATCATCAGGAGGGACTTCGAGGAGTTTCCGACGCAGAGCGCGACCGACCCGACGGAGGCGGTCACGATGACGGTCCAGGACCAACGGGCGGTACGGCGCTGGAGGGACGCCCGCATGATGGACAGCCCCGCCGCGAGCCAGGGCCCGTACAGCATCCACGGCCACCAGCGTGCCAGGCTCTGCGGCATGAACAAGGAGGCGACAGCGCGCAGTTGCTCGTACGAATAGGAGATGGACCAGCCCAGCATGGTCATGGCGCACGCGATGATGGCCGTGAGCAGGAGGGTGGTCGGCCTGATCCTGGGCCGGCCGGCATGGCTGCGGTTCCTCGACCGGGCCGCCCGCTGGGGGGCCGGAGCCCGATAGGCGCCGTGCCCGGACGGACTTGAGTAGGCGGGATCCATGCCGGATTCCATGTTCAGCATGTGAGCCAGTTCCGCGTCGAGATCCCAGCCACCTCCCGCCGTTGTCGCCTCAGGGGTGTGCTGACACCAATGCGCCTGAATCGTGTTGCACTGCTCGCAGTAGGGAGCTGACGGTGCTTCGTATCCGACGTTCTGGGTGAACTGGGTGCCATAGGGATCCCACCTGTCCCGGATCTCATCCATGTGCGCCCGCATTCATCGAGTCGCGCTCCGCCTTGAGGGTCCTGTCGAGCAGCTTCTCCAGCAGCACCGCGTACTGCCGGAGATGGGCCCGCGCTGCGGTCGGATCCAGCCACGGTCCGCCGTATCCGAAGGAGTTCGGATCAACCGGTGTGAGGGGCATCCGTTTCTGACGCGCGCAGACCGTTTCATTCCAAGTCACGGTCACCTAACGAGCGTCATGAGCATCAAGACATCCAGCTTTCGGGGGACTCCTGCCGTGTTATTACCGGCTCGGCAGATCAGATGTGCCGAGCGAACGGCTGCCGCTGCGGTGGGTCGGTCCTTCCGCGCTTCCGGCGAGGGCGCGGTGGGTGGTGGTCGGGTGTCCGGTGGGGTGGGTGATGGTCGTCGGTGTGGGTCAGTTGGGGCGTTGGTGGGGGTGTTGGCGGATGCGCAGTGGGTCTCGGTGCCAGGTGCCAGGTGGTGTCCCTAACTGTTTCGGCGAGCCGGGTGGGGATGGCCGGCATGACGGATCGGGATCGGTTGGGGCGGACCGCGGTGGACTATGCGGCTGACGGCGGAGATGTCGACGGCCTGGGGGCGCCGGTGGCTGAGGGCGCCGACCGGGGCCTGGCGATGCCGAGGGCTGGACCCCGCTGCATTGTGCCGCTCAGCCACCGGTGCCCCGGCCGTCGAAGTCCTGCTGGCCGCGGGTGCGGCGGGCGATGTCGTGGACGTCATGGCAATACGCCGTTGTGGAGGGCGGCGTTCCGTGGGCGAAAGAGGGACGATCCGGCCTCTCCCGGAAGCCGGTGCTGACCCTGACCGGGCCGACGTTCATGGCGTGAGCCCGAGGGTGCTGTCGGCGTGGATCACCGACTATGACGTGGCTGCTCACCTTCCGGCCCGCCACAAGCGCCGCCAGCGCCGCGGGCACACGCCGCTCCGACCACGGCCGCCGCGCCGGACCGCCGGTAGTGCCCCGCGTGGCCGGGGCCGCGGGCCCGCCCGACCAGGACCCGGCAGGCGGGGTCAGAGCGCGCACCCGGACCCGCGGGCGGGCGACCGCGAGTCCGGTGAGCGCGGCCGTGCGGCGCGCCACATGCCGCCGCACCCGGTGGCCGGACCTCGCGATACCGGCCCGATAGGGGAGCGCGAGAACGACCGACACGGTGGCCCGGCCACCGCGCGTCCCCACCTTCGCGTTGACGGCCCCGACGTCTCCCGGGGGCAGCGCCTCGCGCGCGGCATGCTCGGCGATGCGGCGTACCGCCCGGTCGCTGACGGTGGTCCGCCCGCGTTCCCCGGCCCCGACCACACCCGGCCCGGCCCCGACCTTGCCAGAGCCAGCCCCGACCATGCCCAGACCCGCCCCGGCGGCACCCATCCGGGCCCCGGTGTTGTGTGCCTTGGCATCGGCGATGCCCGAGCTGGTCCCTGTCGTGCCCGAGCCCGCTTCAGGGTTGCCCGTTTCGGTGATGTCCGAGCCTGTCTCGGTGTTGTGTACCTCTGCGGTGTCCGTGCTCGTACCCGCCTCTGCCGTGCCCGTCCCGGCCGTACTCGCTCCTGTCGTGCCCGAGCCCGCTTCAGGGTTGCCCGTTTCGGTGATGTCCGAGCCTGTCTCGGTGTTGTGTACGCCTGCGGTGTCCGTGCCCGTGCCCGCCTCTGCCGTGCCCGTCCCGGCCGTACTCGCTCCTGTCGTGCCCGAGCCCGCTTCAGGGTTGCCCGTTCCGGTGATGTCCGAGCCTGTCTCGGTGTTGTGTACGCCTGCGGTGTCCGTGCCCGTGCCCGCCTCTGCCGTGCCCGTCCCGGCCGTACTCGCTCCTC
>NZ_JBEPAP010000039.1:68420-85696 GCF_040298665.1 Streptomyces sp. NPDC001508
TGTCGTGCCCGAGCCCGCTTCAGGGTTGCCCGTGCCCGCGGTGTCCGAACCTCGGTCGGCCGGAGCCGAGTTGGCTTCCGCCGTACTCATCGCGGCCTGCCCGGGCCGTGATCGTCGCGGCCGCCGTCACGGGACCCGAAGAACTCCGGCCGAACGGTTCCGGTGTCGAGGAAACGGCCCGCGATCCAACCGACCGCCCCCATCCCGGCGACCAGCAAGAACGCCCTGAACCCACCGAACCAGCCCGCGTAGCCGAGGGCCACGCCCACCAACAGCCCTGTGTCGGCTCTGCTCATCGCGCCGCCAGCCTCCGTCCGTCTCCTCGGCGCCCCGCCCGATCCGGCCCTTCACCGGCGGCTCGCCCTGCCCGTACGAGCCCGTCACTCCACACGTGCGTCCGCCGCGGCGCTCGCGTCATCGTCGGGCAGATGCACATCGTCGACGGCCACCTGCACCTCGACCACCTCAAGCCCCGTGATCCGCTCCACGGCGGAGATCACGTTCACCCGTACCTCGCGGGCGACCTCGGGGATGGACACCCCGTACTCGACGACCAGGTTCAGGTCGACGGCGGCCTGCCGTTCACCGACCTCGACCTTCACCCCGCGCCCCACGTTCGGCCGGCCGCCCGGCACCCGGTCACGGACCGCGCCGATCGTGCGGGACAGACCACCGGCGCCCATGTCGTACACGCCGGGCACCTCACGCGCCGCCATGCCCGCGATCTTGACCACCACGACATCGGCGATGGTCGTCCTGCCCCGCTCCTCCGCGACCCGCCTTTCCTCGCCCCGCCCCGACGCCCCCCGCCCGGACGCGCCCCACCCCGCCGCAGCCTGCCCCGACGCGTCCCGCTCCGCCGCAGCCTGCCCCGTATCGGTCCACCCCGCCTCGGCCGGCATGGTTTCGCCGGCTCCGCCGAGCACCGCGGTCAGGCCGGGAACCGGGTCCAAACCGCCCCCACCCGCCCCTGCCGGATTGGACTCCTGTGCCGTCATCGGTGTGCCTCCTGGATCAATGGCCCTGTGCGCGGTCACCTACTTCGACACGTCTACTGACGTTTCATTACGCAATGCCCGGGATTCCCCCCTTCGCGCGGACAGCTTGCCGCTGCCGCGTAACGCGCACGGCGGCGCCGTGTCATACGGCCGGAGGGGAGGAGTCGGATGGGAACGGGCCGAACGAGAGGAGACCACCAGTGCCGGGGCACCGGGACAGCCCGACGGACGCCGAGGACGACGGCGAACGGCACGAGGACGCCTTACTGGCGGTACGGGCAGGAGAGGGCGACGAGGAGTCCTTCGAGATACTGGTGCGCCGCCATGGCCCCGAACTGCTGCAACTGGCCACACGGCTGCTCGGCGACAGGACCGAGGCGGAGGACGCCGTACAGGACGCCCTCGTCAGCGCCTGGCGCAAACTGCCGGAGTTCCGCGGCGACTCCGCGTTCGGCACGTGGATGTACCGGATCGTCACCAACCGGTGCCTGAACGTGCTGCGCGGACGGCGCCCGGTGGCCGCCCTGGACGCGGTGCCCGAACCCGCGGCACCCGAACACCAGGCGTCACCGGCGCGGGTGGCGGAGGCGCACGCCGCCGTCGAAGCCCTGTCACGGGCCATGGCCGTCCTGTCGCCCGAGCAACGGGTGTGCTGGGTACTCAGGGAGTTGAACGGACTACCGTACGAGGCAGTGGCCGACATGGTCGGAATCAGTCAGGAGGCGGTCCGCGGACGCGTCTTCCGGGCGCGGCGCCAGCTGACGGAGGCGATGGTCGCATGGCAATGAACGCGGACCCGAACTCCGGCTCGGCCGACGCGACCCGCGGCGAGGAGGTATCCGAGGACGAACTGCTGTCCTGCGGCCGCAAGTTGGAGGACGTGTGGCGCCAGTGGGAGCAGGGCTTCATCAACCCGCACTCGCATACCTGCCGGCACTGCTCCGCCGCGCTGCGCGACCTGGACCGGCTCCAGGACGTCGTGCGCCGGGCCCGGGCGGAGGAACCGCCCAAAGAGGACGCCGGAGCGCTCGTCGAGCGTGTGATGGACGTCGTACGCCTCGAACTGCGCCCCGGCCGTACGCTCCCGCTGGGCACCCTGGCGGAGGACGACTGGATCGTGGAGGCCGCGGCCGCCAAGGTGCTTCGCTCGGCGGCCGACTCCGTGCCCGGTGCGCGGACCGGCAGTTGCCGGATCGCCCCGGCCGGCTCCGGTGCGGCGGCGTCCGCGCGCCGGACACGCGGCCCGGTGGCGGTACGCGTCGAGGTCGTGGTCGCCGCGACGGTCAACCTCCAGCGGGTGGCGGAGCAGGTACGGGAAAGAGTCTTCGGCGCGGCGGACGAACTGCTGGGCATGGAGGTCGGCTCGGTGGATGTGACCTTCACCGATGTCCTGCCCGAAGACGATCTGGCGGAGGGAGGAACGAGGTGATAGCGGACGGTGAGCCCACGGAGTTGACCGAGCGGATCGCCCAGGCGGTCGCGGACGTGCCCGGTGTGGCGTTTCTGCGGCCCGGCCTGGCCGGACTGCTGCGCTCCTCCGTCGCGGCGCGGGCGACAGGGCGCCGGGCGAACCCCGATGTGAGCCGGGCGAAGTCCGCCGTGCGGGTCGGACGCGGAAGCGCGCCGGGCACCCTGACCGTCGAGGTCAGCGTCGTCCTGCGGCGCGGCCACCGTGCCGTCGACGTGACGCGCGCGGTGCGGGCCGCGGTGCGGGACACGGTACGGGCCGGGGACGGGCGGCCCGCCCAGGTCACGGTGACCGTCACCGGCCTGGTGTGACCGGTCCGGCACCCCGGCGCTCCGTCGCCCTGCCCGTCAACGAACGGGCAGGGCAAGGCCGTTCACCGCGCGGTGCAGCCCGCGGCCGGTTGCGCCGCGCCGGTTGCGTGACGCCGGTTCGCCGCGGTGGCGGGCTGGCGCCCCGCCCGCCACGGGCGTCGGCATCGAGGAAGGTTTCGGCACCGAGGAAGGTTTCGGTTCGGGCCGCGGCCTGGCGGGTGGTGCCGCCCACGGGCCTGCACGGCCGGCCTCGTTCGGTGTCGGCGCCGCCGGCACCATCATGCGCGTCCGGCCGCCGTCGCCGCGCCGACCGACGGACCGGTCCGCTTCGACGGCGACCCCAGGTCACAGGAGAGCCCCCTGCACGGTGGCATCGACGCCCCTGCGCGAGCCGGGCGCCCCGACCGGCGAGCCTAGGTGCCGGTGCATGTCGCCGGTAGACGGGCGCGGACGAACTTGCCTTGGCCGTCGGCGGCGGGCAGCCAGCTCACCTCGGCGCCCAGCAGCCGCGCCTCCCGCAGCCCGTTGCCCAGCACTCCGGCAAGGGCGGCCGCGCTGTTCCGGAAGTCGGGGCGCGGATCCCCCACCTCCACCAGCAGCGCGTCGGCCTTGCTCAGCGTCAGCCGCACACGCATGCGCGCTTCCGCGTCGTCGACGGGCCGGGCGTGTACGACGGCGTTGTAGGCGAGCCGGGCGAGGACATCACCCGCGATAACGATGTCACCCGGCCAGCTCCGTAAGGTCAGAAAGCTACGGGCCGCCTCCCGCGCCTGATGCACGCTGAGCGGGTGCAGCGGGTAGGAGCGGCGCCAGTGCTCGCCGACCGGCCCGCGAAGTGCGGTGCGGAAGGCGGCGACCTCCAGCGCCCGGACCGGCCGGAGCGGCAGCCCTGTACGTCCGGCACGGGGGTACGCGCATGCCGCGAAGGCGGGAAGCCCCAACAGCCAGCTGTGCAGCACGTCCCGGTCTCCGGCGTGCCGGGCGACCTCACGCTCATCGGGGACGACGAGCCCCGTGGCCGCGCCGGTGGCCAGCAACTGCTGGACGGCCTGCCAGCCGGCGCGGTGCCAAAGGGGCGCGTCGAGCGGCGCCGGGTCGTACACCTTGTGCACGACGGTCCACCCCTGCCGGATGGCGAACTCCCGCAGCTCCATGAGGACTTGAGTTGCGACCCGGGAATCCGGGCTGCTTGTGTAGAGCGCGACGTGCGCCCGGTCGGGGACCGTGCCGACCAGCTCTCGCTGGGGCACGGGGGTGGTCGAGGCGGCACGTGTCATCGTGTGGACTCCAGGGGACTGACAGGTGATCGAACTGTGCAGGGGCGGTACGGAGAGGGTGCGGACGCGCGGCACCGCGGCCGTACGGAGCCGGGAAGCCGACGCGCCGCCGGACACCCGACCCATATGTCTGGCTTGTTCGGCTCGGCCCGGCCGCGGTGCACGCCGAGTGCGAAGGTGCGGTCACGGCCCCCGCGATCCACGTATCCACGCACCCGGGTATTCACGCATCCACGTATGCACGTATCCCCTCCGCATATGCCCAGTGACTTACCGCAGTTCTAATGCATTAGCTCGTCGGCCGGGGTCCAAACCCGACACTTCGCAGGCCGCCAACCGAGTACGGAGTCTTCACATGGCGCACGATGACCCGCCGCGACACCAGGTGGTCGCCGACGACCTGCGCCGTCGCCTCGCCCGCGGCGACTGGCCCGTCGGCGCGAAACTTCCCTCCCGCGCCCGGATGGCCGAGGAGTACGGGGTCAACCCCAACGTCATGCAGAAGGCACAGGAGCGCCTGATCATCGAGGGCTTCCTCGAAGGACGCGCCGGCTCCGGCACCTACGTGGCCGGGCCCCGCGAGCGCCGCCGCATGATCCGTTCCCGGTCCCGGAAGCCGGCCGACGGCAGTTTCATGAGCGGCACGGCCGAACCCGACCACGTCGGCGTGTGGCGGGCACGATCCCAGATACGCACGGCCGCCCCGGACCACATTGCCCGGCGGCTCGGCATCGCGCCCGGTGACCCGTGCGTACGCACCGGCTATGAATTCCTCGCGGACGCCCTGACCTCCCAGTTCGCCGTCAGCTGGGAACCCGCGTCCGCGGCCGGCACCATGGGACCCACGGTGCCTCGGCAGCGGCGGCCCGACACGAGCGGGGCAGTGGCCGGGCGGCTCCGCGCGAAGGGCATCGACATCGCCACCGCGGTCGAGGTGCCGCGCCCGGCCCGCGCCACCCGGGAGCAGGCCGACCTGCTCGGCATCGGCCTCGGCGATCTGGTCCTCGTCATCGAGCGGACGTACTACGACAGCGACGGCCGCGCGGTGGAGACGACCGACATCGTCGTCCCCGACGTGCGCTGGGAAGTGGCCTACGAACTCGCCGTCGCCGGGCCCGAGTCCCGCTGACTACGGGCCGCACCGCCCGGGAGACCCCGGTGCCGCAGTCGTACGCGTTCTGCCCGCGGTGTCCGACTCGCCCGCACGATCGTGTGCACACCTCGCGCACATGTACGGAAAGCCGACCTGGAACGCCGTAACGACAGCGCCGTTCCAGCGGAACGGGCCGGGCCGTACGGTCAGTGGAGGAACCGGTCCACCGCGGCCACGACGGGCCGCCGCTTCAGTATGGGCCCAGGACCGAGGATCACGCCGTGGCTGATCGTGACGCTCACCGGGCCGATGTCGTACGCTCCGTTCTCCTCCAACTGCTGCCGCGCCTCGGCGGGGACGCAGTCCAGCCCGAGTTCCGCGGCGGCCACGCTCAGCGCCCCCATCGCGATGACAAGGGCCTCCTTCGCCCTCGGACCGCCCAGCAGGACCGTCGTACCGCCCCCGGCCTGTCCGACCTCCACGCGGTACGTCGCGATCGCGTCGTGCAGGTACTCCTCCGCGTCGACGCCCACGGACTCCACGACCCGCGCGACGATCCGGTAGACGCCCTCGGCCGCCGCCCGTAGATCCAGTTTGGAGCCCAGCTGATGTGCCTTCAGCCACGGAGCGGTCTTCGGGGACAGGGGCGTCGACTGGTAGACGCCCCAGCCCCGGATGTTGACCTCCAGGCGGTGGGTGGTGGGGCCGTCGGAGGCGAGCCACACATCCGTGACCCCTAGGGCGCCGAAGACGTTGTGCGTGCTCATGAACTCGATCAGCCGGGTCGCCGTCATGAGGTTCTCGTTGGACTCGGGCACCAGGTCTTTGATCAGCTCGCGAACAGCCCGCTCGTGGAACTCCATTGCTCCTCCCAACTCGTCACGCGCGAAAGGTTCGTTCGAGGCCGGACAGCCGGCGGGGAAGCCACGACGGACGAACCGCCGTGGCCGCGCCCGCACCTTCGCGACGGTGTGCCGGGGCGCCCCTATACAGATGCGGCAGGGCGCCGAGCATGACGTCACCGGGCCCTGGCGGTGCGCCGGTGCGCCGGTGTGATGGGTGTGATGGGTGTGCCGGTGTGATGGATGCGACCGGTGTGCCGGTACGTCCGTTGTGCTGGTGCGTCCCGGTGTGCCGGTGCGTCCGGTGTGCCGGGCCGGCCGCATCCGGTCCTTCGGTTACCTCGTGGGGACGAGCGGCGGGCCGGGGTACCACTGGCCGCCGACCGCAAGGAACGGAGGCGGGGAGGCGGCCACGGAGACGGCCCCGCGAGCGCCGCGGCCGGTCAGTTGCCGGGGCACCGGCAGGGGGTGGCCCTGCTCCACGGCCCGGGGGGCGGGGTCCATCGGGGCGTGGCCGTGGCAGAAGGGCGCGGAGCAGACGTCCTGCGGGCCTTGCTCACCGGGGACGTACCGGAAATCCGCACGCCACTGTGCGTACAGGGCGTCGTAGATCGGGGTACGGGAGTCCGGAAGGGGGTTCATGGTTGGTCAACGCGGAAAGCGGCGATCGCGATATCTGCCGTACGGGTGCATTTCCGAGGCTTTCCGCGACGAGAACCCACTCCGGCAGACCCGACGAAGCCCCCGCCCCAAAGCCGCCCCTACCTGGGCCCCACCGCCGGGGACACGGGGGTCGGGGTGACTTGGGCTTCGCTGATCGCGGCTGGGGACGCGTGGGTTGGGGTGACTTGGGCTTCGCTGATCGCGGCTGGGGACGCGTGGGTTGGGGTGACTTGGGCTTCGCTGATCGCGGCTGGGGACGCGCGGGTTGGGCGTGGGTGCCTTGGCCGACTCCGTCTGGTACTGCGGGCCGCCGGGCCGCTTGCCGCCCGGTGGCATCCGGCGGGGATGCGGGGTCGGGGTGGCCTGGGGTTTGCTGATTCTGCCGGGGATGGCTGGGGTGGGCGACAGTGCCTTCATCGACTCCGTCCGTGCCGCAGACCGCCGGGCGGCTCTCCGCTCACCGGCACTCGTGGCGTCGCAGGCGTTCGTGTCGGTCCCGGTCGCGGTGTACGTGAGCCGATGCCGCGTGCTGGGACGACGGGGCGGGCCGCGGTGCGGGGGGCTTGGCAGGAGTGCGCGGCATGGCCCTGTGCTCCGCGCTGTCGCGGAGTGGTGGTAGGGCGGCAGGTGTCGTCCGCTGCCATGCGCGGTGCCTCGGGTGGTGGGGGCCGGGCGTTGATGCGTTCTTGGCCGTCCGGCAGGGGCCCCTGACACGGGCGTTCGTGTCGGTCCCGGTCGCGGTGTATGTGAGTCGAGGCCGCGTGCTGGGACGACGGGGCGGGCCGCGGTGCGGGTGGCGGTCGGGGCAGGAGTGCGCGGCACGCACCCGCGCTCCGCGCTCAACGCTGTCGCGGGAGCAGGGGTGACGCACCACGCGGCCTGCCCAGCCGTGTCAGGACGGCAGATGTTGCCTGCCACCGAGTCCGGGCCCGAGTCCGGGCCCGAGCCCGAGTCCAGGCCCGCGTCCGAGTCCGAGCCTGGGTCCGAGTCGGAGCCTGGGTCCGAGTCCGAGCCCGAGTCCAGGCCCGCGTCCGAGTCCGAGCCTGGGTCCGAGTCGGAGCCTGGGCCCGAGTCCGAGCCTGGGCCCGCGTCCGAGTCCGAGCCTGGGTCCGAGTCGGAGCCTGGGTCCGAGTCCGAGCCTGGGCCCGAGTCCGAGTCCGGGCCCCTGTCGGCCACCGTCGCCGCACGCTGCCACCACAGCCGCCCGGACTGCGCTGCCCGCCCGCGTCGCCCGCCCGCGTCGCCCGGTCATGCCGCCCACCCGCGTCATCCGTCCGCGTCGCCCGGGCACGCTGCCCGGCCCCGCCGGTCGGCAGGGCGCAGCCCAGGTAAGTACGGTCGCTCAGCTTCGGCCCGTTCGGTCGTGCCGGTCGGCAGGGTGCACCCAGGCGGGCACCTCGGCTCGACTGTGGCCTGTTCGTCTGTGCCGGTCGGCAGGGTGCGGAACCAGCGGATGCGTGGCGCGGCTCAGTCGGTCCGGGTGTCGCCCGCCCGCATGGGCTTCAGCCGAGGATCCGTCGGCCGAGGTGGTCCAGGACCCCGCCGATCCGGTTCGTGGCGGTGGCGAGGAGGGAGGGCGAGGCGGAGCGGGCGGGAGACGACGTGTGCGGTGCGCCGGAGCCCGTCTCGGCCCGCGGGGGCGCACTGTCCGGCGCGGAGCCGGCGGCCGACGGAGCGGCCGGGCGCACCGGCTCCGGGACGTGAACGCCGCTTTCCGGCTGGGGCAGTTGCTGCGGAGGGGGCGCATGGTGGCCGTTGCTCGACGGCCGCGCCGCCCCCGTCCCCGCCCCTGGGCCCGCCGCCGGCCTCGGGGGCGTGGACGGCACGCCCTTGACACCTCCGGCCGTGACGGTCACAGCCGTATGGCCTCCGGCCGGACGGGAGACGCCGCCCCCCTGGCCCATGCGCCCGGACAGCGCGGCCTCCACCACCTGCCCCGCCGCCACGGACGGTGCGGGCCCGCCGTTCATACGACCGCCGGGGCCGGTGCCGCCGCCGTCCACGGCGTCCACGGCGGGCAGGGCCGGCAGGGCCGGCAGGGCGGGCACGGCCATGGCCCCGACCGTATGCCCGCTGGTGTAGACGGAATTCCACGCCAGTACGTCGCGCAGATAGACCTCGGAGGGGTTGTAGCTGAGGATGGCCCGGTTCAGCTGCTGCGGATCGCTGAGATCGCGGTTGTCGGCGCACAGATAGGCGGCCGCCGTCGTGGTGGCGTCGAAGATGTTGTTGGGATCGGCGTCGAGCGTGGGCCGCGTGGTGGTGCCCCAGCGTTTCCAGGTGGAGGGGATGAACTGCATGGGCCCCACCGCCCGGTCCCAGGCAGTGTCGCCGTCGAACTTGCCCTGGTCGGAGTCGCGCAGCGCGGCGAAGGGCCCGCCGTTCAGCACCGGCCCCAGAATCGGGGACGCCGTAAAGCCCTCACTGGTGAGGGCGCCGTTCCTGGCGTGGTTCGACTCGACCTGGCCGATCGCGGCGAGCAGCGTCCACGGCAGATGGCAGCCGGGCGTCCGGGCCGCCTGCTCGTCGGCGGCACGCTGATAGGCCTCGAATGCCAGCGCCGGGATGTCCGAGTGCGCGGCGTCCGCCGGAACGGTCACCGGGACCGCGCCCGGACGCAGTGCCTTGCCTTCCGTGTCCTCGTGGGCGGGGGTCTCCTTCGGCGCGGGCCCCGGAGCGCCGGAGTCCCGGGCCGGAGGGGCGGGGGTCGGGCTGGGTTGTGCACCGGCCACCGGGGGATACGCCGAAACCGTCTTGGGCGGTGAGAACGACGTGGAGATGGCCCCCACGGCGCATGCCACCGCCGTGGAGATCAGGATGATGCGCCGGGCGCGGCGGCCACGGTCCTTCGCGGCCTTGGAGGCCGCACGCTCACCAGAAGACGAATCGGTGTCGGACATGAGGAAATCCCTCCGCTCGTACGGTGTTCCCGGCGATCCACTCACCGCGCTAGTCCCGCTGTTCTGCCTAGAGGTCGGGAATGTATGGATATGACTCGGTGAGTTCGATATTGAGGGCAAACCTCACTCCGTCGGACTGCCCTTGCCCACAGGGGATTTGGAGTTCGTGGCAGCCGCGGCCCACCTCTTCGGCGCGGCCCCGGGCTACGGCCACCGCAGGTCACGCGTCATGTCCGTGCCGACGGGGCCTCTGTCTTGTAGAGGGCGCCGCGCCGGCGGGAATCGTGCACCCGCCCGCGGTGGCCCGCGAAACGTGTGACACCGGGAAGGGAGGAGGCGGCCATGTACGGAGGCCCTGGCATCGGCAAGGGCATCGGAGGCGCTGTCGGGGGAGGTGGGGCACTCGCCGCGACCGGCCTGGGACAGACGGAGATCTTCGTCGTGCTGGCCGTCGTGCTGTTCGTCGTCGGCGCACTGCTGCTGCGGTCCTCGTCGTTGAAGCACCGCAACAGACGTCCCTGAGCCAGAGAAAGCCGGGTGGGCGGTGGCCATGGCCACCGCCCACCCGGCTTTTGTGTCGTCATCCGGCCTGTGGCCGCTCCGGCGCCATCGCGTGCTCCCTGCGGTACAGCAGCCAGAAGCAGAGCGCGGACAGCGGAATGCACAGGGCCGTCAGGAAGTCCGTGCAGATCAGGTGCTTGTTGAGGTCGGACGCTCCCTCGGTCATGATCACCATTCCGAACTGCAGCAGCAGGGTGAGCACCAGGCAGACCGACAGCCGGCCCACGGCGCGTGCCGACTGCCGGGCCCAGGTCCGGCTGGCGAGTACGGCCCCGAGCACGATCGTTCCGAGCCACAGCAGCGGGATCAGCGCCGGCATCGTCCGGAAGCCCTCGAAGATCTTGGTCACCACCACGATCCGCCGCTCCTTGGCGAACGGCTGATGACCGGAGTCGGCCGGATAGGAGCCGATGTGATGGAGCGTCGGGTTGGTCATGCCCTGTAGCCCGCGCGCGCCCATGCCGACCAGTCGACTGGGGTTCTTCAGGAAGTGCAGGATGATCTTGGCCGGTGTGACGTTCTGCTTGAAATCGTCCCAGTACGGCGTCCTGGCGGCCGAGTTGGTGTCGAAGATCACCGTGTTCATGGAGGTGATCAGCCGTGGATCGGCGCCCAGGGCCTTCAAGTCGCCCACCGGGTCCGGGCTGTGCGGCAGCATCTCCAGGAACACGGCGTCATACCACACGATCTGGTTGAGTCGTTTCGGCTGTGTCGCGGTGAATCCGGCGGCGACCCCGCACAGCAGGACACACGCGATCAGCGCGGGCCAGCGCACGGCCAGCCACCGCTTGAGCCGCTGCTGGAAGCTGTTGTCCGTGGAGGTGGCGGGGGCCGCCTTCTCGTTCTTGCGCCGCGTACTCGGCAACCAGAGCAGCGCCAGCATGGCCACCGGCAGCACCGACAACATCTGGGTCTTGGCCGTCATAGCGAACAGCACGGCGGCCGTGGTCACTACGATTCCGCTCAGCGGTGCGACCGGGCTCCGCCACAACAGGAGCAGCGCCGGGCAGAGCAGCAGCAGGCCGACCATTCCGGCCACCTCGCTGTAGGGCGAGATGAACCAGTCGGCGAAGGCGGAATCGCACATGACCAGGCCGATGCCGCCGGTGGCCACGAGCCGCAACCACAGGGGGCCCGGCAGGAGGACGACCAGCAGGGCGATGATGGCGCCGAAGGCCAGCGCGAGCAGGAACCCGACCGCCCGCAGATCGAGTGCGCCGGGCAGACCGAGCAGCGGCGTCAGAGTCTTGGCGAGCCCCAGCACCAACAGCTGTGAGGAGTAATACGGTTCGCCCGACTCCTTCACCCCGCACGCCTCACCGTAATAGGTGTGAGGCAGCCAGGTCGGATAGACATGGGCCGACGGTTCGGCGTTCCAGGGGTGGCTGCCCACCACGCCGAACATACAGAGCAGCCGGTCGCCGTTTCCGTCGTCCCCCAGCCCGACCACCCCGCCCAGCAGCAGGCGCAGCAGCATCACGGCCGTCCAGCCGAATCCCGCGGTCGCGGCCGCTGTGCGCACCGCCACGCGGCTGGGTTCACCGACCATGTGGAGGCGTACTGATGCCCTGCTCACAGCCGCGCGTGCGACAGTCGTGGTGGTCATACCTGTCCCTTCGCCGACCCGCTGAGGGTGCCGACGACGGTCGCGCCCGCAGCGGCCGGGCCGACACCGCACTTCACCGCCCTGACACCCTTCTCCCATTCGTCCTTGCTCGGTGTAATGGCCTTGATCGTGAGATCCGGTCTGCTGGCCGGTCTGGCCTGGAGGAACTCCTGCACGACCGGCTCGCACAGTTCGGTGGCAACCTTCTGGGCGTCCTCGGGAGGCACCGTCGCGGGCAGGTCCTGCCAGGTGGCGACCTCCTCGCGGTCGTGCGGGTGATCGCAGGTGACGAACGCACCGCCGAGTTCGCAGCTGCGCACGGTCGGTGATTCCGGCTTCGTCAGCACATCGCGGAACGAGAAGGCCGTGAGCGGCCCGTTCTCCGCCTTCTGTACCGGCGGCACCAGGTCGCAGCGCAGGGTGCGTACGCCCTTCTCCCATTCCGCCCGGGTCGGCAGCCTCGGCCAGACCGAGAAGGACACGGTGTCCCGCGGCCCGGCTCCCAGGTACCTTCTGATCGCGTCGGCGTCGTAGCAGCGTCCCTGCGCGTAGGCGGCGATCTGCTCCGGGTCGGGCCGCTTCTTGTAGGTGGCGAACTGGCCGTCGACGGTGGTCACTTGGAAGGTCTCGCTACGGTGCGGCCGATCGCAGGGCACCGGAGGCGCGATGTCACTCGGCTGGATCATCTCCTGCTGTGTGCGGAAGGTGTGACAGGTGCCCACCGCCTGCATGACGGACGGCACCGCCGCCGCACCCGAGTTGCGCGGCCCGCATCCCGTCAGCAGCAGCCCGGCGACGCAGAGCAAGACTGAGCGTTTTCGCATGTCCCTCATGTCGTGTTGTCTCGCAGTCGTACGTGATGACGGAGCGTCAGGCCTCTTTGGCGATCGGTCCGACGACGATGACCTCGGCGTTGCGGCGGGTCTTGGCCCAGCCGACGCGCCCGCTCACCAGCCGTCCGAACGCGCGCCAGGCGATGACGTAGAAGAGATAGATCATCGAGGCATAGGCGATGCCCCAGCCGATGCATCGGAGCAGTCCCTGTGAGGGCTCGCAGCGCCGGTGGTACAGATAGCCCCAGACCGCGAACTGCGAGATGCCGAAGAGCAGGTAGAACGTGAACAGGACGGCCCCGCCCGCCTTCAGGAAGCTCATGGTCTCATCGGGGTACAGCACCAGGTTGTTCAGAAAGATCATGATCGGCAACGGGTAGATCACCGTTCCCACGAGCCATAGCCAGGGCTGGATCAGGTAGTACGAGATCTCGATGACACCGGCGTTGGAGAGGTACGGCGAGCGCCACGTCTTGGTCAGGTAGCGCATGCACTGCATGGTGCCCTGGCACCAACGGGTCCGCTGCGTCACAAAGCGGGGCAGGTTGTGCAGGGCCTCCTGGTCCACCCACGCCTCGGTGGCGTAGCCGGTGCGGTGGCCGGCCAGCATGACATGCAGGCCGAGTTCGAAGTCCTCCAGCAGCGAGCCGCGCCAGGGCGCCCGCTCGCCGTCCGTGAGCTCGTCCAACGCGCTCATCCGGCTGAACTGGCCGTTCCCGCCCATGCATACGCTCTTGGTGGCGCGCCGGGACGTCTGGATGGCGGAGATGGCCGCCCGGAACTCGATGTCCTGCAACCGGACGAGGGTGCGGCCGAACCAGTTCTGCAGCCGGGTTCCGCCCGGCAGCGGCTCGCGGACGTTCCTGTTGACCATGCGGACCTCGATCTGCACGGCGCCCATCTGCGGATCGCCGAACAGGCTCGGTCCCGCGCACACATCGAGCACATTGAGGGACGGGCGCGCGTCCGCGTCGAAGACGGCCACAACCACCGAGGACCGGTCGGTGCCGGCCGGCAGCCAGTCGTCGAGCGCCCGGTAGGCGGCGTTCAGCGCATGACTCTTGCCCGTACGGGCCTCCGGGCGGCGCCGCTGCACCAGGTGCACGAACGGCGAACGCGCCGCGTGGTCACGGGCGATGGCCGCCGTCGAATCGTCGGAATCGTCGTCGATGACCCACAGGTGCACGGTGGGGTAGTGCTCGCGCAGATAGCGGAGGGTGTCGCCGATCACGCTCTCCTCGTCCCGGCACGGGATGAAGAAGTGCCAGGCGAAGTCCTCGGCGCGGCCCGGCTGTTGGGGCTTGGCCCGCAGAAAGGCGATGACCAGCAGGATCACATAGAGGGTGAAGACCCCGTTGATGATGAGCGCGAGCGCCATCGCCAGACCGACGAAGCCGCTCTCCTGGAACTGTGTCATCCACTCACTCCGTTCAGCGGGGTACGCGGTTTCGCGCGCCGCATCGCCACCAGCAGCAGGACGGTCACCGAGACGGCCACCCCCACCAGGCTGACGATGGAGCCGATCACGGTGTGCGCCCAACCGAAGCCCTCGTAGCCCCACTTCTGGGAGAACGAGGCGATCAGGCCGAACCGCAGCTGGTTCGTCAGGACGAGCAGGGCGGCACCGATGGCGGTCCCCGCCAGAATGCGCGTGACGGGGGCGCGACGGCTGAGCATGAAGCCGGCGCCGACCAGGAGCAGCGGGATGATCAGCATCGCCGAACTGCAGCCCGCCGTGATCCTCAGGCCCATCGCGCGCTCAGTACCGAGCCCGAAGAAGGCGACCGCGTCGTCCCAGTTCAAGGTGGTGTTCCCGGTGGTGACCAGCCCGACGACGTGCTCGCCGAGGGCGGCCTCCACCGAGCGGAACCACCCGTTGAAGGCGTAGAGCGCGCCGGCGGTCAGGAGCAGGGCTGCGGCCAGCACGAGCCGGAGATAGGAAGGCTGTGCCGGTCTTGCCGCTCTGAGACCGAGGGCCTGCACCGATGGCCGCTTTCCCAGGGAAAGCACGCTCACCCGTGGTCCGGAGCGACGCGATGTCGGATTCGGGTGCACAGTCGGGCCTTTCTGACATGGCGACGCCCACTGCCTGGGCGCCTCTCACGCACGAAAGGAGGTCCGGGAGGGCGAAGGATGACGCCATGGCGGCGGATTCCGGGCCCGGGCCGGTAACCCCACCCGGTCGGGCGGAACCCCCAGCCGTGTTCCCGCGGGACATGCGGGGAAAGGGCAGCCGAATCGGCCGCGGGCACCCCTTGTCACCTGCGGTGTTCCCGTTGTTCCGGTGTTCCCGGTCGCCGTCGGTAGGGATGTTTGGTGGGGTGTGCGGGGGGATGCCGAGGGACCACGATGGATCAGTCCGGTCGGCTGTCGGAGGAAGAGCGGTATCCCTCATCTGCGGTGTTCCCGTTGTTCCGGTGTTCCCGGTCGGCATCGGTAGGGATGCTTGGGTGGGGTGCGCTTCGGGATCCTCAGGGACCGCGATGGGGGTCCGGTCGGCTATCGGAGGAAGAGTCGGTACCCCTTGCGCGCGGCGGGAAAGACATTGTGCATGAATTCCCCTTCGACGTTCCCCCGGTGCTCGAATTCGACCGCGATGAACGTCTCGTACTTCCCCGGCGCTCCGCCGACCGCCCGCGCGGCACCGATCAGGACGCTTTTTCGCCAGACCAGCTGAGTGAAGTGGCCGGCTCTCGGATTGAATCCCGGGTTGCCGAAATCGTATTCCGGCGCCTCGGTGTACCACTGATCGACGGCCTCACGGGCGTCGGCGGCCCCCGAGCGTCGCTGATCACTGCTGCCCCAGTAGAGGACTTCACTCGCCCTCAGGTGGAATCCCCTGTCGCCGCCGCCAGGCCCGCTGCCCCAGGACACCTCCCGCACCCTGGACTGCGCGTAACGGGTCAGTCCGTCATGCAGTCGCACGGGGGGCGCGTGATGCCTGGCCCGCACCGAATTGACGGCACGCAGCATCCCCCTGAGGAACGCGTCGGTCGTCGAATCACAGAAATTCCCCAGCGGACGAACAGCGGTCACGGCACCCTCGATCGTGGCCCCGGGCGGACGGGTGGGCATGGACATGCGCATCGGATGTTTCCAGTCCGTGTGTGGATGCGTATACGTGTACCGCGCGGAGCCCCGGAACAGGGGCCGCACGGAGGCAGATTCCCTCGCACGGGTGGTGTACCGGGCAGCATGACCGCATGGTGCCCTTGTTGTGCCGGATCCGCTCTCCGAGGGGGGTAACCTCTCTCGGGTCCGCCTCCGGTACTGGTCGTGCGGAAGGAAGCGGACGCCCCGGCAGGCAGCAGGTGAATTGATTGACATCTGCTAATGTCGGCTCGGCCGATTGCACAGAGAACCAGCCCCCAGGTCTCTTTTGTGCCGGCCATGGAACTGCTTGTGTACAAGCAGTTCCTGCGGCCATTTCGAAAGAATATGGCCCGCATTGACGAGGCGGCCTCACAAGGGTCGGCTCGTCATATTCGGCAAACCCGTGTGTGCGCCGTCGTTGTTCGACGTGCACACGGGTTTGCGGCCTGCTGCCCCTCACCCGTCTCCCTTCCGGGTGAGGGGCAGCATCCCCTACCGAGCGCAACGAGAAAACGGACCCTCCATCCCCCCGACCAGCCCGCCCACGCCCCACTACCTCAACCTCCCGGCCCGCCCCCTTCCCCGACTCCCCCTCCTCGGCACCTTCTCCGACTCCGGCTCCCGGACGGGGGGAACCTTTCCCGACTTCGGCTGCTGGGCGGAGGGAACCTTTCCCGACTTCGGCTCCCGGACGGAGGGCGGCTTCCACGGCCTCGGCTGCTGGGTGGAGGGCACCTTCTCCGACTTCGGCTGCTGGGGTGGGGGTGGCTTCCCCTTGCCGGGTGTATCGGGAGGGCGGAGCCGTGTCTCACCGATCGGCGTGGGTGTGCTCCGCTGCGTCAGCCTCACGGCCCGGGTCTTCCCCGACTCCGACACTGCTGGGCGGGGGGCACCTTCCCCGTCTTCGGCTTCCGGACGGAGGGCACCTTTACCGAATCCGGCTCCCGGACGGGGGGCGGCTTCCGCGGCTTCGGCTGCTGGGGTGGGGGTGGCTTCCCCTTGCCGGGTGTATCGGGAGGGCGGAGCCGTGTCTCACCGATCGGTGTGGGTGTGCTCCGCTGCGTCAGCCTCATGGCCAGGGTCTTCCCTGTCTTCGGCTGCTGGGCGGAGGGAACCTTCCCCGACTCCGACTCCGACTCCCGGACGGAGGGCGGCTTCCGCGACCTCGGCTGCTGGGCGGAGGGCACCTTCCCCGGCTTCGGCTGCTGGGTGGTGGGCGGCTTTCCTGGACGGGTAGCGGTGACGTCGTACGTCGCGAACCATGTGCGGAGACCGACGTGCTACGGGACCGTGGAGAACCAGAGCCTGCCTGACGAATCCCGCCGGGACCCGCGGCGCTCTCCTCCAGTTACCGCAGTGAGGTAGCCCCCAGGCGGCGCACCTCCCTGCGTTGTCCGCCCAAGTACGAAGGCGCCCCTCCGCCTTGCGATGCACGGCACCAGACGCCGCAGGCTGATCCGACGCAAGTTGATCACACAGGTACTGGCCGCCGACCGACAGCTGCACAGAGGCGTACGCGGTGATCGGTCGGGAGAACACTGAGGTTTTCTCGACGGAGATCATTTCCAGATTCCGTTGAGGACGAGTGCGGCGCGGGCTATGTCGCCGATCCGGCTGGGGCTGAGCGAGAC
>NZ_JBEPAP010000040.1:0-83741 GCF_040298665.1 Streptomyces sp. NPDC001508
GTATTTCTCCGCATCGTGCGGCGGAGCACCGTTGGCGATCGTCCGCCAGTACATCGAGCAGCAAAAACGTCCGCTCTAAAAGTGCACGTCAGAGCAATCTTGAGATGCATTCATCCCCGGCGTGAACGCCGGGGCTTTCTGCAAGGAACCCGGTAATCGCAGCTCCAGCGCCTGCACGGTCACGCTTGACGTCGTGGGCCAGTGCGCCCAGGCTCGGAAACTCAAGGATCGGCACTCGCCTCCACGCACCCGATGCCGCCTCGTACAACTCCCGGCGGCGAACGCGGTCCACGGCGCATCTCTGCGTGATCACTGCATCCCCGGCCCTGGGTCGGTGGACCGGGTACGGCGATCGTAGCTGTATGACGTAGCGTCACACCATGATGTACACGTGGTAGTTCACGACGCACGGTCAGCGAACCGCCACGCTGCGTGGTATCTAGCCGACAACGCCGAGGTAGGCGGCCATGTCGCGCATCTCGGCGGTCAGAGTGCGCTTCCGCTTACCCAAGATCTCTTCCATGGTCTCGGCGGCCATGCTCTGATGCCTCAGCCACTCCGGGGCCGTTTCTCGGACCTGCGACAGCTCTTCCATCGCTGCCGACAGGTCACCCGTGCGGATGTGTGCGCGCGCCAGGTCGAGGGTGAATCGGTTGCCGTCGTTGGTGCTGGGCCTGCCCAGGCGTTTCCACGCCTTCGGAGACAGGGCCTCTTCCTCCCCCGCCTTACGCACGACCGTACGGGCGTCACCGATCAGCATGGAGTCTTCAAGTGCCTTCACAGCTGCGGTAACCGGTCCGAAGACAGACCAATGCCGGGAGACGTTACGGTGCGCCGTACCGACCGCTGTTGCCGCCACGCGTGCGGCATTGCGGTACTCCTTGGCTTCCTCGGGGCGGTTGTTGCGTGCGGCTGCCGCGGCGGCTTCCATCGCGAGTCCGCCCCATGCCGCGTAGTGGTCGGGCTCGGCCTTGGTGATCTTCGGCTCCACCACGTCCATGCTCGAAGCGGCGATACGTTCAGCTTCCTCGAACCGGCTTTGCCGCACCAACAGCCAGCACATACCGCCGACTCCGGAAGCGGCGGCGAGCATGTCCCCAGCGTTCTTGGCGTCGGTCACCGCTGCCGTGAGGGCGGTATAAGCGATGTCATACTGCCGCACCTGCGTCAGGTAGGTGCCTGCCAAGCGCTGGGCCTCAGCGCGGGCCAGCAGGGCCTGCCGGTGCTCTTCTCCGCTGTCGTAGTAGGCGACCGCCCGCCCGGCATCACGCAACAGTCCCGGCAACTGCGAAGCAACGCTCTTGTAGCTGTCCGAGAAGTAGAGGACCCGCGCGTCCTGAACCGTCCGGCGGAACACTCGTAGGTCGGGCTCCTCGTCGGCCGTCTCCGCTACCGGGTCGGCGAGTCCTACCGCTGGGGTCAGCGCGGCCCGAAGCTGAATCAGGTTGACGCGGTTCGACTCCTCGGCCTGCCCCACCGGTTCCGGGGCGTCCGAGGCCATGAGCGCGGCCGTGGTCACGTTCAGCGCGCGGGCGAGGCCGTGCAGCGTCTCCATGCGGACCGTACCGCCCTGCTCGACCTTCCGCACGGTTCCTGGCGATACGCCTGCCGCGTGGGCTAGTTCTTCCTGGCTCAGACCGGTGCGACGCCGGTGCTTCCGTACGTTGTCCGCAAGCTCAGTCGTCATCTGCTCACCTACCTCCAGCGCCACGGTACGCCGGACGGGCGAACTGGCCGGAGTTGTTACGGCAGATGCTTTCAAGCATCCGCGATTCGGCCGGTCCTGCGCGTTCGGAAGCGGCCCGAACAATGAGCCGTCCCGCTCGACCCCCTGCGCGACAAGGCCCCTTGGCCCGTCCGGAATCGAGCGAGTGCGATTCCGGTGCCGCGTCCGCGATCGATTCCGGTGCCGCGTCGTCGTACGGTGCACCGCCGAGCCGTCAAGATGCGGCACCGATCTGCGCGGAGTGCTCGGCGACATCGCCGGCGCGCGTGGGCCGGCACGCCGTTCATCCGGCCCGTACCTCTCGGTCGCTGTCGTCCGGTACGGCGTCGATCTTCGCCGGGCCCATGTCCAGCGGCCAGGCATCCTGGCTCACCGAGATAAGGATCCGTCGCCGGAGTGACGGCCGGGTCATACTCGGCCCATGGAAACCGATCTTCACGAGCTGTTGCGGTCGCTGCGGGTGTGGGACCCGGCGGTCACGGAGCTGCCGCCCTTCGACCCGGCCGCCGCCCCCGACACCCCCCTGCCCCTGTTCACCACGTGGTTCGCGGAGGCGGTAGCGGCCGGTCAGCCCGAGCCGCACACGATGTCGCTGGCGACGGCGGACGCGGACGGCAGGCCGGACGTGCGGATCGTGATGCTGCACGGCGCGGACCCGGCGGGCTGGTCGTTCGCCACGCACGCCACCAGCCGCAAGGGCCGCCAGCTGGCCGAACGGCCGTACGCGGCCCTCGCTTTCTACTGGCCGGTGCTGGGCCGTCAGGTCCGGGTGCGGGGGCCGGTCGCGCCGGCCCCGCCGGAACAGGGCCAGGCGGACCTGCACGCGCGTTCGACGGGGGCGCTGGCCGCGGCGCTCACCGGCCGCCAGAGCGAGGTGCTGCCGTCGCCGGAGGAGCTGCGGCGCGCCTCGGAGGCCGCCTGGCGGCAGGCTCAGGAGGATCCGACGGCGCCGGTACCGACCTGGACGCTGTACCGGCTCCGCCCGGCGGAGGTCGAGTTCTTCCAGGGGGACGCGCACCGCCGCCATGTACGCCTCACCTACACGCACCGGGAAGGGCGCTGGGCCCGGGAACTGCTGTGGCCGTAAGCCCGCGCCCGGCTACTCGCCCGTGCCGAACCCGTACACCGCGAAGTCGGCGACGGGCCGGTATCCGATCCTCTGGTACAGGCCGTTGCTCGTCGGGTTGGCGAGGTCCGTGAACAGCAGGACCTCCTGGGCGCCCGCCTGCCGTGCCGCTTGGCTCACCATCGCGGTGACGGCCCCCGCGTAACCGCGTCCGCGCAGGTCGGCCGGGGTGTACACGGTGGTCACCCGGATCTGGTCCGCGATCTTCGAGGTGACCGCGGCCATGGTGACGGGGGTGCCGTCGGGGATCTCCCAGACGGTGACGCCGCCGTGCGCGATGCGGCTGTCGGCCCAGTCGGCGGCGAAGGCCGCGGAGGCGGGCCGGCCGACCGCCGCGGTGAACTCCTCGTACCAGCGGCGCACCAGCTCCCGGTCCGGCGGTCCCGCCGCCCTCGCCCGGCCCTGCGGCGTCGGCTCAGGTGCCGTCAACTCGCCGAGGCGGTACAGCCGTTGCCGCTGGCGGAGGCCGTCGGCCGGGCCGCCCGCCATGCGCTGCCAGGCCGCCGCGAACGTCCGGCCAACGCCCCGAAGGGGCGCGAGGCTGTATCGATTTGCGGCTCCGCCGCGATGGGGGTCCCCCCTGTTCGAGCGAAGCCGAGAACTTGGGGGAGCGACCAGCCACAACGGCGCCGCACACGCAACGACACCACACCGCGGCATCCCCGGAGGGGCTATGTGGGGCGGAACACGGGCACGCCGACGCGGAACGTCACCGTCAGATCCGCGCCCGCCCGGAGGGCTGTCGCGTCGCAGTCCACCAGTTCCGTCATCATCCGCGGCCCCTCCGCGAGGTCCACGACGGCGGCGACGTACGGCGTGCGCTCACCGAAGGGCGGCAGGTCGTTGCGGTGCACCACGGACCAGGTGTAGAGCGTCGCCCGACCGCTCGCCCGCTCCCAGCCGACGTCCTCGCTCCAGCAGTGCGGGCAGAACTCCCTCGGGTAGTGGTGCGCCCGGCCGCAGGCCCGGCAGCGGCGCAGCAGGAGCCGGCCGTCGGCCGCCGCGTCCCAGTACGGCCGGGTGAAGGCGTCGACCTCCGGTCGGTCGAAACCCTCCGCACGCATCAGAACCACCCGAGCGCGGCGTCGAGGGACCACGTCTGCCACGCCATGCCGAACAGCCCGACGACCGAGATGAGCGCCATCATCGAGTTCTGCCCCTGCTCGGCCCAGTCGTGGATCATGAGGACGAAGTAGACGAGGTTCAGCAGCGCCCCGCCGGCCAGCGCGAGCGGGGTCAGAAAGCCCAGCACCAGGCCGACGCCGAGGGCGAGTTCCGCGTACAGGACGACGTACGCCATCGTCCTCGGCCGGGGTTTCACCACGATGTCGAAGCCGGAGCGGACCAGGGTCCAGCGGTGTTTCGCCGCGATGTCCGCGGCCCATGTGATGCCGCTGCCGCGCCGGAGCCAGGCCTTCCTGTCCTTGTGCCGCCAGCTCTCCAGCCACCACAGCCCGAGCCCGACGCGCAGCACCGCCAGCCACTCGGCACCGCTGAGCCAGATCGTGTCCATGGACCCTCCCCGCCCGCCGCTTCGAATCTGACGGTATGTCAGTTCAGCTAGTTCAGCGGACGCCCGGCGCGCACGCAAGGCCGGCACCGCAACCGGACCACCGCAACATCCCTTGGAACCAAAGGAACTTGACCGCAACCGGACTTGTCCGCAACCGGGCGGACCGCGCGGGCACACACCGGGATTCGCGCACATCCGAGTGCCGCATGTCACAAACCCCGCCCACTCCCCCCACACCCGTGATCAATCCGGTACCAATTCCGGTCTTGACCGAGACCCATCAACGATGTGCGTGATTACGCTCGCGCTCATGGCCGTCTCCCGCGCCTCCGCGCAGCACCCCACGACACCCGCCGACCGCCCCGTCTATGTGATCGGCGCCGGACCCGGCGGGCTGGCCGCCGCGCACGCGCTGCGGACCCGTGGCGTACGGGCCGTCGTCCTGGAGAAGGCCGACCGGGTCGGGGCGTCCTGGCGGCGCCACTACGACCGGCTCCGGCTGCACACCACCCGCCGCCTGTCAGCACTGCCCGGGCTGCCGATCCCACGCCGGTTCGGGCGCTGGGTGGCACGCGACGACGTGGTGCGGTACCTGGAGAAGTACGCCGAGTTCCACGCACTGGAGATCGTCACCGGGGTCGAGGTGTTCCGCGTCGAGCGGTCGGCCGACGGGACGGGCTGGCTGCTGCGCGCCTCCGGCGGCCGTGAGCTGACCGGCAGTGCGGTGGTGGTCGCCACCGGGTACAACCACACCCCGTACGTGCCCGACTGGCCGGGGCGCGACGCGTACCTGGGCACGTTCCTGCACGCCGGCGAGTACCGCAACGCCGAGCCGTACGCCGGGCGTGACGTGCTGGTCGTCGGGGCGGGCAACACCGGCGCGGAAATCGCCGTCGACCTGGTGGAGGGGGGCGCATCTCGGGTGCGGCTGTCCGTGCGCACCGCCCCGCACATCGTGCGGCGGTCCACGGCGGGGTGGCCCGCCCAGCACTCGGCCGTACTGGTACGGCGCCTGCCCGTCGCGCTCGTCGACCGGCTCGCCCGGCCGATGGCGAGGATGAGCGTGCCCGACCTGTCCGCGTACGGGCTGCCGCGACCGGAGACCGGGCTGTACAGCCGGGTCACCGCGGGGGCGATCCCGGTGCAGGACGTGGGCCTCGTCGACGCCGTACGGTCCGGCCGGGTCGAGGTCGTGGCCGCCGTCGAGGGCTTCGAGGACGGCAAGGTGGCCCTCGCCGACGGCGGCCGGCTGTCGCCCGACGCCGTGATCGCCGCCACCGGGTACACGCGCGCCCTGGAGGGCCTGGTCGGCCATCTCGACGTACTCGACGCGCGCGGCAGGCCGGTCGTGCACGGCGGTCACACCCCGGCAAACGCCCCCGGCCTGTACTTCACCGGCTTCACCAACCCCATCAGCGGCATGCTCCGTGAAGTGGCACTCGACGCCGAGAAGATAGCGAAGAAGATCGCGACGCGATCATCACGGGGAGCGTGAGGCGGACAGCACGGCAAGCGCACCCCGGGCCGACACAGCGAGCGCAACGCGGGACGACACAGCGAGCGCAACGCGGGACGACACAGCGAGCGCAACGCCGGCCGGCACGGGGACTGCGAAGCCGGCCGGCACGGGGACTGCGAAGCCGGCGGCAGCCACGTCTCAAGTGACTTTGCCCGCACAGGCGTTCCTGACGCTGCGTCAGTTCAGTAATCTGACGTAGCGTCAGTTAATTGTGCTGTCACACAGGAGCGGGCGGACCGATGCTTGGATCGACCCACGGCACCCTCACCACCGACTCCCGCCGGGCCCGGATCATCGCCTGCGACGAGCAGCGCCCCGGGGCCGCCGTCCACGGCCGGGCGGCCGACGTGGACGACCTCGACGTCAGCGGACGGCCGCTGCACGCGGACGTACCGGACCTGGACCGCTTCTTCCGCCCCCGGTCCGTCGCCGTGATCGGCGCCTCGGACACGGAGGGCCGGCCGAACACCGGTATCACCCGGCAACTCCTGTCCTGGGCCGACCAGGTGGGGGCACGGGTGCACCCGGTGCATCCGACCCGGCCGGCCGTCTTCGGCATCCCCTGCGCCGCCTCCGTCGCCGACCTGCCCGAACGCGTCGACCTCGCGGTGCTGCTGGTCGCCGACCCCCTGCCGCTGATCGCGGAACTCGCCGACGCCAAGGCGCGGTTCGCGGTCGCCTTCGCCTCCGGGTTCGCGGAGACCGGTGCGGCGGGCGCCGCGGCCCAGGCCGAACTCGCCGCCGCCGTACGGGACTCCGGGCTGCGGCTGCTCGGGCCGAACACCAACCTCAACGCCTTCGAACGGTTCCGGGACGACCTCCAGGGGCCCGCGATCGCGCTCATCACCCAGTCAGGCCACCAGGGGCGCCCGGTCTTCGCCCTCCAGGAACTGGGCATCCGGCTCTCCCACTGGGCGCCCACCGGCAACGAGGCCGACCTGGAGAGCGCCGACTTCATCTCCTACTTCGCCGAGCGCCCCGAGGTCGGCGCCATCGCCTGCTATGTGGAGGGCCTCAAGGACGGCCGCTCCTTCCTGCTGGCCGCGGACCGGGCCGCCCGGCGCCGGGTGCCGGTGGTCGCGGTCAAGGTGGGACGCACGCAGGCGGGGGCCCGCACCGCCGCCTCCCACACCGGCAAGCTGACCGGAGCGGACGACGTGGTCGACGCGGCCATGCGGCAGTACGGAGTGATCCGGGTCGACGGGCTGGACGAACTCCAGGACACCGCCGCCCTGTTGGCCCGGTCCCGGCCCCCGCGCGCCGACGGTGTCGTCGTCTACTCGATCTCCGGCGGCACGGGCGCGCATGTCGCCGACCTGGCGGCCGGCGCGGGACTCCACCTGCCGGAGCTGTCCGCCGGCCGGCAGGCGGAGCTGCACCAGTGGATACCGGAGTATCTGAGCGTGGCCAACCCGGTCGACAACGGCGGCCATCCGGTCGGCGACGAACGCGGCCGGAAGATCATCGACGCGATTCTCGCCGACCCCGAGGTGGGGGTGCTCATCTGCCCGATCACCGGGCCGTTCCCGCCGCTGAGCGACCGGCTCGTACGGGACCTGGTGGACGCGGCGGAGACCACCGACAAGCTGGTGTGCGTGGTGTGGGGGTCGCCGGTGGGCACCGAGCCCGCCTACCGCGAGGTCCTGCTCGGCTCCTCCCGGGTGGCCACCTTCCGCACGGTCGGCAACTGCCTCACCGCCGTCCGCGCCTACCTCGACCACCACCGCTTCGTACGCGCCTACCGCTCCCCCTTCGAGGAGGCGCCACGCTCCCCCTCGCCCTCCTTCCGCAAGGCGCGGGCACTGCTGCGGCCGGGGCAGCAGCTGAGCGAGCACGCGGCGCAGCAACTGCTGCGCGCCTACGGCATCCGGGTGCCGCGCGAGCAGCTGGTGACCAGCGCGGCGGGCGCCGTGCGGGCGGCCGGGCAGGTCGGCTATCCGGTGGTGATGAAGGCGTCCGGGACGCGGATCGCCCACAAGACCGAGCTGGGCCTGGTGCGGATCGGGCTGACGTCGGCGAGCCAGGTGCGGGACGCCTACCGCGAGTTGACCGACACCGCGCGGTACGAGGACGTCTCGCTGGACGGCGTCCTGGTGTGCCAGATGGTCGAGCGGGGCGTGGAGATGGTCGTCGGCGTCACCCACGACGACCTGTTCGGGCCGACCGTCACCGTGGGCCTCGGCGGGGTGCTGGTCGAGGTGCTGCGGGACACGGCCGTGCGGGTGCCGCCGTTCGGCGAGGAGCAGGCCCGGGACATGCTCGGCGAACTGCGCGGACGGGCACTGCTCGACGGGGTGCGGGGGCGGCCGCCGGCCGATCTCGACGCGCTCGTCGAAGTCGTCCTGCGGGTGCAGCGCATGGCCCTGGAACTCGGCGGCGAACTGGCCGAGCTGGACATCAACCCGCTGATGGTGCTGCCCCAGGGGCAGGGCGCGGTGGCCCTGGACGCGCTGGCGGTGTGCCGGTGACCGGCAAGGCGCCGGCGGGGGCGTCCGGTGGCGCGGTGACGGGGATACGGCACGAGGTGCGCGACCGCGTCTCGCGCATCACGCTCGACCGGCCCGAGGCGCTGAACGCCCTCACCCCCGAGCTGCGCGAGCGCCTCATCGCGCTGCTGGCGCAGGCGTCCGCCGACCCGGACGTACGGGCCGTGGTGCTCACCGGGACCGGGCGCGGCTTCTGCGCGGGGGCGGACCTGCGGGGCGGCACGGCGAGGGGCGAGCGGGTCGCCGGTGATGTGGCGCGCATGCTGCGGCTCGGGGCGCAGCGGCTGATCGCGGCCGTACTGGACTGTGAGAAGCCGGTGCTGGCCGCGGTGAACGGCACGGCGGCCGGCCTCGGCGCGCATCTCGCGCTCGCCTGCGATCTGGTCCTGGCCGCCGAATCGGCCCGCTTCATCGAGGTGTTCGTGCGCCGCGGCCTGGTGCCGGACGGCGGCGGCGCCTATCTCCTGCCCCGGCTGGTCGGCCCGCAGCGCGCCAAGGAGCTGATGTTCTTCGGCGAGGCCCTGTGCGCGGCGGACGCGCAGCGGCTGGGGCTCGTCAACCGGGTCGTGCCGGACGGGGAGTTGGCGAGGACGGCGGGGCTGTGGGCGGAGCGGCTGGCCGCCGGGCCGACCCGGGCGCTCGCCCTCACCAAGCAGCTCGTCAACGCCTCCCTCGACGCCGACCGGGCCACCGCGTTCACCGCCGAGGCGACGGCCCAGGAGATCAACATGACCACCCAAGACGCCCAGGAGGGCCTGACAGCCTTCGCCGAGCGCCGAGATGCCGTCTTCAAGGGCCGCTGACCGCCACGACGCCTCAACGGCACAGCCCGTTCCCGGACCACCGGGTTCCAGAGCCGCCCGTCTCCGGGACCACCGAGTCCGGCCACAGGCTTCCGGGACGGCTGGATTCCAGCGCTACCCGCTTCCAGGACGACCCACTTCCGAGCAGACCCGCTTCCAGGACCACCGGATTCCAGCGCTGCCCGCTTCTGAACCACCGCGGGCTCCAGGACTCCCCTTCCCGGGGTCGCCGGCTTCCGCCGCCGGGGCTTCCTATCTGACGGATCGTCAGCTTCAATGTGGGGTGTGATGGGACACGCAGGGATGGCGGCCGCCGCCGTCCGCTACCTCAGGTCCGTGCCGGGCTCCGCCGGCCCCGTCGAGCCGCTGCCGCGCCCCGATCTGCGATGCGTCCGCGAGGACGAGCGGGCGCCGGTGGACCGGACGGAGTTCCGCCGGGTGCTCGGCCACTTCGCGACCGGCGTGACGGTGATCACGGCACCGGCCGCCCAGGGCGAGACCTCCCCGGCCGGCTTCGCCTGCCAGTCCTTCTCCTCCCTCTCCCTCGATCCCCCGCTGGTCGCCTTCATGGTGGGCCGTACGTCGACGACCTGGCCGCGCATCGCCCGCGCGGGCGTCTTCTGCGTCAACGTCCTCGCCGCGGACCAGGGCGACCTGTGCCGCGCCTTCGCGGTGAGCGGCGCGGACAAGTTCACGGACGTCCCCCACGACGCCGCCCCGGTCACCGGCTCCCCCCGGCTCGCCGGGACCGCCGCATGGATCGACTGCACGATCCACGCGGTGCACACGGGCGGCGACCATCTGATCGTGGTGGGCCGGGTGACCACCCTGGGCACCCCCGCCCAGAACACCCCACCCCTGCTGTTCCACTGCGGCCGCTTCCTCTAGGGCGTGTTTCGAAGGTCCCGTCCGGCCCGCCCTCCGGGCGGACGACGCTACTTTCGAAACACGCCCTAGCCGAGTTGCCGGTCCAGGCGGGCCGGACCGACCGGGTGGGCGGCCGTTGCCGGGGTCGGTGGGTGGCGGCGGATGATCAGGGCCATGAGGGCCGCTGCCGCGCACAGGGTGCCGGAGGCGTACCAGACCATGTCGTAGGAGCCGAAGACATCACGGCAGACGCCGCCCAGGTAGGCGACGAGGGCCGCGCCGATCTGGTGGGAGGCGAGGACCCAGCCGAAGACGATGGCGCTGTCCGTGCCGTACTGCTCGCGGCACAGGGCGAGGGTGGGTGGCACGGTGGCGACCCAGTCGAGGCCGTAGAAGACGATGAAGAAGACCATCGGCGGGTGGATGCTCGGCCCGAGCAGCATGGGCAGGAAGAGCAGGGAGATCCCGCGCAGGGCGTAGTACACGGCGAGCAGACGGCGCGGCTCGAAGCGGTCGGTGAACCAGCCGGAGGCGATCGTGCCGACCACGTCGAACACGCCGATGACCGCGAGCAGCGAGGCCGCCGCCGTGATGGGCATGCCGTGGTCGTGGGCGGCGGGCACGAAGTGGGTCTGGATCAGGCCGTTGGTGGAGACGCCGCAGATCGCGAAGGTGCCGGGACGACTCGGCCCACCTTCACCAGGAAGCGCAGACCCTACGGGAACGGCTCGACGGGTTGGCCTTGTCCTACGCCTCCGGGTCCATCACCCTGTCCCAGATGACGGCCGGTACCGAGGCGATCCGGGCCAGGCTCGACGAGGTCGACGAGAAGCTGTCCGGTGTCACTGGCCTGCCCCCGATCGACCCCGTATCGGGCATCGCTGGCCTGATTCAGGACTGGCCGAGCACTCCGCTCCCCGTCCGTCGAGCGTGGGTCAAGTTCGTCACCACGATCACGCACGATGCACACGAACGGCTTCAAGAAGGCGGCGAAGATGACCGTGGACGACTACATGACCGTGGAGTGGAACCACACCGCCGACGACGAACAAGACGCGTAGCCTGCCTCGCTCGACTGGCCCCGCTCTCACCAGAAGGCGGGGCTTCGTCATGCCTGATCAGAAAGGGGGCGGCTCTTGCCCCGCTTCATGGAGCCGGTCGGTCAAGCCGTCGTAGTCGAACTCCACCGGCATGGGAGCCGCGTACGCGTCGCCGAACCAGCGTCGCCGCTGTTCCTCTTGCTTGACCTTGCCAAGGTCCAGATCACTGGACCGTCCGGCACCTTGCCTGTCTTCGCGAGCCAGCCCTCTTTACGCAGCCTGGCCAACGATCTTGTTGACCGTCTGCTCTGGAGCCTTCCCGCCGTAGCCGAGCTCCCTGGCGATCGTCCCGTTGGAGGGGCACACGTTCTCGCCCGTCTCGTAGTCCGCGTACAACCCCATCGCGACGCCGACCAACTTCTCTGCGGGCTTCATGTCAGAGCGCACCAGCGCGCGACGCCACACGTGTTCCTGTATCGCGGACTTCCCCTTCCTGAAGACACATCCGCCCCGCCTACGTCACGGGGGGGACCCGCAAACGTACACGCCACGCAAGGGAAAAGCGCAGGTCACTGCATGTGAGCCGCCTCTCAAAATGAGGCCGCGTGCGAGCCCGCCCTCGCTACGCTGATGCGATGAGCCAACAAGACAGCGTCCCTGACTACGACCTTGCGTTCGCCCTCCCGGTATCCGGCTTCGAACTGGTCAAGCGGGGCCGACTCTGGCTCGGCTCCTTCGCGTTGCCACCATTGCCGTCAGGGCATCGCCTCCGTTGAACACCTCTGCGGGAGAGTGGAGTTGAAGCAACGTGCGCATTGCTCGCCAAGTAGAGCTCGCCGTACTGTGACCGGGTGGCAACCTTCAACCAGGCCAACCAAACCGTCGGCGTTCAGCACAACGCCGAGAACATGATCGTCGGAACGCCGACCTCGATGGCGGATCTTACTGCTGGACTGAACGGCCTCCTGAGGCAAGCGCAGCGGATGGAGCCACCCCTGCCTCCCGAGGCACAGGCGGAGCTGGAAGCCGCCCGTGATGCCGCAGTGTCTGGCGACACCGTAGAGACGGGAGGGCGGCTGCGACGGGTTCTTGAGATGGGCAGCCTGGCCACGGGCATTGGGAGTCAGGTCGCCGCCATGCTTGGGGCGCTCGGTGGGTGAAACTAGATTCCACCAGCAGAATCAGTACGTAGGTCAGCAGTTCAACGCCGATCGCCAGGAGTTTGCCGGCGCGAGGGTCGGCACCGATTACACCGTCGTGGGCGGTCTCATGACCGTCAACTACTACACCGACCCCGTGGGCGCAGAGCATTGCCGTACTGCCGTCGATGTGCACTTGATGCTATGGAAACTTGTCGATCTCGCCGTCAAGTTTCGGAAAGTCCCAGAGACAAACAAAAGTAAGGGAGATCAGTTCCACGAGTTCCGGTCGCTGATGGACGCGATCGAGGAGGTCGTCGACGAGGTCGATCGACGCCTACGTCGGCTGTACGCCGTAACGGGATCAGATGGCCGAGCATTGGAGATCGCCGAGAGGATCATTTCGATCCAGTGCATTGCCATGATGGTGGCAAATGCGCAAGCTACGGGCAGAGCCATGGAGCCGGACGAGGTCCAGCATCTGGAAACCTGGCCTTCCAGTACGTCTCTGTGGCGCCACTTGCGGTCCCTTCACGAAGAATTCCGAGCCCTGGCCATCAAGCCTTGAGCGGCCCTGAAACCGTGGCGCGATCTTGGCCGGTAAGACGTGGCGGTCGAGCAATACCCCTTCAAGGGGGCATACCCCACCCCTCCCCCCTTCCCTTTGGCGTCGTCTCGGCGGCCCGCTTCGCACGGTCCCTCCTGGACCTTGTGACCATGGTCGACACCCTTCGAGAGCGGGGCATCGCCTGCACCTCGTGCGCCGCGACCACGGCACCGCCGTCGCCAACGAGGTGGCCCGCAGCATGGTCGTACCGCCGCACCGCGACGGCGGCCAGGCGCAGTACATCCACCGGCCGGTGCCGGAGCCGCAGTCGGCCACCACGACCGCCGCCCGCGCCTGGGCGCTGGGCCGCCTGAACGAGCCGATCCAGCTGCGCGACCTGGCCGAGCAGGAGGCCATGTCGGTACGCACCTTCACCCGCCGCTTCCGCGAGGAGGTCGGCGTCAGCCCCGGCCAGTGGCTCACCCAGCAGCGCGTCGAACGCGCCCGGCACCTGCTGGAGTCCACCGACCTCTCCGTCGACCAGGTGGCCCGGGACGCGGGCTTCGGCACGGCCCAGTCGATGCGCCAGCATCTGCAGACGGCGCTCGGTGTCACACCCACCGCGTACCGGCGCACCTTCCGCGCGGACGGTCAGAAGGTCAGCACCGCCCGGGCCAGCCGTCCCGCCGCCGCGTCCGCCCGGGCCCTGTCGAAGTCCTCGACCGGGTAGGTTCCGGTCACCAACTCGTCCAGCAGCAGCCGCCCTTGGCGGTACAGCTCGGCGTACAGGGCGATGTCGCGCTGCGGGCGTGCCGAGCCGTAGCGGCAGCCGAGGATCGACTTGTCCAGGTACATGGCGGAGACCAGGAAGGACGCCTCGGCCGTGGCCGGCGGCACCCCGAGCAGGACCGCCTGCCCGTGCCGGTCCAGCAGATCGACCGCCCGGCGGATCAGGTCGGTGTGGCCGACGCACTCGAAGGCGTGGTCCGCGCCGGTCGGCAGGACATCCCGCACCGCGTCCGTCGAGGTCAGGAAGTCGGTCGCGCCGAACCGCCGGGCCACCGCCTCCTTCGCCGGATTGGCGTCCACCGCCACGATCCGCAGCGCGCCCGCGATCCGGGCGCCCTGGACGACGTTCAGACCGATCCCGCCCGCGCCGATCACCAGCACGCTGTCCCCGCGCTCCACCCGGGCCCGGTTGAGCACGGCCCCCACCCCGGTCAGCACCCCGCAGCCGATCAGCGCGGCGCACGGCAGCGGGACGTCCTTCGGAATGCGGACCGCCTGCACCGCCTTGACGACCGTGCGTTCCGCGAAGGCCGAGTTGGACGCGAACTGGAACAGCGGCTCCCCGCCACGGGTGAACGGCCGGCCCGGGCGGCCGATGGCCCGGCGGCACATGGTCGGCCGGCCGCGGTCGCAGTCCGCACATGTGCCACAGTTCGCGAGCGTGGATAACGCCACATGGTCGCCGGGGGCCACATGTGTTACGCCCACACCGACCGCCTCCACCACCCCTGCGCCCTCATGGCCCAGCACCACCGGAACCGGGAAAGGTATGGTGCCGTCCACTACCGACAGATCGCTGTGGCACAGCCCGGCCGCGGCGACCGCGACCAGCACCTCGCCCGGGCCCGGATCCCGTACCCGAAGGTCGTCGACGACCCGTATCCGCTCACCGTCGAACACCACACCGCGCATCACACGACTCCCCTCGACCCCTTTGGCTCCCTCGGCAGGCCGAGCACACGCTCGGCGATGATGGTGCGCTGAACCTGGTCGGAGCCGCCGTAGATGGTGTCGGCCCGGGAGAACAGGAACAGGTGCTGCGCCGGGTCCAGTGCGTACGGCTGCTGCGGGGACCAGTCCGCCGGTCCTGCGGCGGCCGCCGCGCCCCGCACCCGCACCGCCAGTTCGCCCAGCCGCTGGTGCCAGCCCGCCCACAGCAGCTTGGCCACGCTGGGCGCGCCCGGGTCGTCCGCGCCGCCCAGGGTGCGCAGGGCGTTCCAGCGCATGGTGCGCAGTTCGGCCCACAGCCGGACGAGGCCGGCGCGCAGGACCGGGTCCGCTGCCGCGCCGGTCCGCACGGCCGTGCGCACGACCTGCTCCAGTTCCCGCGCGAAGCCGATCTGCTGGGCGAGCGTCGACACCCCGCGTTCAAAGCCGAGCAGGCTCATCGCCACCCGCCAGCCCGCGCCCTCACCGCCGACGACGTGCTCCACGCGTGCGTGCGCCCCGTCGAAGAAGACCTCGTTGAAGTCGCTCGTGCCTGTCAGCTGCCGGATCGGACGGACCTCGATCCGGCCCGGCTGGTCCATGGGTACGAGCAGGAAGCTGAGCCCGTGGTGCCGGCGGGAGTCCGGGTCCGTGCGGGCCAGCACGAAGCACCAGTCGGCCTCGTGGGCGAGGGAGGTCCAGATCTTCTGGCCGCTGACGCGGTAGCCGTGCGGCCCGCGTACGGCGGTGGTGCGTACGCCCGCCAGGTCGGAACCCGCGCCCGGTTCGCTGTAGCCCTGGCACCACAGCTCCTCGCCGGCCGCGACGGGCGGCAGGAAGCGGGCCTTCTGCTCAGCGGTGCCGTGCGCGATGAGGGTGGGGGCGAGCAGGTTCTCGCCGATGTGCCCGGAGCGTGGGGGCGCGCCCGAGCGGGCGTACTCCTCGGCCCAGGCGACCTGCTGGGTGAGGCCGGCGGTGCGGTTGCCGTAGCCCGGCTCCGGCCAGCCCAGACCTATCCAGCCGGCCTTGCCGAGCGTGCGTTCCCAGGAGCGGCGGTCCTGGGTGGCGCCGGCGTGCGCGGCGAGCCAGTCGCGGGCCTCGGAGCGGAATGCGTTGTCCTCTGGCGTGAAGCCGAACTCCATGGTGCGTCTCCCTGCGCGGGGCGTTGGGCGGGGGCGGGGTCGCGCGCCGTTGGGCGGGCGTTGTCGGCCGATTGCGGGTGCGGTGGGCTGGGGCGGGGTCGCGCCGTGGGGGCGGGCGCCGGCCGTTGTCTGCGGGCGCGCTGTGGCTTGTCGCGCAGTTCCCCGCGCCCCTTTGCGCGCTGTGGCGGGCGCCGGCCGTTGGCTGCCGGTGCGGTGGGGCCGGGGCGGGGGCGCGCCGTGGGGACGGGCGCTGTCGGCCGGCTGCCGGTGCGGTGGGGCTTGTCGCGCAGTTCCCCGCGCTCCTTCGGGGACTGTCGGGCCGTGGGCTTTCCGCGCGGCGGAGCCGCATGTCGCTGTAGCGCCGCGCCCCTATTGGGGCGCTGCCCGGTGGCGGAGTCATGTGTTTGGGTGGGTGTTTGAGCGGGCTGCCTTTGCCATTGCCGGCAGTTGGGACAGCAGGGGCATCGGGTCGGTGCCTACCGTGCCGGGCAGGAAGTCGGCGATGCGTTCCGGGGTCCAGGTGCCCTCCGTGTAGGCGGCGCGCAGTTCGCGGGGCTGGGCCCAGACGGCGATCTTGGGGCCGGCGATCGTGTACACCTGGCCGGTGACGGGCAGTTCGCGGGCGCGGTCGGAGAGCAGGTAGACCACGAGCGCGGCGACGTCCTCCGGTTCGCCGATCTCCGTCAGCTCCATCGGGACCCCGGCCGACATCCGGGTGCGGGCCACGGGCGCCACGGCGTTGGCGGTCACCCCGTACCGGTGCAGGCCGAGCGCCGCGCTGCGGACCAGGGAGATGATGCCGCCCTTCGCGGCGCTGTAGTTGGCCTGGGACACCGAGCCCTGGTGGTTGCCGCTGGTGAAGCCGATCAGCGTGCCGGACCGCTGTTCGCGCATGACCGCGGCGGCGGCGCGGAACACGGTGAACGTGCCCTTGAGATGGGTGGCGAGCACCGGGTCCCACTCCTGCTCGGACATGTTGAACAGCATCCGTTCCCGCAGGATCCCGGCGACGCAGACGACCCCGTCGAGGCGGCCGTACGCCGACAGGGCCGTCTCGACGACCCGCCGGCCGCCGGCCATCGTGGAGACGTCGTCGGCGACCGCGACCGCCTCGCCGCCCGCCGTCTCGATCTCCTTGGCCACGCTGTCGGCGACCTCGCTGCTCGGCGCGGTGCCGTCAGTCGCCACGCCGTAGTCGTTGACGACGACCCGCGCTCCCTCGGCCGCCGCCGCGAGGGCGACCGCGCGGCCGATGCCCCGCCCGGCGCCCGTGACGGCGACGGCCTTGCCTGCCAAGAAGTTCCCCACGCCCGGCCCCTTCCCGCGGTTTCTGACGGACCGTTAGATTTTATGGCGCCGCAGACAGCCGGAGACAAGCCCCGGGAGGCCACGATGTCCTTGCCCGACGAGTTCCACGCCATCGCCAAGCGTGTGAACAACTGGGGCCGTTGGGGGGCGGACGACGAGATCGGCACCCTGAACCTGATCACCGACGAGGTGGTCCGGCAGGCCGCGGCCACCGTCCGCTGCGGGCGCCGAATCCCGCTCGCGCTGCCGCTGCACCGGGACGGTGTGCAGACCGGGATGATCCCCGGCCGGGTCAATCCGCTGCACGCGATGGTGCAGATCAACCAGGAGGTCTTCGGGCCGGGGACGGTCGCGTGCAGCGACGACGCCGTGACGATGGGCCTTCAGGCCGGCACACACTGGGACGCACTGACCCATGTCTCGCACTCCGGGAGGCTCTACAACGGGCGGTCCGCCCACACGGTGTCGGCGCACGGCGGCGCGGAGTTCGGCGGCATCGACAAGGTCCGGCACCTGGTCTCCCGCGGGGTGCTGCTGGATGTGGCACGCGCGCGTGGCGTGGACCGGCTGGAGGGCGGGCACGCGGTCACCCCGGAGGATCTGGAGGCGGCCGAGGAACTGGCCGGCACCCGGGTGCGGGCCGGTGACGTGGTGCTGGTGCGCACGGGGCAGATGCGGGTGTACCTCGCGGGCGACAAGCACGGTTACGCCCATCCCTCGCCGGGTCTTTCGGTGCGCACCCCGGAGTGGTTCCACGCGCGCGACGTCGCGGCCGTCGCGAACGACACGCTCACCTTCGAGGTCTTCCCGCCCGAGATCGACGGGCTGTGGCTGCCCGTGCACGCCCTCGACCTGGTGGAGATGGGGATGCTCCAGGGGCAGAACTGGAATCTCGAAGAGTTGTCCACAGCCTGTGGAGAAGCGGGCCGGTATGCCTTCCTGTTGTCGGCGATGCCCGAACCGTTCGTCGGCGCCACGGGTACGCCGGTCGCCCCGGTGGCCATTGTCTGAGGCTTCTTCCGGGGCTCCGGCCCGACCCACACTCGACAAGGGCTTCCGTCACCGAGCCCTTGCCGTCCCCTCGCGGCGAATCGCAGACCACAAGCGTGATCAAACGGTCACGACGCGTCAACACCCGTACGGGGATTTATTGCTTATGCCCTCTTCATACGGGGTGCGCACGGATGCATGGACCGGCGCATCGCCGTGCCCTGCGGCTACACCGCCTCGAACGCCAGCCCCTCGTACGCGGATCCGCCGCCCCCGTACGCCGCCGCCGCGCTCCCCCGGGGCCGGTCGCACCGGTCGAGTTCGCACCAGATGCGCTTGCCCCCGCCCTCCGGGCTCCAGCCCCAGCGGTCGGCGAGGCCGTCGACGAGCGCGAGACCCCGGCCGCCGGTCGCCTCGCCGCCGGCACACCGCGGCACCGGCGCCCGGGCGCTGGTGTCGGCCACCTCCAGGCGCACCGTGGCCGGCTCCGCCGCCGTACCGGGCAGTGAGAGCCTGAGGACGGCGGGACAGCCGGTGTGCACCACGGCGTTGGTCACCAGCTCGGACACGAGCAGGATCAGGATCTCGGCCAACTGCTCGTCGGCCGCTATCCCGGACCCGGCGAGCCGTGAGCGCGCCCATCTGCGGGCCCGCCCCACCTCGGCGGGGTCGGGTCGGATCTCCAGCTGCACTTGAAGCACCTGCACCGCTCACACCATCCGAACCGGCGGACACATGACCCGACGCCACGCGCACGCCACGACGAGGGCCGCGACGAGCACCACGACGAAGGCCACGATCGTAGCCATCTTCTGCATGGGCAGGACAACGACCACAGCAAGGGTCACGGAACGTGACTCCCTTACGAGACAGCATGGTTGACGTACAGTCACCCCAACAAGCGCTTCGGGCATATTCCAGCGCGAAGGAGTACGCGTGCGGCATACTGTGCGACGCTCGCGGCGGGGGGCCGCACGGGCGGGGACGAAAGCCCCGATCGCCCCGCGAGCAGCGGCGCGCACCGCCGGATGCGGAGCCACCCCAGGGGCAACACCGGCATGGCTCGTGCTCGGAACCGCTCGCATCCCACACAAGGTACCGGAGGGGACGGCCGACTCCGGGCCGTGACGAGTCATGCGGAGGACACAAGCTGATATCGACGCTCCGTGATCCGCTGATGCCACGATCCGTGACATCCACGAGGGGTGTGCGGAACCCCGGCGGCCCGGCGGGTTCTCCCCGGCCGTCAGCCGGCCAGATCGGCGGCGAGCAGTTCCGCCCCGTCCGTGCCGCCCCCGCCGCGCCGGGCCCGCAGCCATGCCCGTTTCAGCTGGAGATGAACCTCGGACTCCCAGGTGAAGCCCATGCCGCCGTGCACCTGGAGGCAGTCCCGGGCGCCGCGCACGGCCGCCTCGTCGGCGAGCAGCCGGGCCGCCGCGATGTCCACCGGGTCACCGGTGACGGCCGCCGCGTACACCGCCGCGCGCGTCGTCTCGGCCCGCACCAGCATGTCCGCGCACAGATGTTTGACCGCCTGGAACGCCCCGACGGGCTGTCCGAACTGCTCACGCGTCCGGGCGTGTTGCACGGCCAGTTCGCACACGCGCGTGGCCGTGCCCAGTTGTTCGGCCGCGGTGAGCAGGACCGCCACGGGGTCCGGCGCGACGGGGTCGGCCGCCTCGCCCGCCGTCCCGGCCCTGGCACCGCCCCCGGCCCCGCGCCGGGCCCCGGCCGGAGGCACCCGGTGCAGCGGGGTCAGCGGATCCACGGACCGCACCGGCATCGCCGCGGAGGCGTCCCCGCGTACCACGTCGGCCGCCGCCAGCCACTCCACGAGGCCCCCGTCCACGGCCGTCACCACCGCCTCCCCGGTGGCCGCCCCGGGCACCGTGCCGGCCGCCAGGTGGGTGGCCACCAGCGGGCCGGGCAGCAGCGCCCGGCCGGCCTCCTCGAAGGCCAGCACCGCCTCCGGCAGCCCGGCCCCCGCCCCGCCGTCCGCCTCGGGCAGCCGCAGCGCGAACAGGCCCGCCGCGCCCAGCTCCCGCCACAGCGTCCGGTCCAGGCGGGGCGGCCCGAGCGCGGCCCGCGGCTGCCACGCGTCCCGCCGCCGGTCCAGCAGCTGCCGCACCCCGTGTTGCAACGCTCTCTGTTCGCCGGTGAGTTGGAAGCGCATCCGGCCGCTCACCGCCCCTTCGGCAGGCCAAGAATCCGTTCGGCCACGATGTTCCGCTGGATCTGCGAGGTGCCGGCGGCGATGGTGTACGACAGGGAGGACAGCCGGTCGAGTACCCACGGCCGGTCCAGGTCGAGGCAGTCCGCGCCGAGGACGTCGGCCGCCGTGTCGTACAGCTCCTGACGGGCGTGCGAATACCTCAGTTTGAAGACCGAACCGCCGGCCCCGGGCACCCCGCCGACCCGTTCGGCCTCGCTCACGTTCCACTGCGTCAGCCGCCACAGGGCCCGGAACTCCGCGTTGAGCGCGCCGAGCCTGCGGCGCAGCGCCGCATCGTCCCAGCGGCCGCCCGCGCGGGCCTCACGGGCGAGTTCGCCCAGCACCCGGCGGCAGGCGATCACCTCACCGGCGAAGGCCGTGCCGCGCTCGAAGGAGAGCGTCACCATGGTCACCCGCCAGCCGTCGTTCTCCGCGCCGACCCGGTTGGCCACCGGCACCCGCACCTCGTCGAGGAAGACCTCGGCGAACTCCGCCGACCCGGCGAGCGTGCGCAGCGGCCGTACGGTGACGCCCGGGGCGTCCATGGGCATCGCCAGCCAGGTGATGCCCCGGTGCCGCGGCGCGTCGGGGTCGGTGCGGACCAGCAGTTCGCACCAGTCGGCGACCTCGGCGTGCGACGTCCAGATCTTGGACCCGCTCACCACATAGTCGTCGCCGTCCCGCCACGCGCGCGTGCGCAGCGCGGCGAGGTCGGATCCGGCGTCCGGTTCGCTGAAGCCCTGGCACCACACCTCCTCGCCGCGCAGGATCGGCGGCAGCCAGCGCGCCCGCTGCGCGGCCGTGCCCTCCGCGGCGATCGTCGGGCCGGCGTGCAGCAGCCCGACGAAGCCCGCGCCCACATAGGGCGCGCCCGCCCGCTCCGTCTCCTCCAGGAAGATCAGCCGCTGCGTCGGGGGCGCGTCCCAGTGCACGTCGGCGTACCCGGCGTCGTACAGCATCCGCTGCCAGCCGAGGTCGTAGGCGCGGCGCGCGGGCCAGTCCTGCGGGGACGGACCGGCCGGCAGGGTGGGCAGCGCCTTGGCCAGCCACTGCCGCAGCCGCGCCCGGAAGTCCTCCTCCTCCGGCGTGTACGACAGGTCCACTAGCGGTCCAGGTCGAGGCCGAGCATGCGGATCGCGTTGCCCCGCATCAGCTTGTACACGGTCTCCTCGTCGAGGCCCTTCACATGGTCGAGGGCGACCTCCTTGGTGTGCGGGAAGGTCGAGTCGACGTGCGGATAGTCGGTCTCGAAGGTGGCGTTGTCGCGGCCCACGGCATCCAGGGACGCGATCCCGTGCTTGTCGCGGAAGAAGCAGCAGAAGATCTGCCGGTAGTAGTACGTCGACGGCGGTTCCGGGATCAGGTCGCGCACGCCGCCCCAGGCGCGGTGCTCCTCCCAGACGTCGTCGGCGCGTTCCAGGGCGTACGGGACCCAGCCCATCTGGCCCTCGGAATACGCCAGTCTGAGCCGCGGGAACTTCACCAGCACGCCGCTGAACAGGAAGTCCATCATCGAGGCCATCGCGTTGTTGAAGCTGAGCGAGGCCTGTACGGCGGGCGGCGCGTCCGGCGAGGCGGCCGGCATCTGCGAGGAGGAGCCGATGTGCATGTTGACGACGGTCCCGGTCTCCTGGCAGGCGGCGAAGAACGGGTCCCAGTGGCCGGAGTGGATGGAGGGCAGCCCGAGGTGGGTGGGGATCTCGGAGAAGGTCACCGCCCGCACCCCGCGCTCGGCGTTGCGCCGGATCTCCGCGACCGCCAGGTCCACGTCCCACAGCGGGATCAGACACAGCGGGACGAGCCGGCCGCCGCTGCCCGCGCACCACTCCTGCACCATCCAGTCGTTGTAGGCGCGCACACAGGCGAGCGCGACCTCCTTGTCGTGGGCCTCGGCGAAGGTCTGCCCGCAAAAGCGCGGGAAGGTCGGGAAGCAGAGGCTGGCCTCCACGTGGTTGAGGTCCATGTCCTTGAGCCGCTCGACGGGGTCCCAGCAGCCGGGCCGCATCTGCTCCCGGGTGATCCCCTCCAGGGTCATCTCGTCGCGGTCGAAGCCGACGGCGGCGATGTTGCGCTTGTAGGGGAACTTCAGGTCCTCGTAGATCCACCAGTCGGTGGGCTGGCCGTCCGGGTCCATGGTGATGCGGTACTTGCCGCCGATATAGGCCAGTTCGCCGATCCCGGCGGTGAGCGGCTTGGGCCCGCGGTCCCGGTACTTCGCCGGCAGCCAGGTCTCGAAGAGGTGGGCGGGCTCGATCACATGATCGTCGACGCTGATGATGCGGGGCAGTTCGGGCATGGGTCCCCTCCGCCTGACGTGATACTGACGGCCGCCGTATCTGATGGGCTGTCAGAAATCCTCCGGGCAGGAGACTAGTCGCGCACCCCTGGACCGACAAGGCGCACGGCCCTACGCTCTCCGCACTGTCTGACGCTCCGTCAGTTTGCTCGGTCAGCCTGCTCGGTCAGCCGAAGGGGGGGCGGGGATGGACACCGCCGCACACGAACTGAGCACGTCCCGCACGCTCTGGCAGCTCCTCGCCCGCCGCGCCGCGCTCACCCCCGACCGTCCGGTGTTCCTCCAGGACGACCGGACGCTGACCTTCGGCAGCCTGTGCGCGGGCGCCGAGCGGGTGGCGGCGGGCCTGTACGGCATGGGCGTACGGCCCGGCACGGTCGTCGCCTGGCAGCTGCCCACCCGCATCGAGACGGCCCTGCTGTCCTTCGCGCTGGCCCGGCTCGGCGCCGTGCAGTCGCCGGTCATCCCCTTCTACCGGGACCGGGAGGTCGGCTTCGCGCTGCGTGAGTCCAGGGCGGAGTTCTTCGCCGTACCGGGCACCTGGCGCGGGTACGACCACACGGCGATGGCCCGGCGGCTGGGCGCGAAGGGGGTCTTCGAGGCGTACGACACACTGCCCGACGGCGATCCCGGGCGGCTGCCGCCCCCGCCCGCCGAGGGCACCTCGGTGCGCTGGATCTACTGGACCTCGGGAACCACCTCCGCCCCGAAAGGCGTGCTGCACACGGACCGTTCGCTGATCGCGGGCGGCTCCTGCCTCGCCCACGCGCTGCGCCTCGGACCCGACGACGTGGGCTCGATGGCCTTCCCGTACGCGCACATCGCCGGCCCGGACTACACGGTGATGCTCCTGCTGTACGGCTTCCCGGCGGTGCTGTTCGAGCAGTTCGCGCTGCCGGCGGCGCTCGCCGGGTACCGCAGGCACCGGGTGACGGTGGCGGGCGGCTCCACCGCCTTCTACTCCCTGTTCCTCGCCGAGCAGCGCAAACGGCCCGGCGAGAAGATCATCCCGACGCTGCGGCTGCTCGCCGGCGGCGGGGCGCCGAAGCCGCCGGAGGTGTACCACGCCGTGGTCCGCGAGATGGGCGTGCAACTCACCCACGGCTACGGCATGACCGAGGTACCGATGATCACCATGGGGGATCCGCAGGACACGGCCGAGAACCTGGCGACGGCGGAGGGGCGTCCGCCGCGGGGGATGGAGATACGGATCGTCGACGGGGAGGTGCGGCTGCGCGGGGAAGCCGTGTGCCGGGGCTATCTGGACCCGGCGCAGACCGCGGAGGCGTTCGACGAGGACGGGTTCCTGCGCACCGGCGACCTCGGGTACCTCACCGACGGCGGGCACCTGGTGCTCACCGGCCGGCGCAAAGACGTGATCATCCGCAAGGGCGAGAACATCTCGGCCAAGGAGATCGAGGACCTGCTGCACCGGCATCCGGCGGTCGGGGACGTGGCGGTGATCGGGCTGCCGGACGCGGAGCGCGGGGAGCGGGTGTGCGCGGTGGTCGAGCGGGCCGTACCGCCGCCCGAGGGCAGGGAGTTGACCCTGGAGGCGGTGACGGCGCACCTGCGCGCGCAAGGGCTGTCGGTGCACAAGCTGCCGGAGCAACTGGAGGTGGTGGACGCCCTTCCGCGGGGCGAGACGCTGCGGAAGGTGCTCAAGTACGAGCTGCGGGAGCGCTTCTCGGGCACCGGGCGGTGAGCGTCACTCCGGCACCGTGAAGTAGCGGGCGAACGCGGGGACGATCTCCGCCTCCCCGACCCGGCCGTCGCCGTCGCTGTCCAGCGCGGCGGCCACCGGCCCCGCGATGTCCTCCGGGACGCCGAGGATCCGCAGCACGCGCGCGGTGTCGTCGACCGTGGCCGCTGCGTCGCCGTCGGTGTCCGCGACGGCCAGGGCCGCGTGCAGGAAGGGGCGGGCGATCTCGGCGAACCGCTCGGGGTTGTCGCGCAGGCGCTTGACCGCGCCGGTCACGAACTCCTCCCGGGTGATGCGCTGGTCGCCGTCCCGGTCCGCTATCCCCGCCATGCCCTGCCAGAACGCCTCGGCGCCCGCGTACAGCGCCTGACCCTTGTCGGAGCGGGCCGCCGTGCCGAACTCGGCGAGCAGCGCCTTGGCCGCCGCGCTGAAGTCCTCCCGGTCGATCCAGCCGTTGCCGTCCTGGTCGAAGGTGGCGAACCGGGCTGCGATCCGGCGCTCGTACTCGGTGCTGACCATGTCTTCTCGGGCCGCCTTAGGTCACGTGGGATCCATCTCGCACGGAGCGTACGACGCCTACGCCACCCACGGAGCGACAAGCCGACGCTTGTGCCAAGACCGCGGGAATTCCGCAACAACACCGTCACCCCAAAACAGACGACACCCTGACACCGGGGGCAGGAGCGACAACGCCACACCGGACCGGAGCGATGACCCCACGCCGAGACGGACACGGCGGCGGCACGCAGAGCGGACACAGCGGTCTCGTGCCGACGGGTGCGGCGATCTCATACCGGGACAAGGCCGATGGCCCCACGCTGGGGCGGGAGCGACGGTGGCATGCCGGAACGGGCACGGCGGTCTCACACCGACGCAGGGCCGCGGTGGCATGCCGGGGCGGGCACGGGGCCGGGCGACGGTCTCACGCCGAGACAGGCACGCGGCTCATGCCGGAGCGGGGGCGGTGAACACATGCCGGACGGGCGACGGCGCCATGCCAGGACGGGCACACGGCCCCACGCCGAGGCGAGGACGGTGGCGGACTCACGCCGAGACAGGAACGGCGGCGTCAGCCCGAGACAGGCACACGGCCCCACGCCAAGACGGGCGCGGCGGTGGAACGCAGAGGCGGACGCGGCGGCCTCATACCGACGGGGGGGGCTGCGGTGGCATGCCGGGGCGGGCACGGGGCCGGGCGACGGTCTCACGCCGAGACAGGCACGCGGCTCATGCCGGAGCGGGGGCGGTGAACACATGCCGGACGGGCGACGGCGCCATGCCGGAACGGGGGGGAGGGCCTCTCACATCTGGGTGGCCGGCGCGGCGGTCTCGTGCCGGCGGGGACGCGGCACCACGCCGGGGCGGGCGCGGGGGGCTTGTGGCGAGGTGGGGGCGGGGTGCAATGCCGGGGTAGGCAGGCGGTTCCGCGGCAGGGTGGGGGCGACGGCGCCGTGCCCTGGGGTGCCGGTGGGGTCAGGCTGTGAGGGGGTCGGGGGCTTCTTCTGTGGCTGTTTTGAGGTTGGGGTGGATGTCGAAGAGGCGGCGTACGCCGAGGGCGCCGAGGACTCGGTTGACGTGTGAGCCGTCGTCGGCGCCCCGGGCGGGCAGGATCAGCCGCAGCCGGCCGCGGCAGGAGCGGATGAGGCGACGGGTGGCTATCAGCACGCCGACCCCGCTGGAGTCGCAGAAGAAGACCTCGGAGAGGTCCACCACGAGCAGGCGGTGTCCCTCGGCCACCGCGTCGTGCACCCGCTGACGCAGCACCGGCGAGGTCACCAGATCCAGTTCGCCCGACACCCGCAGCACGGCCCAGCCGCCGCGCTCGTCCTCGGTCACTGTGAACGCCACCACCACGCCTTTCGCTCGCCGGGACCTCCCGGCCCCATCCAGACCCACCCCGAACCGAACCGCCCCGAACCGTCCCGAACCGTCCGGAAACGGAAGTTCCTCCTACGCTTCCTTGCAGCGCGGCTGCCCAGCGGCCGTTCCCCGAAACACACCAGCAGAAACGAAAAACCGGAAGAAGAGGCTTGTTCCAGTCGTCTTCGATCCTGTTCGATCGGATGTGGACGCCCGCCAAGGTCCTTTACCACCTGCGGTCCGCCGGGGGTGGGCAATGCCGCAAAGGCGCGTGCTCCACCGGAAGTGCCGATTACATTCGTGGAGATGGTGGGTAGGCGCTGGACAGGGCAAGGGGAGGGGGCCGCATGGCGAAGAAGGGCGCACCGCCCCGCTGGGACCGCACGATGCAGCAGCGGCTCGCGCGCGGCGAGGCCGCGGCCCTCGGCGAGTTGTACGACCGCTTCGCCTCACTGGTGCACGGCCTCGCCCACCGCGTACTCGGCGACGATGAGGCCGCCGACGGCATGACCCGCGAGGTCTTCGCCCACGTCTGGGAAAACCCCGACGCCTACGACCCCCGGCAGGGCCCGCTGCGCTCCTGGATGGCCGCGCTGACCCACCGGCTCGCCGTGCAGCGGCTGCGCGCCACCGAGACCGCCGCGCTCGCCCAGGGCGCCGACGCCGAGTCCCGCGCCGAAGAACTGGAGCGCAAGGTGCGCCACGCCTCGGTCGCCGCCCGCGCCGACTACATCGTCCACTCCATGCCCGCCCCGCTGCGCGCCGCCCTGGACCTGGCCTACGTCCAGCGCCGCGACTACCGGCAGACCGCCGCCGATCTCGGCGTCACCGAGGACGAGGCCCGCCGCCGGCTCCGCCTCGGCCTGCAACTGCTGTCCACCGCCCACGACACCGGGACGCCCCCGGAAGACGGGGGCGCGCGGTGAGCGGAGCGGAGTGGTCCGATGCGCATCACCACCACGAGGAGCCGGACGGCCCGGGTGCCGGCAGCGGTGCCGGGCATCCGCCGGGGGCGGGCGGCCCCGACGGCCCGCGGCCCGGTGACGGCCCCGAACCTGACCGCCCGCCGCGCATCCCGATGCCCCGTGCCTCCGTCGAGGACGGCGGGCGGCCCCTGCCCGAGCCGGACGCGGTGGCGCCCGCCCCGACGCTGCCGCACGGCGTGCTGAGATCACTGCTCGGCGCGTGGGCGCTGGCCGCCTGCTCGGTCGGCGAGACCGCCGCCGTCGAGGAACATCTGGGCGAGTGCGGCACCTGCGCCGACGAGGCGCGGCGGCTGCGCGAGGCGGTCGGTCTGCTGCACCGGCCCGAGAGCCTCGACCTGGACCCGGCGCTGCGCACCCGGGTCCTCGCGAACTGCCTGGACCGGCGTCCGCCGCGTATCCCGCTGCCCGAGTGGGCGACGCCGTACGACGCCGAGACCGCCCGGCTCGACGCGCTGCTCCAGGACATCGGGACCGCCGAATGGCACGCCCCGGTGCGGCTGCGCTGGTTCAAGGGCGACGCGGCCACGAGCCGCCGTACCACCGTCGCCGGGGTGATCGCGCACCTGCTGTCGGTGGACGGTCTGGTCGCGGTGGCGCTCGGCCTGGAGGACCCCGTGGCCCAGCGGGGCGTGACGGGTGGTCCGGCCGCGCGCACCGAGGCGTACTGGCGGGCCTCGCACTTCCCGCCGACCCGTGCCGTGCGGGTGCCCTGGCGGCAGCAGAGCCACAACCTGGTGCGGACGGTGTCCTTCACCGGTGGCAGCGCCGGGAAACTGCCCATCCCCTACGGCGACTTCACCCTGCCGCTGCATGACGCCATGCTGGACCGGGCCTTCGAGTGCTGGGTGCACGCGGAGGACATCGCGGAGGCGGTGGACTACCCGTACGGACCGCCCGCGCCGCGCCATCTGCACCGCATGATCGACCTGGCCGCCCGGATGCTGCCCGGGGCGCTGGCGGCCCGGCGGCAGGCGGGGCTGGCCGCCATGAGCGGCACCCCGCACCTGGTCGCGGCCGGGCGCCCGGGCCGTAGCCTCCGGCTGGAGATCGAGGGCGAGGCCGGCGGCGAGTGGCTGATCCCGCTCGACTCCCCGGGCGCGGCGGGCTCCGCCGAGCTGGAGGTGGCCCATGTCGCCCTGGACGGCGTGGAGTTCTGCCGACTGGCCGCGGGCCATGTGCCACCGCAGGAGGCCGCGGCGGGCCAGACAGGTGACCGCGAGGCGATCCGCGAAGTCCTGTTCGCCACCGCGGGGTTGAGCCGGATGTAGCAAACCGTGGGCGCGGGTCGCGGTGCACCGGCGGCTCATGGGGGTTGTCCGCGCAGTTCCCCGCGCCCCGGAGGTCGGACCGGCTGAGCCCACTCGACCGGCACAGATGCCCGAGCTGCTAGGGCGTGTTCCGAAAGTCCCGTCTGCCCCGCGACGCCTGGCACGCACGCTCGCTGCGTTGTCGGGCTCGTCCAAGTACGTCCAGTACGAGGACGACCCTCCGCCTTGCGATCGCACGCACCAGACGCCGCGGGGCCCGCCCTTCGGACGGACGACGCGACTTTCGAAACACGCCCTAGGCGAAGACCACCGTGCGCCGCCCGTTGAGCAGAATGCGCCGCTCCGCATGCCACTTCACGGCCCGCGCCAGCGCCTGGCACTCCACGTCCCGGCCGATCGCCACCAGCTGGTCCGGGGTGACGTCGTGCCCCACCCGCTCGACCTCCTGCTCGATGATCGGGCCCTCGTCGAGGTCGGCCGTCACATAGTGGGCCGTGGCACCGATCAGCTTCACCCCGCGGGCGTGCGCCTGGTGGTACGGCTTGGCGCCCTTGAAGCTCGGCAGGAAGGAGTGGTGGATGTTGATGATCCGGCCGCTGAGCCGCTTGCACAGGTCGTCCGAGAGGACCTGCATATAGCGGGCCAGGACGACCAGCTCGACCCGCTGCTCACGGACGATCTCCAGCAGCCGCTCCTCGGCCTGCTCCTTGGTGTCCTTGGTCACCGGGATGTGGTGGAAGGGGATGTGGTACGACTCCACCAGCTCGCTGAACTCGGTGTGGTTGGAGACCACAGCCGCGATCTCCACCGGCAGCGCGCCGATCCGGGCCCGGAACAACAGGTCGTTGAGGCAGTGGCCGAACTTGCTGACCATCAGGACGATGCGCATCTTCTCGTCGGCCCGGTTGATCTGCCAGTCCATCTGGAACGAGTCACCGATCGCCGCGAAGCTCGCCCGCAGCTTGTCCACGGTGACCGGGGCCTCCGCCGAGAAGTGGACCCGCATGAAGAACAGTCCCGTGTCGTGGTCGCCGAACTGCTGGCTGTCCTCGATGTTGCACCCGGTCATGAACAGATAGCTCGACACGGCGTGCACGATGCCCTTTTTGTCCGGGCACGAGAGGGTCAGGACGTACTGGTCGGACGGGGCCGCGGCCCGGGTGGACTGCTCGTTCATGCAGGACAGGGTCCCACATCCGTCCCGAGACGGGAGGCACGGCCCGCTACGCGGACCGGGTCACGATGCGCAGCACCTCAAGGCTGCGCGGCGGCACCTCGGGATCGTCGCCGTCGCTCATGGACATCCGGACGTGCGCGTCCCGCGCCGCCCGCACCGCCTCCGGCCAGCCCTGGTTTTCGAGGTACGCGGCGACCGGCGCGTCCGGGCCGACCTGGTGCATGATCCGCAGCACCCGCAGCACGGCGGTGTCGACGAGCGCCGCCTCCTGGGAGTCCCGGAAGATCGTGCCGACGTACTTCTCGGCGGACCAGTTGTCCAGCCAGGTGTCCTCCACCAGCCGGTACACGGCGTCGGTCACGTCCCCGTACCCGTCGACGCCGGCCAGCCAGACGTCCCGCTGGAACACCGGATCGGAGAGCATGTGCAGCGCGGAGCGCACATTGCTGCGCCAGCGCCACCACGGCATGTCATTCAGTGGCATGCCGCCCATGGTGGAGGAGCGACGGCCGCGACGGGAAGAGTTCTCCGAACCTTGCACGGTCACCGATCGTACGTTCCCCGGCGGCGGCTCCTGACCGACCCCCGTAATTCACCCCTATGTCACCTTTGGTTGACCTAGGGGCACTCGCCGGTTAGCGATGTGGCGGAATCGTGCCTGAGCATGACCGGCAGGCGACGCATCCGCAGGACCCTTCCCCCAGCCCTCCCCCGGCCCGTCAAAGCCACCGCGCTGTCCGCGGGCGCGCTGGTGGCCTGTGTCTCGCTCACCGCCGGATGCGGGATCATCCCGGGTACCGCGGGCGGCTCGGAGGGCGACCCGATCAAGGTGATGACCTGGGCGCCGCAGGACGCCGGCGCCACCGACAAGGCCGGCATGCCCGCCGTGGCCACGGCCTACGCCCGCTGGGTCAACTCCCAGGGCGGCATAGCCGGCCACAAGCTCAAGGTCCTGACCTGCAACGACCACAACGACGCGGTGGGCGCGGCGAAGTGCGCCCGGCGGGCGGTGGACGAGAACGTGGTCGCGGTCGTCGGCTCCTACAGCCAGTTCGGCGACTCCTACTTCGCGCCGCTGGAGGGCGCGGGCATCCCGTACCTGGGCGGCTACGGCGTGACGAACGAGGAGTTCACCAGCGCCCTGTCCTACCCGGTCAACGGCGGCCAGCCCACCCTGATGGCCGGTCTCGGCAAGGCGCTCGCCGGCAGCTGCGGCCCCGTCGCCCTGATCCGGCCCGACAGCATCGCCGGCGACCAACTGCCCGAACTCATCGACTCCGGGCTGGACTCGGGCGGTCATGACGCGGCGAAGGACCAGCTCGCGCCCGAGGACGCCACCGAGTACAGCAGCCAGTCCGAGCAGGCGCTCAAGGCGGCGACCGCGGACCCGCTGCGGAAGGGGTGCGTGGTGCCCGCGCTCGGCGGCCGCACGGACACCTTCATGGACTCCTTCCGGCGCGCCCGCGGGGACTACCCGGAGGTGCGGACCGCCACCGTGCTCGGCAGCGTCGACCAGAGCGTGATCAACGCGACGGGCGGCGCGAGCGGTCCGTACGAGGGCTCGTACGTCACCGGCTGGTACCCGGTGGCCTCCGACAAGCGCTGGGACACCATGAAGAAGGTGATCAACAAGGAGGCCTTCGGCGACAACCGGATCGACCCCGCGGACGCCGGGGTGCAGACCACGTGGATCGCCTACACCGTGCTGCGGGCCGTCCTGGAGAAGATCGGCGACGGCGAGGTGAGCGCCGACACCGTGCGCCGGACCCTGAACTCCGGGTTCCAGATCTCCACGGGCGGGCTCACCCCCACCCTCAGCTGGCCCCAGCAGGGCCAGGGCAAGCTCGCCTCCGTCGGACTGTCCCGCCTGGCCAACGCGCAGGTGACCCTCCAGGTCGTACGCGGCGGCCAACTGGCGGCGGCCAAGGACGGGGGCGTCGTGGACGTCACCAAGACGCTGCTGAACGCCAACCTCGGCTGAGCCTGCGGCGCCCGCCGCCCCGGCTCACAGCTGGGTCGGCTGGCGCTGCGTGAGGCCGTACGTCTTCGCGATCGTGTTCCACAGCGGCGCCGCCTTGCCTTTCTCCGCGGTCGCGGTGCCGCTGTCCCGGTTGCCCGCCTGGGTCTGGCCGGTGCTGCGGGCCTGCCCCTTCTTGCAGCCGTGCTTCCCGGCGGTCTGGTCAGCCCAGGCCGCGTAGTGGTCGTCGGCCGACGCCGAGGCATGCCACGCCTTGGTGAGCGCGGTGGTCAGCTCGGCGTGGTTCGGCAGCTTGTCCACGGCCAGCTGCGACAGGCGGGTGACCAGCTCGGAGCGCTGCTTGGCCGCGTCCCGCAGATCCGCGGCGGCCCGGTCCAGGTTCTGGCAGGACTTCACATCGGACACCGCCTTGATCACCGAGGCGCGGCTGCTGCCGCTGTCGGCGAGCAGCTTGTCCAGGGCGACGGCCTGCTGCTCTGCGGGGTCGGCGGACGGCGACGGCGACTTCTCCTCGGCGGGGGCCGAGGCGGCGACCGTCTTGTTGCGGTCGCCCTGGTCGTCGCCGCCCCCGCCGCTGAGCAGCGCGCCGGCGCCGACCCCGAGGACGACGATGCCGATGCCGGCGGCGGCGATGAGCGGCACCCGCGAGCGGGACCGGCCGCCGCGCCCCGCGCGCCCGCCGCCGTCCTGCCCGCCGCGCCGTCCGCCGCCCGGGCCCTGCGGGGCGTAGGCGGGCTGCGGCTGCCCGGGGTACGGGTCCTGCGGCTGCTGGATGGGCGGCATCTGCTGGGTGGCCGGGGCCGGTCCCGGACCGTCCGCGGCGCCGCGGAAGAGGTTGTCGAACTCGGCGGGCGGCTGCCGGTCACCGCCCGGAGCGCCGCCGTACGGGGCGGCCACCGGGGCGATGTACTGCGTGGCCTCCGCGTCGGGGCTGGGGCCCGCGGACTGCGGCTGGTCGGCCCGCCCCAGGACGCGGGTGTCCTCGGCCGACGTCTCGGGCGGCAGCGCGCCCGGCGCCACCGGCGGTATGTACTGGGTGGCACCCTCGTCCACGGGAGCCGGGGCGGGGCCGGGGCCGCCGGCGGCGACGGGCGGCAGGAACTGGGTGGCACCCTCGTCCGCGGGAGCCGGGGCGGCGGCCGGCGGGAGGTACTGCGTCGCGTGGTCCCCGGCGGCCGCGGGGAGCGGGGCCGCGTACGGCTGCTGCTGCGGGGCGCCACCGCCGGCGTAGGGCTGCTGCTGGGGGGCGCCACCGCCCGCGTACGGCTGCTGCGTCGCGTCGCCGCCGGGGCCGTACGTCTGCTGCTGCACGCCGTGCGCGCCGGAGCCGTACGCCGGCTCCTGCGGGGACCGGCCGCCGTACGACGGTGCCGGTGCGCCCTCCGGGGGAAGCGGGCCGGCGCCCGGGGCGGGCGGCTCCTGGGGCGTCCACGGGGCGGACTGCCCGCCGGGAGCTGCCCATTCCTGCGCGCCGGCCGGAGCCCAGCCCTGGCCGGGCTGGGGAGCGGCGGTCTGCTGCTGGTCGGGGCCCCAGGGCCGGTCCCACGACTGGCCGCCGGCCGGCGCGGCGGCCGGGGGTCCGGCAGCCGGGGCCGCCGGCTGGTTCGCGGCCGGCCGCGGGGCGGGTCCGCCCGTCATGCCCGGCAGCAAGGGCTCGCCGCCGTCGGAGGGCAGCACGATGCCTTCGCGCGCGGGCTCGCCCTGTCCACTCTGCGTCACCGGGACTCCTACGAATGGGGGACCTTCGGAATCGTCGGCTCACGCTACCGGGTCTCCCGAGCCGGGTGCCACGCAGCACAGGGCGCGACCTTCTTCCCTGTGACGTCTGTAACAAACCCGCCTCGCGGCGCGCTGTTCATGGGCACGTCCGCGCGCCAACGCATCGTTTCCCGCACGTTCACACAGCCGACGGACCGCCGTTCACGCACCCAGACGGGCCGTCGCTCACGCACCCGGCGGGCCGTCGGTCACGCCACGGCCGGTGACCGCCTCACGCGGCCTGCTGAAGGTCGAGTCGCGCTCCGAACTCCCGTACCACCGGCTCGTCCCGGAACGGCTCAAGACGCTGCTGGAAGTCCTCCAGATACTCGGCGCCGCGGTTGGACCGGAGCGTCCCGAGGAGTTCGACCGCCTTCAACCCGGTGTGGCAGGCCTGTTCGATCTCGCGTTGCTGCACCTGTGCCGTGGCGAGCAGCACATAGTCGATGGCCCGCCTGCGCGCCCGCTGCGCCGGGTGCCCGGCCAGCGACTGCTCCGCGTACCGCGCGGCCGCCTCGGACTGCCCGAGGTCACGGTGGCAGTGCGCCAACTCGTCCGACAGATAGGCCTCGTCGAAGTGCGCGATCCACGCCGGATCGTCCCCGGATTCCGCGTCCGCCGACTCCATGGCCGCGATCGCCCGCCCGGACGCCGTCTGCGCCGCCCGTACGTCGCCCAGCAGCGCGTGCCCACGCGCCTCGGCCGCATGGAACATCGCCTCGACGCGCGGGGTGACGCGGCCCCGCGCCCCCTCCTGGGCCGCCCGCGCCAACTGCGCGATCTCACGCGGGTTTCCGAGCTGCGCGGCCAGATGGCTCATGGACGCGGCCAGCACATAGCCGCCGTATCCGCGGTCGCCCGCCGCCTGCGCCAGCCGCAGCGACTGGATGTAGTACCGCTGGGCAAGACCGGGTTGGCCGGTGTCGATGGCCATGTACCCGGCCAGTTCGGTCAGTCGGGCCACCGTGGCGAACAGATCACGGCCGACCGCCTCCCGGTAGGAGCCGGCGAGCAGCCCGGAGACGACACTGTTGAGGTAGTGCACGACCACCGGGCGCACATGCCCGCTGCCGTACTGATGGTCGAGGTCCACGAGCGACTGGGTCATCGCGCGCACGGCCGCCACGTCCGACTGCCCCACACGCGCGCCCGCCTGCCGCGCCACCTGCGCGTCCGGCGCCGAGATCAGCCAGTCGCGGCTCGGCTCGACCAGCGCGGACGCGGCCACCGACGAACCGGACAGGAAGTCCCTTCGGCCCACATCGCTGCGCCACAGCTCACAGACCTGCTCGATCGCCCCCAGCACCGTCGGCGAGAACTGGAGACCGACACCCGAGGCCAGGTTCTTGCCGTTGGCCATCCCGATCTCGTCGATGGTGACCGTACGGCCCAGCTTGCGGCCCAGCGCCTCCGCGATGATCGCCGGAGCGCGTCCACGCGGCTGCTGGCCGCGCAGCCAACGGGCCACGGATGTCTTGTCGTAGCGCAGGTCGAGGCCGTGCTCGGCGCCGCACATGTTGACCCGGCGGGCCAGCCCGGCGTTCGAGCACCCCGCCTCCTGGATGAGCGCCTGCAACCGTTCGTTCGGCTGCCGCGCGACGAGAGGCCTTGCGGCCATGGCATACCCCCTGCGAACCCCTGGAGCGAAAAGATCCAGCTGCGAAGATCAATGCCCCGCCTCATACCGAAAATGCGGGACATGCACGGATTGCCGGAGTAAAGGCTGGTACCGGCCCCAGAGGTGGCTACCCCAGTCACACCCTGCCTCCTCCCGCGCGCCCCCACGGATGCACCCATGCGCCCCAGTTGAGGAATCGATGCTCCTCCCCCGCGCGCGGTCCTGTCATCGCACTGGCCGTAACCGGAGGTGGGCGCGGGAGTTGAGAGGTGCGTGGAAGAGACGATCGCCGGCGCCGAAGCCGCCAAGATTCCGACGCAGCGCGGGGCATCGCTGCTGGAAACCGCCGTTCGCTACGCCGAGGAGCGGCACTGGGACGTGGTCCCCGGCACCTGGTTGGAGGCCGCCGGCTGGGAGCAGCGCTGCTCCTGCGGCAACCCCGTGTGCGCCGCCCCCGGCGCACACCCGGGGCGCGCGGACTGGGCGGCGCAGGCGACCGGGAGCGCGAGCGTCGTCCGCCGGCTGTGGCAGAAGCAGCCGCGGGCTTCGATCCTGCTGCCGACCGGCCGTACCTTCGACGCGCTGTCCGTCCCGGAGTCGGCCGGGTTCCTGGCGCTGGCCCGGATGGAACGGATGGGGCTGGCGCTCGGGCCGGTGACGCTCACCCCGGACCGGCGGATGAACTTCTTCGTCCTGCCGGGTGCGGCCCTGAAGCTGCCGGAACTGGTCCGCGGGCTGGGGTGGTCGGTTGGGTCCCTGGATCTCGTCGTGCTGGGCGAAGGCGCGTATGTGGCTGCGCCGCCTACGCGGTTCGGGTCGTGGGGGGCCGTGCAGTGGGCCTGCCGGCCTACTGTGGCGAATCGGTGGTTGCCGGATGTGGAGGAGTTGATTTCGGCGTTGGCGTATGCGTGCGGTAGGGATCGGTAGCGGGGCGCCTATGCGTCTGCGTGGCTGAGGAGTTTTGGCGAGTGCGGCGTGGTGGGGGCCGTGCGCCTAATCGTCTGCCTGGCTGAGGAAGCTTGGCGGGCGCGGCGTAGTGGGGGCCGTGCGCCTAATCATCTGCGTGGCTGAGGAAGCTTGGCGGGCGCGGCGTGGTGGGGGCTTGGCGCGCAGTTCCTCGCGCCCCTGGTGGGGTGGGGCTTGGGTTGTGCGGTGAGTGCGGGGTGGTGGGGCGTTCGCCTAATCGTCTGCCTGGTTGAGGAAGCTTGGCGGGTGCGGCGTAGTGGGGGCCGTACGCCTAATCATCTGCCTGGCTGAGGAAGCTTGGCGGGTGCGGGGTTGTGGGGGCCGTTCGCCTAATCGTCTGCCTGGTTGAGGAAGCTTGGCGGGTGCGAGGTTGTGGGGGGCTTGGCGCGCGGTTCCTCGCGCCCCTGGTGGGGTGGGGGCGGCGTTCGGTTAGTCGTGGCTGTGGTTGCTTGTGGTCCTTACGGTCGCCGTAGGGTGCTGGTATGACGGAGGTAGCGGGAGTGGGCGGGGTCGCCGTGTGTGTGCGGGGGCTCTGGAAGCGGTTCGGGCAGCAGGTTGCCGTTGCCGGGGTCGATCTGGAGCTGCCCGCGGGGAAGTTCATCGGGCTGGTGGGCCCCAACGGCGCCGGGAAGACCACCACCCTGTCGATGGTGACCGGGCTGCTCCGCCCCGACCAGGGAAGCGTCGAGGTGGCCGGCCACGACGTGTGGCGGGACCCGGTGGCCGTCAAGGCACGGATCGGCGTACTCCCTGAAGGACTACGGCTGTTCGAGCGGCTTTCGGGGCGCGAACTGCTCTGCTACTCCGGGCGGTTGCGGGGCCTGCCCGGGCCCGAGGTGGACAAGAGGGCCACCCAACTGCTGGACGTACTCGATCTCGCCGGGGCCCAGCACAAGCTCGTCGTCGACTACTCCACCGGCATGCGCAAGAAGATCGGGCTCGCCGCTGCCCTCCTGCACAACCCCGAAGTCCTCTTCCTGGACGAGCCGTTCGAGGGCGTCGACCCGGTTTCCGCGCAGACCATCCGGGGCGTCCTTGAGCGGTACACGGCCTCCGGCGCCACCGTCGTCTTCTCCTCCCACGTCATGGAACTCGTCGAGTCGCTGTGCGACTGGGTGGCCGTGATGGCGGCGGGCCGCATCCGCGCGACCGGCCCGCTGCCCGAGGTGCGCGGGGAGCACTCCACCCTCCAGGACGCCTTCCTGGAACTGGTCGGCGCGCAGGGCCGCGACGCCGGATCCGATCTGGACTGGCTGGGCGGCGGCGCCCGATGAGCGACGTCACCGCCACCGTCGTACGGCTGAAACTGTCCCTGTTGCGCAACGGGCTCAGGCAGTCCGGCGGCCGGCGGGCCGCCTTCATCGCCTCGGCCGTCATCGCGCTGCTGTTCGCCGCGCTGCAACTGCTCGGCCTGCTCGCGCTGCGCGGGCACGCCCACGCCGACGCCGTCGCCGTGCTGGGCACGGCCGTGCTCGCGCTGGGCTGGGCCGTGATGCCGCTGTTCTTCCCCAGCGGGGACGAGACGCTGGACCCGACCCGGCTGGTGATGCTGCCGCTGCGCCCCCGCCTGCTGGTGCGGGCCCTGCTGGCGGCCTCGCTGGTCGGCATCGGCCCGCTGTTCACCCTGCTTCTGCTGGCCGGCTGCGCCCTGGCGGTCGCCCGGGGCGCGGCGGCCTACGGCACCGCCGTCGTCGCGGTCCTCCTCGGGCTGCTGGTGTGCGTGGCCCTCGCCCGGGCCGTGGCGGCGGCCAACGTACGGCTGCTGACCAGCCGGAAGGGCCGCGATCTCGCGGTGCTCAGCGGGCTGGTCATCGCGGTCGGCGCGCAACTGGTCAACTTCGGCGCGCAGCGGCTCGGATCGGCGGGGCTCGGGCAGCTGTCCCCGGCCGCCGATGTGCTGCGCTGGCTGCCGCCCGCCTCCGCGGTGGGCGCGGTGCACGCGGTCAGCGAACGGTCCTACGGCACGGCCGTGGCCCAACTGCTGCTGACCGCCGCGGCGTTGGCGCTGCTGGTCGCCGTGTGGGTGCACAGCCTGACCCGGCTGATGACCGCGCCCGACGGCTCCACCCTGCCGACCGCCGCCAGCGGCGCCCGCGAACGCGCCTCGACCGGGCTCGGGCGGCTGCTGCCCGCGGGCCGCACCGGCACGGTCATGGACCGCTCCCTGCGCTACATCTGGCGCGACCCCAAGACCAAGGCCGCGTGGGTGACCTCGCTCGCCATCGGCCTGATCGTGCCGGTGTTCAACGCGTTGCAGGGCACCGGTTCGATCTACTTCGCGTGCTTCGCCGCCGGGATGCTCGGCATCCAGATGTACAACCAGTTCGGGCAGGACACCTCCGCGTTCTGGATGGTGGCCGGGACCATCTCGTCCAGCCGGGACGCGTATGTCGAACTGCGCGGCCGTGCGCTGGCGCTGCTGGTGATCACCCTGCCGTACGCCACCCTCGTGACCGTGCTGACCACGGCCATGCTGGGCGACTGGCCCCGGCTGCCCGAGGCGCTCGGCCTGTCCTTCGCGCTGCTCGGGGCGATGCTGGCGACCGGCGCGTGGACCTCGGCCCGCTTTCCGTACTCCATCCCGCAGGAGGGCTACAAGAATGTGGCGCCCGGGCAGGCCGGCCTCGCCTGGATCGCGATCTTCGGCGGCATGGTCTCGGCGGCCCTGCTGTGCGCGCCGGTCATCGCGCTCACCATCTGGCTGAACGTGAGCGCGGGCGGCGACGCCTTCACCTGGCTGCTGCTCCCGGTCGGCGCCGCCTACGGCGCGACGATCACCCTGCTGGGGCTGCGCCTCGCGGCCCCCCAGACGGCGGCCCGTCTCCCGGAAATCCTGACAGCGGTGAGCAAGGCCTGACCACCCCCCACGGCACCTGCGGCGCAACAGGCCGCCGTAGCCGGAGGTGTCACCGCCTTGGCCGCAGTGGCTGCCGGCGGCGGTGGCGCCCGTAGCGCCGCCTGTGGCGGCCGGTGGGACCCATGCCCGCGCAGCGTCCTCCGCTCGCGCCCCGTGAGGGGGGCGTTTTCAGGTTGTGGTGACCGTGTTCAGGAAGGGTTCGATCGCGGTGCGCCAGGCTTCTGGGCGGTCGTAGTGGAGGAAGTGGCCCGCGTCGGTGACCTCCGCGTACTGGCCCTGGGGCAGGACCCGGACCATCTCCTGGGCCTCGGCGCGGCCCAGCTCGCCGTCGAGGCCGCGGACGACCAGGGTGGGGCAGCGGACCTGGGCCAGCTCCTCCCAGTGCGCGTCGTAGACCCAGGTCTCGCGGGACGTCAGCATCCGCTCGGGCTCGAAGACGGGCCGCCAGCCGTCGGCGGACTCGTGCATGACCTCGGCGAAGAACGCGCCGCGTGCCGGGTTCGGCCGGTCCACCCAGGGGTCGTCCTCGCCGAACCACTTGCGTACGTCGGCGAGCGTGGCGAAGGGCACGGGCCAGGACTTGAACCAGTCGGCCCACTCGCGCTGCGAGGCCCCGCCCAGCGCGGAGGCCCGCATGTCACAGATGATCAGCGCCCGCACCAGGTCGGGACGCTTGGCGGCCAGCTGCCAGGCGGTGAGCGCGCCCATGGCATGGCCGATGAGCACGGCCGGGCCGAGACCGAGCTGCTCGACGGCGGCCTCGGCGTCCTCGATGTAGGCCTCGCGGGTGTAGGCGACCTCCGGGGGCTTCTCGCTCTGCCCGTGGCCGCGCTGGTCCAGTGCGATGGCCCGATGGCGCTCGGAAAGCCAGCGTGCGGTGGCCGCCCAGTGCGAGGCACGCCCCATCAGGCCGTGCAGTAACAGCACCCCGGGCCCGTGCTCCGGGTCCGTCTTGGGAGGGTCGGCGAACTCCCAGGCGGCCAGGCCCACGCCACCCGCTCCCCTCACGTCGATACGCCGTGCCATGCGCTGGCACCCCCCTAGCTCCGCTCGGACCGTACCGCTGTCCTGCCGTCGTACCGCTGCGTTGCCCAGCTGCTGCCGAAGACGGCCGCCAGATTATCGAATACCTATTCGGAACTGCTGCCTCTGCGGGCAACACCCCTCATTCGAGTGACCCCCGGTGAGGAATGATCGTCGCCACCGAGGGGAGTTCTTACGCGGGAGGCGGACCACTCGGGGAAAACGGTCCGCGGGGATGACCCTGAGAGCTCGGGGCTCCGGGTCAGCACAGGGGAGGACAGGCCCCGGCGCCGCACGGCGCCGGGGCCCTCCCCCTGCCTGCGGCACATCCTCCCCACCCCCCTGTGGTCATATGCCTCTCGCGACAGCCTTGCACGGGAACCGTCGAAGCGCTGCCATTCGGCGTACCGAATCCTGGATGCGGCAGCGTTCGCCCCGGCGCCCGACCGGCGCGCGCCGGGCACGGGAGCCGATGGCGGACCCCGGACGCCGGCCCGGGCGCCGGGCGCTCAGCGCTTGGCGACGAACACGTGGGAGGCCACGTCCGACTCCAGCTCGGCCGCCTCACCGCTGCTGCCCACGAGCACACCGCCCGCCGACTCGGTCACGCTCACCACCGAACCGGGCTGCACGCCCGCCCGGCGCAGCGTGTACATCAGCTGCGCGTCGGTCTGGATCGGCTCGCCGATACGGCGGACGACGACCGTCTTGCCGTCCGCGCCCGGATCGAGGTCCGCCAGCGACACCATGCCCTCGTCCAGGAACGGGTCGGCCCCGTCCTTCTCGCCCAGCTCCTCCAGGCCCGGGATGGGATTGCCGTACGGCGACTCGGTCGGGTGGCGCAGCAGCTCCAGGACGCGGCGCTCCACCGCCTCGCTCATCACGTGCTCCCAGCGGCACGCCTCCGCGTGCACCTGCTCCCACTCCAGGCCGATCACGTCGACGAGCAGGCACTCAGCGAGCCGGTGCTTGCGCATCACGCGCGTGGCCAGTCGGCGGCCCTCGTCGGTCAGCTCCAGGTGCCGGTCGCTCGCCACCGAGACCAGGCCGTCACGCTCCATGCGCGCCACCGTCTGGCTCACCGTCGGCCCGCTCTGGTCCAGCCGCTCGGCGATGCGGGCGCGCATCGGGACCACGCCTTCCTCCTCCAGTTCGAGGATGGTGCGGAGGTACATCTCCGTAGTGTCGATCAGTCCGGACATACGTGCCCCTTGATTACCTGTGCCGGAGGCTCACCGCTCTCCGGCGTGCGCTGGCCCTGGCCTCAATTCTGACGCATACCACTGACAACCGTGCCGCACCGCCGGAGCCAGCGGGTGACGACCGCGTGCGCGGCACGCCCAGGAGCATCCCACCGCGTATTGACAGCGCACTGGTCCAGACCGCACGGTGATCCGCGACACAGACGCTGCGAAGGGGCACCGCATGAGCGACGGCACACCGGCTGACCAGTTCTTCGACGCCGCCATCGGCCTGCTGCAACGGGCCCGTGACGAGGAGTCCGCGGCCATCGCCGCCGCCGGCACGCTGCTGGCCGACACCGTCGAGGCCGGCGGCCGGCTGTTCGCCTTCGGCGCCGGCCACTCCTCCCTGGCCGCCCAGGACCTCGTCTACCGGGCCGGCGGTCTCGCCCTGATGAACCTGCTCCCGGTCCCCGGGGCGGTCGGCGTCGACGTCGTCCCCGCCACCCTCGGCTCCGCCCTCGAACGCGTCGACGGTCTGGCCACCGCCGTCCTCGACACCTCGCCCCTCCGGGCCGACGACGCCCTCGTGATCGTCTCGCTGTCCGGGCGCAACGCCCTTCCCGTGGAGATGGCAGTGCACGCCCGCTCGCTGGGGGCCAGGGTGATCGGCGTGACCTCGGTGGCGTACGCCGCGCAGACCTCGTCCCGGCACGCCTCCGGCACCTACCTGAAGGACCACTGCGACATCGTCCTCGACTCAAAGATCGCGGTCGGCGACGCGGAACTCACCCTCGACACCATCCCGGCGCCCTTCGCCCCCGCCTCCACCGTCGTCACCACCGCGCTGCTCCAGGCGGTCATGGCCACGACGGCGCAGACCCTCGCCGCGCGCGGCACCGAACCGCCCCTGCTGCGCTCCGGCAACGTCGACGGCGGCCACGAGTGGAACGCCCGAATCATGAACGAGTACAGCAACCGGATCTTCTACCGCCACTGACCCCCGGAGCCGGCGCTCCCAAAGGACAAAGAGGCGCGGGGAACTACGCGCCCAGCCACGACGCCGCCGCAGACGAACAACGAGCCACAGGGACCGCAGGCGCGCGGGGAACCGCGCGAGAGGCCCCCACGCCGCCGCGGACGAACAACGGCCCGCGACACCCGCCTACACGGCGGCGGGGCCAAGACGCCCAGCCGGACAGCGCCCCGAAGAGGCGCAGGAACTGCGCGAGCAACCCCCCACACCGCCGCGGACGAACGCGGCTCACCCAGCGGAGCGCGCCGCCAGGTCCAGCGCCGCCGCGATACGGGCCGCCACATCCTCCGCATACGTCGCGTCGACGCGTTCGAAGCCGGCGCGTGCCGCACCGCGCAGGAACGTCACCACACCCAGCGTGCGCCCCCGGCTGCGCAGCACCGCGCACAGCGCGTGCACACAGTCCCCGGGCCACTGCCGGGCCAGCGCCCACTCGCGGGCCCGCTCCGCTGACATGCCGCCGGCGTCGGCCCGCACCGTCCCGCCCCGCTCGACGCACTGCAGCGCGGGGTGGCCGTCCTCGTAGCGCACCGGCAGCCCGGCCGCGCCGGTGAGCAGGCTCGGCCCCGGCGCACCGGAAGGGGTCGCGGCGATCCGCACCAGCCGCGCCCGCGCCGCACCGTCGTCGCCCGGCGGCGGACCCGCCACCCGGTCGATCAGCGCATGGTCGGCGAAGCCGGCGAGCGCGAAGTCGAGATGGACGGTCGCCGCCTCCGCCGGGTCCTCGCACTCGGCCGCCGCACGGGCCGCCCGGTGCATCTGGTTGGTACGGAAGCGCAGCAGCGACGCCTCCTGCTCGCCCTGCTTGGCCTCGGTCACGTCCTGGAACAGCCAGCCCACCCCGAGCGGCACCGGCTCCTCCGCGAGCGGCGAGGCGAGCCGCAGAAAACCGCTGCGCCAGCACCGCCGCCGCTCGCCCTCCGGGGTGCGCACCGCCACCCACATCTCGGCCGGCGCGGGCGGCGCGCCCTCGGCCAGCACATGGGTGAGCGCGCCCTCCAGCTCCTCCACACCCTGCGCGAGCAGTTCGCCCAGGGGCCGGCCGAGCGCGGACGTACGCCCGATGCCCAGCGCCCGTGCCGCGTGCGCGTTCACGACGGCGGGCCGCAGATCGGCGTCGACGAGCACGACCCCCCACGCCGCGTCCTCGAACAACGCCTCGCTCAGCGCGATCGACCGCTCCAGGTCGATCTGCGCGTGCACCTCGCTGAAGGCGCAGTACACGCCGGCCGGCTTGCCGTCCGGACCGCGCACCGCAGCGGACTGGGTGCGCACCAGGACCCGGCCGCCGTCCTTGGTGACCAGCGCGAACTCATGCACCTGCCGGCCGGGCGCGTGCATCGCGGACAGCAGCCGGCCCTCGATCTCCTCGGCGTCGGCGCTGCGCACCGCCCAGCCCGCGAATCCCTGCCGCCCCACCGCCTCGGCGGCGGTCCAGCCGAGGATCCGCTCCGCCTCCCGGTTCCAGTGGGTGACCACGCCGTCCGCGTCGAAGGCGCACAGCGCCGCGTCCATCCCGTCCAGCAGCGCGGCGAGCAGATCGGAGCCGCCCGGGTCCTCCGGAACGGACGCGCCCGCGCCGCCGTCCCGCTCGGGCTCGTCCGGCCCGAGTTCGTCGGTGGTCCCACTACGCCGGGAAGCACTCACCCTGGACCCCCTGCAGGCTGCGTCCGCACACACGGCGCGAGAATTCGCTCTTCGTCCTTCATTCAACTCGAACGTGACACAGCACACACCGGGTTCCCGCAAGATTGAGAAAATCGTTGCAGACCCGCTTCCGTGCCGCCTTCGCCGCACGCCGCAAGGGGATCGTCAACGCCTCCGAAAATCCCTTGAACACCCGTCGCCTCCTTCTTAGGGTGACTCGTACGTGAGAAAGGAGGTGATCGGGTACATGAGTGAAACCCGGACGCGCGAGGTGGCTGCGGGCTAGCGGCCTGCCACCACACCCAGTGCGGTGCCGGACCGGCGTGGGCAAGCGACACGCAGCCGGCCTAATCCAACGCAGTCACCCGACCCGCGGGCTCGCCGGTACGTCCGGCCGGCTTCTTCGTCGTTCGACGGAGGACCCGAGTCCGCGGGTCGTCTGCGTCCGCGGGTCGTCTGCGTCCGCAGGTCGTCTGCGTCCGCGGAGACAACCGCCGAGGGGAGGGGCGTTACCCTTGGCCCATGCTTGCGATGCTCGTTCGGCGCCGTCATGTGGACTTTCTGCGCGTCACGAGCATGGCCTGTCGGCGCATCACCTGACCGGCCCCCTTCGCCAGACCGTTCTTCCCGCCGAGGCACCCGCGGCTGCGCCCACCCTTGACGGCTGCCCGGGCCCGTACACCCCGCGGACGCACCCCCATGACGCTTCCCCCGTCGTACGACCACCTGCCCATCATCGATCTGTCGGCCGCCGACCGCGGGCCGCAGGCCCGGACCCTGCTGCATGCGCAACTGCACAGCGCCGCCCACGACGTCGGCTCCTTCCAGCTCGTCGGGCACGGCGTGCCCCGTGCCGAGAGGGAGGCGTTGCTCACCGCGACGCGTGCCTTCTTCGCCCTTCCCGAGGCCGACCGGCTCGCCCTGGACAAGGTCAACTCGCCGCACTTCCGCGGCTACACCGGCGGGGTTGGCGGCCGGTGCGAGCGGTTCGACATCGGCCCGGAACGCCCGGCGTGCGTCCCCGGTCCCGGGGAGCCCGCGTACGGGTGGCTCGAGGGCCCCAACCAGTGGCCCGCCGCCCTCCCCGCGCTGCGTACCGCCGCCCTCGCCTGGATCGACCGGCTCAGCGGCGTGGCCCGGCGGCTGCTGCGCGAACTGCTCACCGCGATCGGCGCTCCCGCCGGCTTCTACGACCCCGTACTCGGCGAGCGCGCCCACCCGCGCCTGAGGCTCGTACGGCCTGCCGGGAGCGCGGGCGACGGCACCGGCCGGGCCGCCGGCGCGCACCAGGACCGCGGTTTCCTGACGCTGCTGCTCCAGGACACCGTCTGCGGCTTTCCCGAGGTACTGCCGCTGGACGGCGCCTTCGTGGTCGGCATCGGCGACCTGCTGGAGGCGGCGACCGACGGCTATCTGATCGCCGCCGACCACCGGGCCCTCGGCCCCACCGGGCGCTTCTCCGTCCCGTTCTTCTGCGCCCCGCGGCTCGACGCGCGCGTGGCGCCGCCGCCGTTCCCCTACGCGGGCGCGGCGCCCGGCTTCACCGCCGCCCCGGACGACCCGCTGGGCGCCGAGTACGGCCATCACGCGCTGAAGGACGAGTTGCGCGCCCACCCGCGGGTCGCCCGGCGCCACCACGGGAAACTGCTCGCAGCGGCGTGAGAAGCCTCCTGGGGCGGCTGCTCAGCGGGTGATGGCCTCGTGTCCGGCGACCTCGCGGGGGCTGCGCGGTCCGGGCCCCACATAGCGCGCCGAGGGCCGCACCAGGCGTCCCGTCCGCTTCTGCTCCAGGATGTGCGCCGACCATCCCGCGGTCCGGGCACAGGTGAACATGGAGGTGAACATCTGCGCGGGTACCTCGGCGAAATCCAGCATGATCGCCGCCCAGAACTCGACGTTGGTGGCGAGGACCCGGTCCGGGCGGCGGTTGTGCAGTTCCTCCAGGGCCGCCTTCTCCAGTGCCTCGGCGATCTCGTAGCGCGGCGCGCCCAGCTCACGGGCGGTGCGGCGCAGCACGCGCGCGCGGGGGTCCTCGGCGCGGTACACCCGGTGTCCGAAGCCCATCAGCCGCTCGCCCCGGTCCAGGGCCTGCCTGACGTACGCCTCGGCGTCGCCGGTCCGCTCGATCTCCTCGATCATCCCGAGCACTCGGGAGGGCGCGCCGCCGTGCAGCGGACCCGACATGGCGCCCACCGCGCCGGACAGCGCGGCGGCCACGTCGGCGCCGGTGGAGGCGATGACGCGGGCGGTGAAGGTGGAGGCGTTCATGCCGTGTTCGGCGGCGGAGGTCCAGTAGGCGTCGACGGCCGCGACATGCTTGGGGTCCGGCTCGCCGCGCCAGCGGATCATGAACCGCTCGACGATCGTCTGCGCCTTGTCGATCTCCCGCTGCGGCACCATCGGCAGTGTCTGGCCGCGCGCCGACTGGGCGACGTAGGACAGGGCCATCACGGCGGCGCGGGCGAGGTCGTCGCGGGCCTGCTCCTCGTCGATGTCGAGCAGCGGTTTCAGTCCCCACACGGGGGCGAGCATGGCGAGCGCCGACTGCACATCGACCCGGATGTCGCCGGAGTGCACGGGGATCGGGAACGGCTCGGCGGGCGGCAGGCCGGGGTTGAAGGCGCCGTCCACGAGCAGCCCCCACACGTTCCCGAAGGAGACGTGACCCACCAGTTCCTCGATGTCGACGCCCCGGTACCGCAGGGCGCCGCCCTCCTTGTCCGGTTCGGCGATCTCCGTCTCGAATGCGACGACTCCTTCGAGCCCGGGTACGAAGTCGGACATGGGGCGGCTCCTCATGGTGTGTACGGCGCAGGCCGAAACGCGGGTACCACCACGGTTCCACGGTCACGCTCAGGACTCGCGGTCCGGGCGGTCACCCCGGTGATGCCCCGATCGGCCGATGCTCACCCGACCGCCTGGGCATCAGCACCATAACCCCGGGTGCCAGTGTTGGGGAGGGTCCGCGGCACTCGGTGCCATATGAGTGCGGAGAGGTATACGGCAGGATGACCGGGTGACCGACCGCGACCCCCTTCTCGATCCCGCCGCCATGCGCAAGCACTACCGGGTGGAAGGTCTCGACGAGACCGACCTGGCCGCGCACCCGATGGACCAGTTCGCCCGCTGGTTCGAGCATGCGGCGCTGGCCGCGGCGCACGGCACGCTCTACGAGCCGAACGCGATGGTCGTCTCGACGGCGGACGCCGAGGGCCGTCCCAGCTCCCGGACGGTCCTGCTGAAGCACTACGACGAGTACGGCTTCGTCTTCTACACCAACTACGACTCCCGCAAGGCCCGTGAGCTGGCCGGCAACCCGTATGTGTCCGTGGTGTTCCCCTGGCATCCGATCGCCCGCCAGGTCGTCGTCTCGGGTACCGCCCGGCGCACCGGCCGCGACGAGACCGCCGCCTATTTCCGCACCCGTCCGCATGGTTCCCAGCTGGGTGCCTGGGCCAGCGCCCAGTCGTCGGTGATCCCGTCCCGGGCCGGTCTTGAGGCGTCCTACGCCGAGTTGGCCGCCCGCTATCCGGAGGGCGAGCAGGTGCCGGTGCCGCCGAACTGGGGCGGTTTCCGTATCGCGCCGCGGACGGTCGAGTTCTGGCAGGGCCGCGAGAACCGGCTGCACGACCGGCTGCGTTACGTCGCCGAGCCGGACGGCTCCTGGCGGCTGGAGCGGCTGAGCCCCTGACGGGTCGGCCGGGCGGGGGCGCGCGGGACAGTCCCTGCGGCGTCCGGTCGGCGCGGCCCGGCGGTGGTGTGCCTGTGCGCGGTTCTCAGGCCAGTGCTTCGTCCAGGAGGATCGTCCACTGGGCGACCACGCGTTCACGGCGGGGTGTGTCGTCGGTGAGGAGGTTGGCCAGGCCGAGCCCGCGGGCCATGTCGAGCAGTCCCTGCACGGTTTCGCGGACGCCGGGCCTGGACTCGTCGGCGCCGAGCAGTTCCACCGCTGTCCGGTGGGTCTCACGGCCGACGTGGGCCTCCAGTTCGGTCACCCGGGGCCGCAGTTGCTCCTCCTCGCCGGCGGCGACCCACAGGTGCAGGGCGGCGCGGAAGAGGGGGCCGGTGTACAGGTCGACGAGGGCGGCGACGGCGGCGGGGCGGTCCGCGGCGCCGTCCGGGAAGAGGGCGCGCAGGGCGGCGGTCCGCTGCTCGGCGACGTATTCGACGGCCGCCGTGAACAGGTCCTCGCGGGTGCGGAAGTGGTGCTGGGCCGCGCCGCGGGAGACGCCCGCGCGTTCGGCGACGACCGAGACGGTGGAGCCCGCCCAGCCGTGCTCGGCGAGGCAGGCCACGGCGGCTTCCAGCAGCCGCTGCCGGGTGGCCCGGCTGCGGTCCTGCTTGGGGTGGCGGTCGGCTGCGGTCACAGCACCCATGGGGCATCCCGTCGTTCGAGGAAGGCCGTCATCCCCTCCCGGGCCTGTGCGGAGGAGAACAGCCGGGCGGAGAGCGCGGTCAGGTCGGCCGCCGCCCGGTCGAATGTCTCCAGCACCCTAGCCGTGAGCAGGCGCTTCGTCGCGGCCAGGCCCTGGGGCGAGGATCTGCGCAGGCCGTCGAGGACGGGGGCGAGTGCCGCGTCGACGTCGTCCCCGTAGAGGGTCAGCAGGCCGATGCGGGTGGCTTCGGCGGCGGTGAGGGCGGCGGCGGCGCGCCGGTGGAGACGGTCCAGTCGGGTGTAGGTGAGGGTGGTGCCGTCCACGCCGTCGATCAGCGCGGGCCGGTCGCCGAACTCGGCGGCCCGGCCCAGGACGGCCTCGTGGATGGGCAGTTCCAGGGGCGGGACGTCGGCGTACTCGCTGCGGAACACGGTTCCTCCTCGCGGGCCGGGCGGGCGAGGACCGTGCCGCAGATCGCGGGCGAGACGACCAGCATGAGCAGCGGACAGCCGGCGGCACCCAACTCCTCCAGGACGATGGCGAGTTCGGTGATGCCGCCGCCCCCGCCGCCGTATTCCTCCGGCAGGTTGACGCCGAGGTAGCCGAGTTTGCCCGCCTCGGACCACAGTTCGGCGGGGTGGCGGCCCTCGGCGACGGTGCGGGCGAGGTAGTCACGGCCGTACCGTGCGCCGAGGGCGGCCACGGCGGCCCGCAGTGCCGTGTGCTCTTCGGACTCGATGAGGGTGGTCATGCGTTACCTCCGCGTGCGGCTCGTCCGTGGTTGCTCGCGCGATTCCCCGCGTTCCTGGGCTTGTTCGACCACCGCCAGCACCATGCCTGGCTCCACCTGCTGTCCCGGACTGGCGTGCAGGGCGCTGAGGGTGCCCGTGCCGGGGGCCGAGATCCGGTGCTGCATCTTCATCGCCTCCAGCCAGATCAGGGGCTGGCCCGCCTGTACGGGGGCACCCTCGGCCAGGCCCTCGGCGATGCGGACGACCGTGCCCGGCATCGGCGCCAGCAGGGAGCCGGGGGCCACGTGGACCGCCGGCTCCGGGAGACGGGGCAGGGCCGTGAGGGTGGTGGCGTTCACGTGCACCTGGTCGCCGTAGCGGGCGATCTCGAAGCGCCGCTGTACGCCGTCCACTTCGAGTACGACCCTCCCCGCGTCGGCGTGGACGACCCGCACGCCGTCGGCAGCGAGGCCCTGGCGGGTGTGCCGGTAGCTGACCTCGTGTTCCTCGCCGGCCATCAGATAGCGCTTGGTCTGCGGCTGCGAGGGCAGGTTGCGCCAGCCGCCGAACCGGGAGCGGCCGTGCGCGTCGGCGAGCGCGGCGGCCAGCGGGGCGTACGGGTCGGGGGCCGGGGCGGTGAGGTCCGTGAGGTGGCGGTCGTAGAAGCCGGTGTCCATGCGTCCCGCCGTGAACTCCGGGTGCCGCAGGGACCGTACGAGCAGATCGCGGTTGGTGACCGGGCCGTGCACGGCCGCCCGCTCCAGGGCGCCGGACAGCCGGCGGATCGCCTCCGCGCGCGTGGGGGCGTGCGCGACGGCCTTGGCGAGCATCGGGTCGTAGTGGACGCCGATGGCGTCGCCGTCGGAGTAGCCGGTATCCAGGCGGATGCCGTCCGGTACGGCCAGACGGTGCAGGGTGCCGGTCTGCGGGGCCCAGTCGCGGGCCGGGTCCTCGGCGTACAGGCGGGCCTCGATCGCATGCCCACACGCGCGTGGCGGCCGGTCCGCCAGGGCGTGGCCCTCGGCGACGCGGATCTGCTCGGCCACCAGGTCGATGCCGAACACGGCCTCGGTGACGGGGTGTTCGACCTGGAGGCGGGTGTTCATCTCCAGAAAATGGGCCTTGGCGCCGGTGACGAGGAACTCGACGGTGCCGGCGCCCACGTATGCGACGCGGCGGGCGGCGCGTTCGGCCAGCGCGTACAGTTCGTCGGTGAGGGCCGGCTCCAGGCCGGGTGCGGGGGCCTCCTCGATCACCTTCTGGTGGCGGCGCTGGAGCGAGCAGTCGCGGGTGCCGAGCGTCCACACCGTGCCGTGCGCGTCGGCGAGGATCTGCACCTCGACATGGCGGCCGTCCTCGACGTACGGCTCGACGAAGACCTCGCCGTCCCCGAACGCGCTCACCGCCTCGGCCCGCGCGGCCTCAAGGGCGGCGTCGAGCCGGTCCAGGCCGCGCACGATCCGCATGCCGCGGCCCCCGCCGCCCGCCGCGGCCTTCACCAGCACCGGCAGGTCGGCCGCGGTGACCTCGCGCAGCGGCGCGAGGCCCATCAGCTCCTTGGCGCGCGTCTTGGAGGCCATCGCCTCGATCGCCTCCGGGGGCGGCCCGATCCACACCAGGCCCGCGTCCAGGACGGCGCGCGCGAAACCGGCGTTCTCGGCCAGGAAGCCGTAGCCGGGGTGCACGGCGTCCGCGCCGGCGGTCACGGCGGCCTGCACGATCAGGTCGCCCCGCAGATACGTCTCGGCGGGCGCCGCGCCCGCAAGGCGTACCGCGGTGTCGGCCACGCGCGCGTGCAGGGCGTTCCCATCGGCGTCCGAGTGCACGGCGACCGTCCGGATGCCCAGGTCGCGGCAGGTGCGAAAGATCCGGCAGGCGATCTCGCCCCGGTTGGCCACAAGGACAGAAGTGATCACGGCTGGTCCCTCACATCCGGAAGACGCCGAAGCCGCCCCGCACACCCTGGTAGGGCGCGGTGTGCAGGGCGGACAGGCACAGGCCGAGGACGGTACGGGTGTCGCGCGGGTCGATGACGCCGTCGTCGTACAGCCGCCCGGACAGGAACATCGGCAGCGACTCGGCCTCGATCTGCTGCTCCACCATGGCGCGCAGCGCCGCGTCGCCGTCCTCGTCGTACGGCTGTCCCTTGGCGGCGGCCGACTGGCGGGCCACGATCGACAGCACCCCGGCGAGCTGCTGCGGGCCCATGACGGCCGACTTGGCGCTGGGCCAGGCGAACAGGAACCGCGGGTCGTAGGCGCGTCCGCACATGCCGTAGTGGCCGGCCCCGTAGGAGGCGCCCATGAGGACCGACAGATGCGGCACCGTGGAGTTGCCGACCGCGTTGATCATCATCGCGCCGTGCTTGATGATGCCGCCCTGCTCGTACTCCCTGCCGACCATGTAACCGGTGGTGTTGTGCAGGAACAGCAGCGGGATGTCGCGCTGGTTGGCGAGCTGGATGAACTGGGCGGCCTTCTGCGACTCCGGGCTGAACAGCACACCCTGCGCGTTGGCGAGGATGCCCAGCGGGTAGCCGTGCAGAGCGGCCCAGCCGGTCGTCAGGCTCGTCCCGTACAGCGGTTTGAACTCGTCGAAGTCGGAGCCGTCGACGATCCGGGCGATCACCTCGCGCGGGTCGAAGGGGGCCTTCAGGTCGCCCGGGACGATGCCGAGCAGGTCCTCCGGGGCGTACTTCGGCGGCTCGGCCGGGCCCGGATCGGGGTACGCCTTGCGGTGGTTGAGGCGGGCCACCACCCGCCGCGCCTGCCGCAGGGCGTCCTGTTCGTCCACGGCGAAGTGGTCGGCGAGCCCCGACACGCGCGCGTGCATCTCCGCGCCGCCCAGGGACTCGTCGTCACTCTCCTCCCCGGTGGCCATCTTCACCAGCGGCGGACCGCCGAGGAACACCTTCGCCCGCTCCTTGACCATGATCACGTGGTCGGACATGCCGGGGATGTAGGCGCCGCCCGCGGTGGAGTTCCCGAAGACGACGGCAACGGTGGGGATCCCGGCGGCGGACAGCCGGGTCAGGTCCCGGAAGACGGCGCCACCGGGGATGAAGATCTCCTTCTGCGAGGGCAGATCGGCGCCGCCCGACTCCACCAGGCTGATGCAGGGCAGCCGGTTGGCGAGCGCGATGTCATGGGCGCGCAGCGCCTTCTTCAGGCTCCACGGGTTGCTGGCGCCGCCGCGCACAGTGGGGTCGTTCGCGGTGATCAGACACTCGACGCCTTCGACCACGCCGATGCCGGTGACCAGGGACGCGCCGACGGTGTGGTCGCTGCCCCAGGCGGCCAGCGGCGACAGCTCCAGGAACGGCGTGTCCGGGTCCAGCAGCAGTTCGACGCGCTCGCGGGCGAGCAGCCTGCCGCGCCGCCGGTGCCGCTCGACGTACTTCGGGCCGCCGCCCGCGAGTGCCTTCGCGTGCTCGGCGTCCAGCTCGGCGAGTTTCGCAAGCATGGCCTCGCGGTTCGCCCGGTGCTCGGCGCCGCGCACGTCGACGGCGGAGGAAAGGACCGTCATAGCAATGCCTCCGGGATGTCCAGGTGGCGGGAGCGCAGCCATTCGCCGAGGGCCTTGGCCTGCGGGTCGAAACGGTGCTGGGCGGCGACGCCCGCGCCGAGGATGCCCTCCACGGTGAAGTTGAGGGCGCGCAGACCGGGCAGCACATGACGGGTCACGGTCAGTGGCCGGCTCTCGGGTATCAGCTGCCGGAATCTGTCGGCGGTCAGTTCGTGCGCCAGCCACCGCCAGGCGTCGTCGGTACGGACCCAGACACCGACGTTGGCACTCCCGCCCTTGTCGCCGCTGCGGGCCCCGGCGACCAGCCCCAGCGGCGCCCGCCGGGTCGGCCCGACGGGCAGCGGCATCGGCGGGTCCGGCTCCGGTACGGCGTCGAGCACCCGGCTGTCCTGGGGGCCTGGCACGGGGATACGGCGCCCGTCGTGGAGGACCGCCACATGGTCGACGGCACCATGGGGGACGTACACATCCTCGAAGACCCCATAGGGCGTGCCTTTCCCCGGGGGCGCGAGCACATGGAAGCCGGGGTAACTGGCCAGCGCCAGCTCGACGGCGGCACCGCTGAGCGCCCGCCCGACGACCGCCTGGTCGCCGTCCCTGACGACGAGCCGCAGCAGCGCGCTCGCGGTCTCCTCGGTGTCCGCGTCCGCCCGGTCGGTGCGCACCAGATCCCACCGCACCTGCGCGGGCGGGGACTTGGCGAGCGCGTCGGCCATCTGCTCCCGCACCAGCGCCGCCTTGGCCTCGATGTCGAGCCCGGTCAGCACGAAGACGACCTCGTTGCGGAAGCCGCCGAGCCGGTTGAGGCCGACCTTCAGGGTCGGCGGCGGAGCCTCCCCGCGTACGCCCTCGACGCGCACCCGGTCGGGTCCGTCCTGGGTGAGCCGTACGGTGTCCAGCCGCGCGGTGACATCGGGCCCGGCGTACCGGGCGCCGCCCGTCTCGTACAGCAACTGGGCCGTGACCGTGCCCACGTCCACGAAGCCGCCGGTGCCGGGATGCTTGGTGACGACGGCCGTGCCGTCCTCATGGATTTCGGCGAGCGGGAAGCCGGGACGCCGGACGTCGCCCTCGGTGAAGAACGCGTAGTTGCCGCCGGTGGCCTGCGCCCCGCACTCCAGCACATGTCCGGCGACCACGGCGCCCGCGAGCCGGTCGTACTCCCCGGGCGCCCAGCCGAAGTGCGCGGCGGCCGGCCCTGTGACCAGCGCCGCGTCGGTCACCCGCCCGGTGACCACGATGTCGGCACCGGCCCGCAGACACTCCGCGATGCCGAAACCGCCCAGATAGGCGTGGGCGGCCAGGCCCGGGTGGGCGGCGGTCAGATCGTCGCCCGCCACGTGCGCGACCCGCACCGGGACACCGAGCCGGTCCGCCAACGCCCGTACGGCATCGGCGAGTCCGGCGGGATCGAGGCCGCCGGCATTGGTCACGATCCGGACGGACCGCTCGTGCGCGAGCCCGAGGCAGTCCTCCAACTGCCGCAGGAAGGTACGCGCGTACCCGGCACCCGGGTCCTTGAGCCGGTCCCGGGCCAGGATCAGCATCGTCAGCTCGGCGAGGTAGTCGCCGGTCAGCACGTCCAGTTCACCGCCGGTGAGCATCTCGCGCATCGCGTCGAACCGGTCGCCGTAGAAACCGGAGGCGTTGCCTATGCGCAGCGGTTCGGTCACAACCGCTCCTCCTGCCCGCGCCCGGACTCCCGCCCGGCACCCGGCGGCCCCGCGAACGCCTGCGCGATCTCCAGCCAGCGGTCGGCGTCGGCCCCCACCGCGCGCACCGCGAGGTCGGCCCGGTGGGCACGCCGGGTGACCAGCAGGCAGAAGTCGAGCGCGGGACCGGTGACGCGCTGCGCGGCGTCCTCGGGCCCGTACGCCCAGACCTCGCCGGACGGGCCGACAACCTCCACCCGGAACTCCTCGGCGGGTGCGGGCAGCCCATGGACGCCGAAGGAGAAGTCCCGGGCTCGCACACCGATGCGGACCACATGCTTCAGCCGGTCGGTGGGGGTGCGGACCACACCTAGGGCGTCCGCCACGTCCTGCCCGTGGGCCCAGGTCTCCATGAGCCGGCCGGTGGCCATGGATGCCGCCGACATAGGCGGGCCGTACCAGGGGAAACGCGCGCCGACGGGCGCCGCACGCAGGGCCAGGTCGAGCGCGGCCCGCCCTTCACGCCACCGCGCCAGCAGCGCATCGGGCGCCAACCGGGCCCCGTCCGCCGCGCCCTCATCGACGAATGTTTCCGGTGCGGCGAGGGCCTTCTCTGCCAGCTTCTGGAACGCGTCCGCGTCGGTGACCGCGAGCAGCGCGGAACGGTCGGTCCAGGCGAGGTGCGCGATCTGGTGGGCGACGGTCCAGCCCGGCGCGGGCGTGGCGAGCGCCCAAGCTTTCGGCGCCAGCTCTCCTACGAGTCGGTCCAGTTCGCGGCTCTCTGCGCGCAGGTCATCGAGGACGGGCATGGGGTCGGCCATGCGGAGGAGCATGGCAGCACCCCCAGAAACAATCAAGCACGCTTGCATGAATTGGTTTTCCACAACCCATCACTCGTGTGCGGCCGTTTCGCTACTCTCGGTGACAGGAGGTGGTCGGCATGCGAAGCCGCGAACTGGACCCCAGCGCATCGCCCTTGGACTACTACGGCCGTCAGCTGCGCCGGGCAGGGGAGACGGCGGGAAACTCACGCTGGCACAACTAGGCGAATCCGCCCCACAACCCGCAGCCACTCGAAAGGGTGAGCGCACGTAAGGGGCGAACGACCTCAGGCATCCCGCTGGCTGACGAACCCCAACGACGCCAGCCCCTCCGCCGCACACAATCGGTCGGAAGCCCCTCCCACCTCGGTCTGCAAAAGCTGGTACGCGGCACTGTGTTGATGACCCCAATGCATCGCCGCACGCCACAGGGCGCGACCGTAGCCGTGGCCGCGGTACTGGGGCAGCACGCCGAAGTACTGGGGCAGCAGGCGCGCGGCTCCGCCGACATCCGCCATGGTCTCCATGGGACCGATGGCGCCGACCACGCGGCCGTCGTGGAGGACGGTGAGGACCGGGCCCACGGTCCCGGCCCGCATCTGCTCGTGGAGAAACACAAACCCGTCCGCGGCCATCTGCTCGGCGAACTCCGTGAACCCGGCCCCTTCGTGCAGTTGTTTGTCCTCGTGCACCGACACGCCCGGAGCCTCCCCGGGCCCCTCGGCGAAGTCCTTGAGCTGGACTCGGGTCCCCACGCCCTGGGCGTACGCCTCAGGCTGCTCCGGGCCCAGGAACCACACCACTCGGGCTTTGGCGGCGCCGTGGACGGCAGCGAGCTTGCGGGCCAGGTCGGCGCCGGCGGACAGACTGTCAGGGGCCGCCCCGTAGACGTGGACCTTGACAACGCCGGCGCCGCGCTCGGCGAGCGTGGGCACGAGGGTCTGGTGCCGGCCGTGCTCGATGGCGCCGACCAGGACGCGCTCCGCCTTGCGCTCGGACCAGCGGCGGTCCTTGTCGTACGGAAGGAACCGGCCGGTCCCCGCGATCTCCACAACGGCCTCGAACAGCTCGGGCAGCGGGTTACCCGGGCGGACGGGTCCGAGGGTCGGCACGTACGGCACGGGCATCACAGGCTCAATCCAGCCCCAGTGAAAGCACATGCACGCACGCTACTCAGGGTGCACGCACGCCGCAGGCCCCGACCCGAGTTGGCGTCAGGGCCTGCGCGTTCACGACCGGATCAGGTGCAGATCAGCCCGCTAGTGCGGGTTGTCGTCGCCGGCGGCGCACGAGCACTTCGCGCTGTCCATCACGGTGTCCATGTCGGCGACCGGGGTGATCCGGGTCACCGGCACGGCCGGTGCCAGGACCGGCCGCGTGAAGTACGGCCGACCGTCCTGGGCGGGCCCGTCGCCCGGGAGCGGGCGACGCGGCGAGATCTCGACTGCTACAGCGGTCATCTTCACCCTGCTTTCTTCTGTCCGTGCTGGCAGTAAGCCGCCAGCGGGGCCTTCGCCTCCTGGTAGTGCTTGGCCAGGGGCCTGCACACGCGGCAGGAACCGGACAGGGCGCATCCTGAACACCCTCCGGTGCGAAGCATCAGGCGGTCCGCGATCGCGCCCAGCCGGGCAAGGCCCTGGATTCCCTCGTGGGGCAGGCTGATCTGGTCATCGCGGCCGATCTTGCAGATGGACACCAGACCGTGCGGGTCCATGTGGAAGAAGGTGTGTCCGGCGTTGCAGCCGGTGAACGTTTTGCGGAGCCGCAGGTGCTCCTTGGACTGCGCGGTGAGCACCTCGCCGCCGCCGTAGATCGTCGGCGTCATGTTCGTGAACACCTCGTACTCGACGCCCCACGACTTGCACAGGTCCACCATGGCCTGCTCCTCGTGGCCGTTGTCCTCGGTGACGACGACGCTCATACGCAGCGGCAGGCGGGCGTGGCGGGCGGCGTTCATGCCCTGCACGAACTGGTCCCACGCTCCCTCGCGCTGCGTCAGCTCGTCGTAGCTCGCTTTGGTCGCGCCGTACATGGACACCGTGACGCGGTACGGCGGGCACTCCTTGAAGAGGTCCAAGAGGTTCCTCCGCCACAGCAGGGAACCGTTCGTGGAGACGGTGATCATCATGCCGAGTTCCCAGGCGTACCGGTGCGCGCGCATGAAGTCACGGTCAACGGTCGGCTCGCCGCCGGTGACCTGGAGGAAGAGCACGCCGGCCTCGGCCATGACGTCCAGGCAGCGCCGCCTGTCCTCCCACGACATCCCGGAGTTGACCTTGAGCCCCAGGTAACAGTGCTTGCACTTGTAGTTGCAGCCCAGGTTGACCTCCCAACTCGCCTTGCCGTACCCCCAGGTGGAGGGCTGGCGGACGAGCAGGAAGTCGCCGGTGGGCCGGCCGGTCACGTCCAAGTCTTCCCACTGCTCGCGGACGGCGTCGGCAAGCCAGGCCGGGGCGGGTTCCGCGGCGTCAAGGGCGCGCAGCTCCTCGTACCGCTCTCCCGGCAGCAGGGCGCCGCCACGGCTCCCCGGCCGTACGAGCACATGCTGCTCCAGGAACGGGCTGGCGATCAGGGAATGCATGCAGGCTCCAAGAGGGTCGTCCGCCCCTCGTCGGGGCGGGAGTCTGAGGGGAGGAAGGAAGTGGTGAGCAACCGATGCATCGAACGTTCCTCAGCGATGCGGGATGAGTGCGTGCGATGAGGAGCGACCGGGCCGTCAGGCGACCGCCGTCAGCTCCGCGACGCGGGCGAACTCCTCCTCCAGACGGTCGCGTCCGAGGGCGGCGAACTCGCGGTCGAGGTCCGCCGGTGTCACTCCGCGGAGTTCCACCATCGTGCGGGCGGCCCGGACCCAGCGAGCCCACTCCGACCCGTACTTCACCTGCTCCATGTGACACCCGGGGATGGGCTGGAGCGTTTGTGGGTGATGAAGGGGGCCGACGACTCCCCACGCGGGCACGCGTCTTGCCCATGCCGCCACGAACCGCCCACCGCGCAGGGCGTTGCAGAGCTGGATGGAGATCCCGGCACACGGTACGCATACCGGTGGGCTGGTGGTCCGTTCCCCTTCCCGGACCGCACCGCAGGAGTCCCGCAGGAGGAACAGGTGGGGGCCGTGCGGGTCGGGCGGCATGCGGGAGCAGACCTGGCACATCATGTTCAGCATTGCCCGACGCTGCCGGTAGGGGTGGACGTTCCGGAGTTGTAGGTTGCCCCGGCGGCGCTTGGGCCGGAGGGCGTAGCGGGCCCAGAGCACGCCGAAGCTGTCGCGGTCGTACGGGGTTTCGTCCGCGTACGCGATCCCCGGGACCACGCGGCGGCGGACGATCGGGCACGACAGGAGCCTTTCCTCGCTCCATCCGGCGATGTACGGGACGACGCCTGGCGGGGCCGGAGGCAACACGATCGAGAACCTTCCTTTGTCGAGACGAGAGTCACGGGCCCGCCGGCCCCCGCGGGGAGAGTCGGGAGCGGGAAGCCGGCGGGCACCTGGGGGGGCTCCGGTCACTCCCTGGGGCGTGAGCGACCGGAGCCGGTCATGAGGTCAGCGGCCGATTCCGGCCACGAGGGCGCCCATGAGGGCGGCAAGGATCAGCGCGTAGAAGAACTGGCCCTTCGGAGTGTCCGGCCTCATACGCATCGCCACTCCTCCCGAGCCGTTTCAACTGAAGCGAGGTAGGACTCCAGGAGCACGCCTGCCGGTATCGCCTTGGGGGCGGTCATGCCGTGGCCACCTCCGCCCACACGCTCTTGCCCCAGGTGTAGGGGATGACGCCCCAGGTCCTGGACAGGCCGTCGACCAGTCGCAGGCCGCGGCCCGTCTCGGCCAGCGGGTCCGCGAGTTGGATGCGCGGCAGCTCCCGGCTCTTGTCCGTGACGGCCAGGCGCACCCGGTCGCGGGCGATGCGGGTCACGGTGATTCGCACGACCGTGCCGTGGGCGTGCCGGACGGCGTTGCTCACCAGCTCCGTGGCCACCACCTTGGCGTCATCGGCGAGCTGTGGAAGGTGCCACACGGCCAGCACCATGGCCACCATGGCTCGGGCATCCTCGGCGGCCTGCTCGTCCCGTAGGAGTACCCCGCTGTAGGCCGGATCTCCGGTGGCCGAGGCGACCGGCCGCCAGGACGGTCGCAGCCGCTCCTCCACTTTGCCTCCGCGGCCCGTGGTCGAGCCGCCAGTGGTGCTCGCTGTGGTGTTCTGCGTGGCTGCTCTGGACATCGTCACGCCTTGCCTCTGGGGGGAGTTGGGGCAGCCCCGTCCTCCCCTCGCGGTGCTCGGGGCCGGGCCGGGCCATCACTGGCCACCGCGCCCATGCGGCGGGCCGGCTGACGTCCAGACAACTCCTGATCACAGTCGGCCGGTTAGGGCAATGCGCCAGGGATCCAGCCTCGTTCCCTAGGGGGACTTGACCTGCCGTTTGCCTGACGGACCGGGGTTGCAGCGCTACGGTGCGCGCATGGACACCTCGCGCAACACGGTCCTTGAGGCGTGGATGAAGGAGCACGGCCACAGCGCCAACAGCCTGGCCGAGGCGGTCAACACGGCCGCCGAGCAGCTGACCGGCCGGACCGGCGGCCACGACGGCTCATCCGTCCGTGCCTGGAAATCCGGCCGTATCCGATGGCCGAATGCGGTGACGCGCAAGGCCCTTGAACTCGTCACGGGCCTACCCGCCACCGAATTAGGGTTCGTGCCACGGGGCCGGGCTCAGTCCACCCCCGCCCCCCAGCAGGAGGACCCCGACATGAAGCGCCGTACCCTCGTCGGCGGCATCGCTGCGGCCGCCGCCGTTGCAGCCACGCCCGGCACCGCCCCCCGCCGCATCGGCATGAGCGACGTCGACCGCCTACAGCAGCGATTCGCCGAGATCATCGCCAGCGACCACCGCCACGGTGGACAACTCGGCATCGAACAGCGCGCCGCCGCGCTCGCCGACGAGGCGCTGAACCTCCAGAACTCCGGCGCGGCGACCCAGCGCGTCCGCAGCCACCTGTACGCCTGCGCAGCCTCCTTCCGCTCCTCCGCGATGTGGGCGGCGATCGACGGCCGCCGCTACGACGACGCCCAGCGGCACATGCGCGAGGCCCAGGCCCTCGCCGAAATGTCCGGCGACCAGGGGATCAAGTTCCGCATCTGGAGCCACGCCGGCACCATGTACCGCCACATGGGCCGCCCTGCTGACGCCCTGGCAGCCAACGACGTGGCCCGGAACCTGAACATCACGCGCCGCGATCCCATGTTCGCCTCCCTCGGCCTGGCCCGACAGGCGGCCATCCACGGCGCCGCCCAGGACCGCACCGGCACCCGCCGCGCGTTCGACCAGGCCCAGGACGCCATGGACCGCGCCGACCCGCACGCCGCCCGGCCGGTATGGCTCATCGCCTTCTACGACCAAGCGGAGCTGCACTCCCTGGCGCTGTCCGCCTACCTCACCCTGGGCGACTACCCGACGGCGGAGTCCCACGGCCACCGCTGCCTGGCCAGCTTGCGGCCCCACATGGTCCGGTCCCGGGCCATCACCACGACCCGGCTCGCACACGCTCAACTCCACCAAGGCGACGCTGACGCCGCCACCACCGCGGCCATGCAGGTACCCGCCACTGCCGCTACCCAACACGCCCGGGTATCCCGCATGCTGCAAGAGTTCGGGGCCGCGCTCCGGGCCAAGGCGCCCGGCAGCCCCACCGTGCAGACCTGGACCGAGCACACGGCCGCCTGGAGGACCAGCGCATGACCACAGCACCCGTTATCGAACTCCGCACGTTCACCACGCTTGAGGGCGTCCGGGGCGACCTGCTGGACGTCTACGCCGAGGTGCGCGCGCCCCTGCTGCACCTGCCGAACTACGCCGTCACCTCATTCGGTGAGCGCCTGGACCGCCATGGCGGCGAGCCGGGATTCGTCGCCGTCCTCGCGTACGCGGACGACCAGCCCGTCGGATACGCCTACGCCAACACCATCAAGTACGGGGACCGCTACTGGCAGCGCACCACCCCGCCGCCGACGGACCAGTACACCGAGCGTCCGGCCCTGGCCATCAAGGAGATCGGCGTACGGCCGTCCTGGCGTAAGACCGGCACCGCCCGGCGCATCCATGACGCCCTCCTGGCCACCCGAGAAGAGCCGTACGTGACGCTCATGGTCAACGCGGCGGCGGGTGACGGCAAGGTGCACGCCCTCTACCAGTCGTGGGGTTACCAGGACATCGGGCACAGCCAGCCCTCGCCGGCCTCCCCACTCCTCACCGTGATGATCCGCGCCACCCGCTGACCAACACCGGCGGCCCACCCTCACCGAGACGGGCCACCGTCCTGCATCTGCGGCTGCACCGCAGGGAAGTGCCGCCCCGGATTGGCAGCCGCTCCCACTGTCGGTGACGTCCCGTGCGCCTGGGCCGACTTCCTGGCTCACGCCACGCAGTGAACACGTACGGGAGGTACGCCATGCGCAACAACCGGATTCTCACAGGAGCCCGTTGGCGTAAGTCGTCCCACAGCGGAGGCACGGGAGGGGACTGCGTGGAGTGCACGCCCCTCGGCCCCCTCGTCTGGCGCAAGTCCTCGTTCAGTGGCGGCACCGGAGGCGAGTGTGTCGAATGTGCCCCGCTCGGCGGAGCCGTATGGCACAAGTCGTCCCACACAGCGGAGACACCGGCGGTGATTGTGTCGAGGTCGCCGACCTCACCCCCCACATAGCCGTCCGCGACTCCAAGCAGCCCGCCGGGCCGCACGTGACCTTCACACAGGCCGCCTGGGCCGATTTCCTGGCTCACGCCGTGCAGTGATCCGTCGGCCCGCCGGTCAGGTCGATTTCTTGCCGCGGCCCGCCTGGGTGCGGACCGCGCCCATGCTGGCCGCGATGACCAGGGCGATGGCCAGGGACTGTGTCACGGTCAGAACAGTGCTTGCACTTGTAGTTGCAGCCCAGGTTGATCTCCCAACTCGCCTTGCAAGTACCCCCAGGTGGAGGGCCGGCGGGCGAGCAGGAAGTCACCGGTGGGGCGGCCGGTCACGTCCATGTCTTGCCACTGCTCGCGGACGGCGTCGGCGAGCCAGGCCGGGGCGGGTTCCGCGGCGTCAAGGGCGCGCAGCTCCTCGTACCGCTCTCCCGGCAGCAGGGCGCCGCCACGGCTCCCCGGCCGTACGAGCACATGCTGCTCCAGGAACGGGCTGGCGATCAGGGAATGCATGCAGGCTCCAAGAGGGTCGTCCGCCCCTCGTCGGGGCGGGAGTCTGAGGGGAGGAAGGAAGTGGTGAGCAACCGATGCATCGAACGTTCCTCAGCGATGCGGGATGAGTGCGTGCGATGAGGAGCGACCGGGCCGTCAGGCGACCGCCGTCAGCTCCGCGACGCGGGCGAACTCCTCCTCCAGACGGTCGCGTCCGAGGGCGGCGAACTCGCGGTCGAGGTCCGCCGGTGTCACTCCGCGGAGTTCCACCATCGTGCGGGCGGCCCGGACCCAGGGAGCCCACTCCGACCCGTACTTCACCTGCTCCATGTGACACCCGGGGATGGGCTGGAGCGATTGTGGGTGATGAAGGGGGCCGACGACTCCCCACGCGGGCACGCGTCTTGCCCATGCCGCCACGAACCGCCCACCGCGCAGGGCGTTGCAGAGCTGGATGGAGATCCCGGCACACGGTACGCATACCGGTGGGCTGGTGGTCCGTTCCCCTTCCCGGACCGCACCGCAGGAGTCCCGCAGGAGGAACAGGTGGGGGCCGTGCGGGTCGGGCGGCATGCGGGAGCAGACCTGGCACATCATGTTCAGCATTGCCCGACGCTGCCGGTAGGGGTGGACGTTCCGGAGTTGTAGGTTGCCCCGGCGGCGCTTGGGCCGGAGGGCGTAGCGGGCCCAGAGCACGCCGAAGCTGTCGCGGTCGTACGGGGTTTCGTCAGCGTACGCGATCCCCGGGACCACGCGGCGGCGGACGATCGGGCACGACAGGAGCCTTTCCTCGCTCCATCCGGCGATGTACGGGACGACGCCTGGCGGGGCCGGAGGCAACACGATCGAGAACCTTCCTTTGTCGAGACGAGAGTCACGGGCCCGCCGGCCCCCGCGGGGAGAGTCGGGAGCGGGAAGCCGGCGGGCACCTGGGGGGGCTCCGGTCACTCCCTGGGGCGTGAGCGACCGGAGCCGGTCATGAGGTCAGCGGCCGATTCCGGCCACGAGGGCGCCCATGAGGGCGGCAAGGATCAGCGCGTAGAAGAACTGGCCCTTCGGAGTGTCCGGCCTCATACGCATCGCCACTCCTCCCGAGCCGTTTCAACTGAAGCGAGGTAGGACTCCAGGAGCACGCCTGCCGGTATCGCCTCCGCGCAGAGCGGCGCACTCGTCTCCGGATGGCAGGGCGGGACGAGCCAGCCGCGGGCCGCCACCAACTCCGGGACGTGGACGTCGGGCGGGGGAAGGAGGACCAGCGTCCTGCGCGGCAGCGCGCTGGAGTGGAGGGCGTCCCAGCCGGACGCGGAGCCACGTTCGGAAATGAACTCCGCACCGAGCGGGCCAAGGGCGACCGGGTGCGTGCGCTCGCCCAGCGCCGCGTTGTAGGTGCGCCGGATCGTCACGACGTCGATCTGATCGCCCGCCACGGTCACGATGCGGCCCCGATCGCGAGCCGGTAGCGGCCGTACAGGACGAGTTGCGAAACCGCGTCGGCAGTACACAGGTTGCCGGGCCCCATCATCGGCACGCACCAGTAGCAGCGGTGGCCGTGTTCCTCATCGAGCGTCGGTGAAGGCACGCCGAGGTAGGAGCCGATGCCGAGGCATTCGGCGCCCTCATGCCGCCCGTCCGTCCACTCCGGCCGCTGCGCTGCGCTCGGCGGCACGAGCGCGTAATACCGGCTGCTGAGCTGGTCGGTGAAAACGGGGCCGCCGTGGAGAGCTTCGTCGAGGAAACCACATACCGGCTTGGGCTCATCGGAGCCGGCCGCGGCATGGACGAGCCCGGCGGACATGCGTACCGCGGCGAACAAGCCACCGCACCGCAACAGTGCGATATCGCTCGTGGTCCAGTCGTTCCAGGCCCGGTCAGCGCTCTCCACGGCAGAGATCAGCAGCCAGGAAGCCACGGCCTGCACGGACACCTGCCGCCTCGGCAGCAGCGCCCCGACTCGCGCCCTTGGGCGTCTCTCTGCGCCCGTCATTGGTCAGCCTCCAGCACGGAGACGTCTCGTTTCAGTGCTTGCGCGCTGGCCACCTTTGCTCCCCTGGCCGAGTCGATTCTGATTACTCGTAAGAGGTAACCGCCCGACTACGCACTGCGGGTACCGTTGGAGACAGGTGCGACCGTGAACACCGTGAACGCCATGGAGCTGTCGGGAGTGAGTACATGGCCACGAGAAACCGCACGCCCAACCTTGCCTTGGACAAGCTGCTTGAGCAGGCACGATGGACGCGCACGCAACTGGCACAGCAAGTCAACCGACTCGGCCCCCAAGCCCGGCTTCATCTCACCTACGACCGGACCGCCGTCGCGCACTGGATTGCCGGTACGCCGCCGAAGCCTCAGGTCAGGCCCCTGATCCTGGAAGCCCTGTCCGCCCGTTTAGGGCGACCGGTGACCCACGAGGAAGCCGGTCTCCAGCCCGCCGTGTCCGGCGACGGCACTCAACCAGCCGACACTGTTGAGGAGTTGATCGACTTGGGAAGGGCGGACATGGATCCATCCCGTCGCGGAGTTCTGACCGCGACTCTCTTCTCAGCAGCGCTGTCCGTGCCCGCGTTCCAGCAGACCGCACGGGCCGCCGACAGTCCGGTCACGCCGGGCAAGGCAACGACCCGGATCGGCGCATCCCAAGTCGCCTCCGTACGGTCCATGACAGCGAGGATCGCGGACATTCTCGACGAGTTCGGCGCAGGCCACGCCCGCCCCATGGCCGCCGCCTTCCTCGTCAACACCGTGGGCCCGTGGCTGCGGGCGCAGGCCTCCGAGCCGGTCAAGCGGGACATGCTCGCCGCCGCGTCTGACCTCACGTACCTGACAGGCTGGATGGCCATGTACGAGAAGGCCCACGGTCTGGGACAGACCTACTACGTCAAGGCGCTCAAGCTCGCTGACGAAGCCGGCGATCACCTCACCTACTGCCGCACACTGCGCGGCATGTCGCTGCAAGCCTCGAACCTCGGACGCGGGCAGACGGCACTCGACCTGGCGGACTCTGCGGCCGAGGCGGCGCCGACCGCCGGTCCTCGTCTGGTCGCGTTCCTGCGTGGACAGCAGGCCCACGCGGCATCCATGGTCGGCGACCGGAACCAGGCCCACACCCGCCTGCGCGAAGCCGAGACAGCGCTGAGCAAAGCCGACCACCGGCGCGACGCAATCGGCGGTTACGACCAGACCGCCTATCTCTTCCACGTCTCCCACGTGCTGAAGGAAGAGGGCGACCTCTCCGGCAGCATCAAGGCGATGAAACAGTCCATCCGGCTCCAGCCCGCCCAGGAGCGGCAGGGCCGCGTACACGCCTACGCAGTACTCGCCCAACGACAGCTCAAGTACGGGCATCTGGACGCCGCATGCCAGTCCTGGAATTGCTTCCTCGACGAGTACGAACACATCTCGTCCATCCGCGGTGACGACCACTTCGCCACCCTCCGCACGGATCTCACCCCCTACGCCAAGTCCCGCGCGGTGAAAGAACTCGCCGGCCGAGTACGAGAGGTCGCAGCGGCCAAGGCCTGACCGAGGGACACCTCCGGGGGAACCGTCGGTGAACCCCGGAGGCGGCACCCGCCACGCTACGTGCTCTCAGCGCCGGGCAACACTGGTAGCCCCTCAGGTCGGCCCCGGTCGGCACGGGCCCCTTCAGTTCACTTCACCACACTCTTAGGTGACCTTTGAAGAGATGCCCTCGGGATGCAGGCGACTTCGGAAACTGACAGGCAGAGCTACTCGGTGCGTACCACCGCCGCGCTCGCACTCCACCAGGCCGGTTCTGCTTCGGCTGATGTCGCTCCGCCACCTTTGAGCACGGCAGGCATCGAGCAGACTGCGTCTGTCGGCTGCCAGGTCCTGGATGAACTGCTCCCCGGTGAGTTTCACCGCATCAGTCTGGTCGTAGGAACGGCGCGTAGACCGGCGTCGCCGACTTTCAACAAGCCCGTGACCTGGGCCTCCCCGATGGCGCTGCCGGTACGGGTGAACTTCCCGGAGCCGCGACCTGCCCCGACCGCAGGGCGTACCGGGCTCACAGCACACCGAAACTGTCCCGTTCGTACGGCGATTTGCCGTCCGCGACTCCAAGCAGCCCGCCGGGCCGCACGTGACCTTCACACCGGCCGCTTGGGCCGACTTCCTGGCTCACGCCGTGCAGTGACCACATAGTGCTGTGACCGGGAAGGTTCACCGTGATCGGAAGGCGGCTCGCGGGGCGAGCGCACGCGAAACGGCTGGTATTACTGGGGCATGCAGGAAGAGATTGCACGCTCCGCGATCGACACGTTCATCTCCGCGTTCAACGCCTCGGACGACAGCTATGTGACTGCCCTGCTCTCCCAGGCCCTGACCTCAGACGTGGTCTTCTGGGGGCCGTTGGGTCGCAGCGAAGGAATCGCGGCGGTCGAGCGGTTCGTGCTGGACATCCGACGCCACCCGGCGGGGACCGGCACGATGGTGCGCTGCTCAGCGGTGGACATGCCTGGCGAATGGGCCCGGTACCAGTGGGTCTTCACCACGCCTGATGGAGGTCCCCGCCTGGCGGGAACGGACGTCGTCCATCTGCGGCGGAGCCTCATCGACCAGGTCATCGTCTTTGCGGGGGAGATCGAACCGTCCGCCTCCTGAGTCATCCTTCTGTCGCTGTCCTTCTCCTGAACTTGCCCCCTTCGGCGCTCGGGGGCTGCTGTTCGCGGTTGGTCAGGCCGCGGTGTTGAGGGGGTGTCCGCCCCAGCGAATGCCCTTCTCACTGCGGACGCGGGCGCGTTCCTTGCGTTGGGCGGCGAGTACGTCGGGGTGGCGGGCGTCGGTGTTGCGCCGGCGCAGGCAGCGGTGCAGTGCCTGGGTCTGCGCGGGGTGGCTGCGGTGGTGGGAGTTGGCCAGGGTGAGCGGGCCGAAGTGGGCCTCGACCGGATTGGCCCAGGAAGCGTAGGTCGGGGTGAAGCACAGCTCGACCTTGTTCTTCTTCGCCCAGCGGCGGATGCCCGCGCCGGTGTGGGCCCAGCGCTCGGATCGGACGTCACCGCACATCCAACCGTCACGACCACCAACCCGGTGAACCTTCCCGGTCAGAGCAATAGCCGTCCGCGACTCCAAGCAGCCCGCCGGGCCGCACGTGACCTTCACACCGGCCGCCTGGGCCGACTTCCTGGCTCACGCCGCGCAGTGACCCGTCGGCCCGTCGGTCAGGTCGATTTCCTGCCGCGGCCCACCTGGGTGCGTACCGCGCCCATGCTGGCCGCGATGACCAGGGCGATGGCCAGGGACTGTGTCACGGTCAGGGACTGGCCGAGGATCAGGAAGCCCGCGGTGGCGGCGAGGGCCGGTTCCAGGCTCATCAGGATGGCGAAGGTGGAGGCGGGCAGGCGGCGCAGGGCGAGGAGTTCGAAGGTGTAGGGCAGGACGGAGGAGAGCACCGCCACCGCCGAGCCCAGCGCCACGGTGGTCGGGTTCAGCAGCCTGCTGCCCGACTCGGCGATGCCCAGCGGCAGGAACAGCAGCGCCGCCACCGCCATGGCCAGCGCGAGCCCGTCGGCCTGCGGGAAGCGACGGCCCGTACGGGCGCTGAAGACGATGTAGGTCGCCCACATGGCCCCCGCTCCGAGCGCGAAGGCGACGCCCAGCGGGTCGAGGTCGGCGAAGCCCCCGCCGCCCAGCAGGAAGACACCGGCCAGTGCGAGGGCCGCCCAGACGGCGTTGATCGCCCGGCGGGAGGCCAGCACCGACAGCGCCAGCGGGCCCAGCACCTCCAGGGTGACCGCGGCGCCCAGCGGGATGCGGTCGGCGGCCTGGTAGAACAGGCCGTTCATCGCGGCCATCGTGATGCCGAAGACGATCACCGTGCCCCAGTCGGTGCGCGAGTGGCCGCGCAGCCGGGGCCGGCACACCACGAGCAGGACCACGGCCGCCGCGAACAGCCGCAGCGTCACCACGCCGAAGGCGCCGGCGCGTGGCATCAGGGTCACGGCGAGCGCCGCGCCGAACTGGACCGAGATGCCGGCGGAGAAGACGAGTCCGAGCGCCCCGAACCGGCGCGGTGCCGCGCCCTGCGCGGGTGTGGCCCCGGGCGGGGCGGTGGTCGAGGAGGTCGTCGGCGTGGGGGCGCTGGGCGTGGTCACGGGCGGTCCAGGGGATCGATCAGGGGGCGTTCATCATGATGTACTTTCGAGTCCAGAGTAATTGACTTTCGTCAGGGGTGTGAACCCCTGTTGCCACTGTCCTGGATGCTGAGACGAGCCGTGTACCGCCGAACCCGGCGACGGGTTCAGCGCCGCCCGTCCCACGGCCCGAACTGCTCCAGCACCTCGGTGTCCGTGGCCCGCGCGCGCAGGAAGTAGTCGGCCCATGCGGCGATGTCCGGGTAGGCGCACTCGGCAACCAGGCGGGCGACGGCGGCCGGAATGTCGTACGGCGTGACGCGCAGGCCGGCGCCGGGGCCGAGCAGACACCAATGGGCGCCGGACCGGCCGTGGGTCTGGCCGGCCGCGGGTCGGTCCACCGCGGGCGGGGTCCAGTCGGGCGCGTACCGCTCCAGTACCTCGGCAAAGGTGACGCCCGCCGGCGCCGGAGCCCCCGTGCGCGGGGGGCATGGCCGTCAGCCCGCGGGGGCGCGTCACCCGAAACGCCGTCTCAGCCGACGGACTAGGTTTCGCCCGGGTTTCTTCCACGGCTAACCTCACCTCGTGGCTGAGATCCAGATTCCTGCTGACATCAAGCCCGCGGACGGTCGGTTCGGCGCGGGTCCCTCCAAGGTCCGGGTGGAGGCGCTGGACGCGCTGGCCGCCACCGGCACGTCCCTGCTGGGCACCTCCCACCGCCAGGCCCCGGTGAAGAACCTGGTCGGCCAGGTGCGCGAGGGCATCGGCGCCCTGTTCTCGCTCCCGGACGGCTATGAGGTAGTCCTCGGCAACGGCGGCTCCACCGCGTTCTGGGACATCGCCACCCACGGGCTGATCGAGAACAAGTCGCAGCACCTCACGTTCGGCGAGTTCTCGTCCAAGTTCGCCAAGGCCGCCAAGCTGGCGCCGTGGCTGGCCGAGCCCACGGTCATCGCCGCCGACCCGGGCACCCACCCGGAGGCGCGCGCCGAGGCGGGCGTCGACGTCTACGCCTTCACCCACAACGAGACCTCGACCGGTGTCGCCATGCCGATCAGGCGGGTGGCCGGCGCCGACGAGGGCGCGCTGGTGCTGGTGGACGCGACCAGCGGCGCCGGCGGCCTCCCGGTCGACGTCGCCGAGACCGACGTCTACTACTTCGCCCCGCAGAAGTCCTTCGCCTCCGACGGCGGCCTGTGGATCGGTGTCTTCTCCCCGGCGGCGATCGAACGCGCCGAGCGGATCCACGCGAGCGGCCGGCATGTCCCCGAGTTCTTCTCGCTGCCCACGGCGATCGACAACTCGCGCAAGAACCAGACGTACAACACCCCGGCGCTGGCCACCCTGTTCCTGCTGAACCAGCAGCTGGAGTGGCTCAACGGCCAGGGCGGCCTCGCCTGGTCCACCGCCCGCACCAAGGACTCCTCGACCCGCCTGTACTCCTGGGCGGAGGAGTCCAAGTACGCCACCCCGTTCGTCTCCGACCCGGCCAAGCGCTCCCAGGTCATCGGCACGATCGACTTCGCCGACGACATCGACGCGGCGGCCGTCGCCAAGGTGCTGCGCGCCAACGGCATCGTCGACACCGAGCCGTACCGCAAGCTCGGCCGCAACCAGCTGCGCATCGCGATGTTCCCGGCCGTCGACCCGTCGGACGTCGAGGCCCTGACCCGTTGCGTGGACTACGTGATCGAGAAGCTGTAGTCGCTCGGCCGACGACGACGAAGGGCGCCTGAGGAGTACCGGAGTACCGCGGGGCGCCCTTCACCGCGTGTGGCACGCGCCGCCCGCGCTCAGCCGCGGCGGCGCAGCCGGCGCAGCCAGAGCAGGGCGGCGGCGACCACCGCGACGAGGGCGGCGATCTTCAGGCCGGAACCGGCACTCGTGCCGCCCGCCGCGCCACCCGCGGCGTTCCCCTTCCCGGAGGACGGGGCGGAACCCCCGCCGGCCCCGGGCGCGTCCTCGGCCGTCACCGGACTCCCGGCGCCCTCACTGCCGTACAGGAGCTTGGTGCCGTCCGTGGAGTAGGTCACGGACTCCCCCTGCCGCTGCAAGGGCACGTTGAGCCGCTGCCGGCGCCGGATGTCGCCGCCGTTCCAGTCGTACAGGATCCCGCCGAAGTAGCCGCGCACCGCGAGCTGCCGGCCGTCCGGCGAGAAGGCGGCGTCGGTGGCCCACAGGTCGACGGGTGCGACCGGCTTGAAGACGTTGGTGCCGGACGCCGACAGCCGCGCGGGCCCTTCGTACAGGTGCCCGCCGTCCTCCTTCTTGTCGATGATGTACACCCGGCCCGTTGTGGGGTGCACGACCAACGACTCCGCGTTCCGGGCGCCGTTCGCGTACTTCACCACGTACTGCGTCGCGCGGACCGTCTGGTCCTTCAGCGTCTCGGGCTCGGGCAGCCGGTAGATCCAGACGTACGGCCACGAGCCGTCGAGGTTGTCGCCGATGTCACCGACGTAGATCTGGTTGCCGGGTCCGATGGAGATCGCTTCGACGTCGCGCGGCGAACCGACGCCGCTCAGCGTCACCGTGGCGACGGTCCTGCCGGTGGCGCCGTCCACGGCGTAGAGATACGGCCCGTCGTCGCTGTCGTTGTGCGTCCAGTAGATGCCCGGGTGCAGGCGGGAGGCGGCCAGGCCGCTGGACTCGGTGATCCGCGGGTCCCGGATCGTGAACCCCCCGTCACCGTCGGCCGCGGCGGCGGGCGGCACGGCGAGGGCTCCCGTGAGCAGAGCCCCGGCGAAGAGGGCCAACGATCGACGCATGCCCCAAGCCTGCCATCCCGGTCCGCGGCCGGCCCCACGTGGTGGGCCTCACATCCCACCCGCCACCGCGATCGACCATCATGAGCTGATGCTCAGGTTGATGCCCGTCGGCGATTCCATGACCATCGGAAGTACGGGCGACCACACATGGCGTTACCGGCTCTGGCAGCACCTGTGCGCGACGTACGGCGGCCCGTTCACGCTCGTCGGCCCGCGGGAGACGCTCTACGACAAGTCCGCGGACGCGCCCACCTCCTACGCCTACGCCGACCCCGACTTCCCCCGCGGCCACCTCGCCGGCTGGGGCGAGGGCTGGCTGCACATGGCCCCGCTGATCGGCGAGGCGGTGCGCGAGCGCCGGCCCGACGTGCTGCTGGTGGCGCTGGGCCTGATCGACCTCGGCTTCTACACGGACGCCGAGCAGACGGCCCGCAACGCCCGCGCCTTCGTCGCTGCCGCACGCGAGGCCGACCCGGCCGTCCGCATGGTGCTGCTCCCGGTCATCCCGAACATCCGCGCCGCGACGGACCCGTTCTTCGCCGACCAGGTGACCCGGTTCAACGAACTGCTGGCGAAGGCGGTGGCGGACCTGGACGAGCCGTCCTCCCCTCTCCTGGTGGCCTCGATACCGGAGCCGTACGACATCCACACGGACACCTATGACGGCACCCACCCGAACCGCAGCGGCGAACACAAACTGGCGGGGGCGTTCGCGGGGGCGATGTGGGGGGCGTGGGGGATCGGACACCAGTACGCGGCCGGAACAAGCTGACCGATTTCCGGCGTCTCCTGGTCACGGTGCGTATCGTTGTACCGCGCGACCGCACCTGTCCGTGGGGTGGCCGGGGAGGAGCGCCACGATGACCGTCCTTGCAGACAGGATCGAGATGGCCGAGGAAGACGGAGAGCTGACTCTGGACAACTTGTTCGAGTCACTGGAGCGAACCACCCCCGAGGGTTACAAGGTCGAGATCGTCGAGGGGGCCGTCTTCATGTCGCCACAGCGGGACACGCACTGGGAGATCATCCTGGACATTATCGAGCAACTGCGCAGCAAGTATCCGCGCAAGCGCGTGAAGTCGGACGTCCGTATCGACTACCCGGGCCACCTCAACGGCTTCGCCTCGGACATCACGCTCGTGGCCGAGGGGGCCGAGCGGACGCCCGGCGGCCTGTGGCGGTACGGCGACGTCGAGTTCGTGGCCGAGGTCATCTCCAAGGGCACGGCCGCCAACGACTACGGCCCCAAGAAGACCGCGTACGCGGTCGCCGAGGTCCCCGTCTACCTCGTCGCCGACCCGTACCAGGGCAGGTGCCACCTGTACACGCAGCCGAAGGACGGCGAGTACGTCAGCGAGTTGTCGGTCGCCTTCGGCGTGGACGTCGACATGACCGGCACATCCATCGGCCTGCGGCTCACGACGGGCGAGTTCCCGCGGGACTAGGGCGGAGTTCTTCCGGTCGGGCCGCATCCGTCTCATCCACGTGCTTGCATAGAGCGCACTCCAAGTCGTTGGCTGGGTGCCCATGAAGTACACGCAGCTAGGACGCACGGGACTCAAGGTCAGCCGACTTGTCCTCGGCACCATGAACTTCGGCCCGCAGACCGATGAGGCCGACAGTCACGCCATCATGGACACGGCGCTGGACTCGGGCATCAACTTCTTCGACACCGCGAACGTCTATGGGTGGGGTGAGAACAAGGGCCGCACCGAGAAGATCATCGGGAACTGGTTCGCGAAGGGCGGCGAGCGGCGCGACAAGGTCGTCCTCGCCACCAAGGTGTACGGCAACATGGCCGCCGACGGCGACGCCTGGCCCAACCACGACAAGCTCTCCGCGCTGAACATCCGGCGGGCGGTGGACGCCAGCCTCAAGCGCCTGCAGACCGACTACATCGACCTGTACCAGTTCCACCACGTCGACCGCGGCACCCCCTTCGAGGAGATCTGGCAGGCGATCGACGTCCTCGTCCAGCAGGGCAAGATCCTCTACGTCGGGTCGAGCAACTTCCCCGGCTACAAGATCGCCCAGGCCAACGAGGTCGCCGAGCGGCGGGGCGGGACCATCGGGCTGGTCAGCGAGCAGTGCCTGTACAACCTCGCCGAGCGCCGCGCCGAGATGGAGGTCATCCCGGCGGCCCAGGAATACGGCCTCGGGGTCATCCCTTGGTCGCCGCTGCACGGCGGTTTGCTGGGCGGTGTGATCAAGAAGGAGGTCGAGGGCGGGCGCCGGGCGAGCGGCCGGGCCGCGGACTCCCTCGCCAACCCCACTGTCCGCGCCCAGGTCCAGTCGTACGAGGACCTGCTCGCCAAGCACGGCGTGGACCCGGGCGAGACCGCCCTGGCCTGGCTGCTGACCCGGCCCGGTGTGACCGGCCCGATCGTCGGCCCGCGTACCGCCGAGCAGTTGGAGTCGGCCCTGCGGGCGGTGGAGCTGGAGCTGTCCCAGGAACTGCTGGACGGGCTCGACGAGATCTTCCCGGGCCCGGGTCCCTCCCCGGAGGCCTTCGCCTGGTAACGACCTGCCGGAGCCTCCGGGCCCATGGCCGCGCCGTCGAGGCCGCGCCGTCGGGGCCGGTGCGGGGAGAAGCCGGTGCACCAAAGGGAGCCGGTAGGGGAAGGAGACGGTGGCGCACGGCCGGCCGCATGCCGTGGTCGGCCGCGCCTCCATGGCGGGCCGGGCGGCCGGCTATCCGCCGAACGCCGCCGCCAGGGCCACCACGACGAGCATCAGCACAAGCGCACCGGCCATGATCCGGTTCCGGGTTTTCGGGTCCACGTGTCCGAGGTTAACCGGCCCCGCCGAGCGCCCAGCGGGCGACCGACTCATAACGGGGCTGCTCGCCGGGGACCCCGGACCTCGGCAGGTTGCTGCGCACCAGGACGAGGTCGGCCACGGTCCAGGTGCGGCTCGTGAAGGCGGCGAGCGTCTGCACGTACGGCCGGGCGTCCACCGAGTCCCGGCCGCGGGCCACGGTCAGATGGGCCTTGTAGTGCCGGTGCTCCCCCATCGGCAGGCCCGCCCTGCGCCCCGCCGCCTCCGCCCGCCCGGCCAGCCGGCGCAGCGCCTCCAGATCGCCCCGCGCCCCGGTCCACAACGACTGCCCGTGGCCGAACTGCCCACCGCCCGCGAGCGCCAGCGGAAAGGGGGCACTGTGCCCGGCCGCACGCGCCAGCCGGGCCGACAGGTCCACCACGAGCGTCTCGTCGACCTCGCCGTAGAAGGCGAGGGTGAGGTGCCAGCCGGGGCGGCCGGTCCAGCGCAGCCCGTCCGCGCCGGGCAGCCGCCGCAACCGGGCGATCTCGGCGGCGAGTTCACCGGCGACGTCCTCAGGGGGCAGCACGGCGGCGAAAAGTCTCATACCCCACCTTCCCAGACGGGCGGACCGGGGCATCATGGCGGACGTGGAGCGAAGCGAGAAGATCACGATCAGGGCGGGAGGGGCCGACGACATCCCGCTGATCCTCGGCATGTTCGACAGCGGCGTCGAGTGGCTGGTCGCCCAGGGGCGTACCGAGCAGTGGGGGTCGACACCCTGGTCGGCGAATCCGCGGGCGGTGGCACTGGTCGAGCGGTACGTCACCGAGGGCGCCCCGTTGATCGCCGAGTACGACGGGGTGCCGGCGGCCACGCTCACCCTCACCGACGCGCCCGCACCCTATGTCCGGCCCGCGGACGAGCCCGAGCGCTACATCCACATCCTGGCCTCCGACCGCCGTTTCAAGGGCCTCGGTGTCGGGGCCGCGCTGCTCGCGCACGCGGTGGCGCAGACCCGTCGTTCCGGTGTCTCGCTGCTGCGCGTGGACTGCTACGCGGGCGGGGACCGCAAACTGGTCGCCTACTACGAGCGCAACGGCTTCACGCCGGTCGAGTCCTTCACGGTCGGCGAGCAGGCCTGGCCCGGACAGGTGCTGGCCCGCAGGGTGTGACCCGGGGCGGGTGCCGCGCCGGGCCCACCCCCGCGGGATGTCAGGCCGCCGCCAGCTCGGGCTCGCGCTCCGGCTCCCGCCGTACGAAGCGGACCTGCGGGTGTCCGTGGTGCCAGCCCACCGCGAGGCGCAGTCCGCCGATGCGGGCCAGGAGCACACCGATGGCGGCGGCCGCCGCGGCCGAGATGACGCCGCCGAGGGCGAAGCCGACCCGGGGGCCGTAGGCGTCGGTGATCCAGCCGACGACGGGGGCGCCCAGTGGCGTACCGCCCATGAAGACCATCATGAACAGGGCCATCACCCGGCCCCGCATCGCCGGGTCGGTGGCCATCTGGACCGAGGTGTTCGCGGTCACGTTGACCGTCAGTCCGAAGATCCCGATCGGGACCATGAGCAGCGCGAACAGCCAGTAGGACGGGGCGAGCGCGGCGATGACCTCCAGGGTGCCGAAGGCCACGGCGGCGGCGGTCAGGATCCGCAGCCGGGCGGTGCCGCGGCGGGCGGCGAGCAGCGCGCCGGCCACCGAGCCGACCGCCATCAGTGTGTTGAAGAGGCTGTAGGCGCCGGCGCCCGCGTGGAAGACGTCGTCCGCGTAGGCCGACAGCCAGACCGGGAAGTTGAAGCCGAAGGTGCCGATGAAGCCGACCAGGACGATCGGCCAGATCAGCTCGGGACGGCCCGCGACATAGCGCAGTCCCTCCCGCAGCTGGCCCTTGCCGCGCGGGGTCGGCTCGACGACATGCAGCTCACGGGCGCGCATCAGCAGGAGTCCGGCGATGGGGGCGACGAAGGACAGGCCGTTGGCCAGGAAGGCCCAGCCGGTGCCGACGCCGGTGATCAGCACGCCCGCGACGGCGGGGCCGATCAGCCGGGCGGACTGGAAGTTCGCGGAGTTCAGGCTGACCGCGTTCTGCAGCTGGTCGGGGCCGACCATCTCGGAGACGAAGGACTGGCGGGCCGGGTTGTCGACGACGGTGGCGAGTCCGACGGCGAAGGCGGCGAGGTAGACGTGCCACACCTGGACGTGGCCGGAGAGGGTCAGCGCGGCGAGCGCGAGGCCGGTGACGGCCATCGACGCCTGGGTGACGAGGAGGGTGGGCCGCTTGGGCAGGCGGTCGACGAGGACGCCGCCGTAGAGGCCGAACAGCAGCATCGGCAGGAACTGCAGGGCCGTCGTGACGCCGACGGCCGTGGAGGAGCCGGTGAGGCTGAGCACCAGCCAGTCCTGGGCTATGCGCTGCATCCAGGTGCCGGTGTTGGAGACGACCTGGCCGATGAAGAAGAGCCGGTAGTTCCTGATCTTCAGCGAGCTGAACATCGAGGACCGGGGGGTGCGAGGGGTGGTGGTAGTGGTCGGTGCGGGGGCGGAAGCTGCTCCGGATCCCGAACTCAAAGGGTTCGCCTCCTCTTGAACTGGTCGTGGTGAATGGGGCGTCCGGCTCCGGCGCGTTGAGCCGGTGGCGGGGCGCCCCTGCGGCTCACTCGGGGGACCGGACGGACTGGGCGGGGTTCACAGGTGTGCGAGCTTTTCCAGGACGGGGGCGGCGGCGCGGAGTTTGGCCCACTCGTCCTCGTCGAGGCCGTCGACCAGGCCGGCCAGGAACGCGTTGCGCTTGCGGCGGCTCTCCTCGAGCATCGCCTCGGCCTGCTCGGTCCTGGTGACGACCTTCTGGCGCCGGTCCTCGGGGTGCGGCTCCAGACGGACCAGTCCCTTGGCTTCGAGCAGCGCGACGATGCGGGTCATCGACGGCGGCTGGACGTGCTCCTTGCGGGCCAGTTCGCCGGGGGTGGCCCGGCCGCAGTTGGACAGGGTGCCGAGCACCGACATCTCGGTGGGGCTCAGCGACTCGTCGACCCGCTGATGCTTGAGCCGACGGGACAGCCGCATCACGGCGGAGCGCAGGGAGTTCACGGCGGCGGCATCGTCGCCATGGGTGAGGTCCGACATGTTTGTTAGGGTAACTCATTACCCTGACTAAAGACCACCCCGGGCGTCACGGATGTCCGTGACCCCTGCCACTGATTCCGGACATCACTCATACGGGTGATGTGGATGCGGAAGGTGACCCGCCGCCGCGGTGACTGCGGCGACCCTCGTCTCCATGGGGACCAGTGTGCTCAGCCTGCGGATAGACCACGACCTGCTCGAACGGCTCCGGCACCATGCCGCCAGAAGCGGAATGAGCGTCCAGGACTATGTGGTCCGGACGCTCATTCGGAACGACTTCGACGAACGGTTCCAGGCCGCCGTCGAGGAGACGGAGAGGTTCTACGGGGTTACGTGAGCGGGGGAACCCGCCGCCGGATCAGGTCAGGCCGAGGGCCGGCATCAGGTAGTAGAAGGCGAAGACCGCGGAGACGACGTACATCGGTACGGGGATCTCCCGGGCGCGGCCGGCCGCGAGGCGCAGCACCACGAAGGTGATGAAGCCCATGCCGATGCCGTTGGTGATCGAGTAGGTGAACGGCATCATCAGCATCGTGACGAACGCCGGGACCGCGATCGTGTAGTCGGACCAGTCGATCTCCTTGACCGAGCCGGCCAGGATCAGGAAGCCGACCGCGAGCAGCGCCGGGGTGGCCGCCTGGGACGGCACCATCGTGGCGACCGGCGTCAGGAACAGGGCCAGCGCGAACAGCGCGCCGGTGACGACGTTGGCGAAGCCGGTGCGGGCACCCTCGCCGACGCCGGCCGTGGACTCCACGAAGCAGGTGGTGGCCGAGGAGGAGCTGGCGCCGCCGGCGGCGACGGCGATGCCGTCCACGAAGAGGACCTTGTTGATGCCGGGCATCTGCCCCTCGGCGTCGGTCAGCCTGGCCTCGTCGCTGACGCCCATGATCGTGCCCATGGCGTCGAAGAAGCAGGACAGCAGGACCGTGAAGACGAAGAGGATGCCGGTCAGGACGCCGACCTTGTCGAACCCGCCGAAGAGGCTGACCTTGCCGAGCAGCCCGAAGTCGGGGGTGGAGACGGGGTTGCCGGGCCACTTCGGGGTGGTCAGGCCCCAGGAGGGCACCGTGGCGACGGCGTCGATGATCAGCGCGAGCACGGTCATCGAGACGATCGAGATGAGGATCGCCCCGGAGACCTTGCGCACGAGCAGCACCAGGGTGAGCAGCGCGCCGAGCACGAAGACGAGGACCGGCCAGCCGTTGAGGTGGCCGTCGCCGCCGAGCTGGAGCGGGACGGTTGTCTGGGCGGCGTCCGGGATGCGGCTGACGAAGCCGGAGTCGACGAGGCCGATCAGCATGATGAACAGGCCGATGCCGATGGAGATGGACTTGCGCAGGCCGTAGGGCACGGCGTTCATCACGCGCTCGCGCAGTCCGGTGGCGACGAGCAGCATCACCACGAAGCCGGCGAGGACGACCATGCCCATGGCGTCGGGCCAGGCCATCCGGGGCGCGAGCTGGAGCGCGACGACGGAGTTCACACCGAGGCCGGCGGCGAGCGCGATCGGCACATTGCCGATGACGCCCATCAGCAGGGTGGTGAAGGCGGCCGTCACGGCGGTGGCCGTCACCAGCTGGCCGTGATCGAGCTGATGCCCGTACATGTCCTTCGCGCTACCGAGGATGATCGGGTTCAGCACGATGATGTACGCCATCGCAAAGAACGTGGCGAAGCCGCCACGGATCTCGCGCGCCAGGGTGCTGCCGCGCTCGGAGATCTTGAAGTGGCGGTCGAGGGCGCCGAAGGCGGACGCCCCGCCCGGCTGCTCCGGGGCGGGAACCTTGGCGGTTGCCGGGGTGGACATGCGGGACCTCATCACCAACGGGATTTCCCCCTCACCGCGCTGGAGTTTCCTACGAACAGAAGTGACTGGAGACAAACGGTCTCAGTATGAACATATAAGGTCCAGATCGCTATCTCCGCGCGTAGACCACCGGGGCGGCGGGCTGCGGCACAGCTCCTCGTAAGCTGTGCGCATGGCCGCTCTCTCTTCCGGATCCCCCAAGCACGAGGCACCGGAGCCCCTGGAAGGCCCCGTCGTCGCCACCATCACCGGCGGCACGATCATCTGGTTCGTCCTCTTCCTCGTCCAGCTCCCCTTCTACGGCTGGTTCGACGAGCACGGCCACACCTGGTGGCTGTGGACCTGCCTGGCCGGCGGCGGCCTCGGCCTGATCGGCGTCTGGTACGTCCGCAAGCGGGACGCGGCGATCAAGCGGGCGGCCGGCCGGCAGACGACCGACCAGCAGACGACCGACCGTCCGACGACGGCGGAATAACCCGGGAGGCGGGGCCCCTACTACCACCGCACGACCCGTCTCCTCCCCAGGTCGGATCTTCTGTCCCCTCGGCGGGTGAAGCGTCAAGAGCGCACGTACCGTCGATGGCATGACGCACATCGACGCGGGCGCCGAACTCGACCCTGTGCACCCGGTACCCGTTCCGTCGACCCCCTCGACCGGTCTGACCGCCGCCGATGTCGCCGAGCGCGTCACCCGCGGCCAGGTCAACGATGTCCCGGTCCGCTCCAGCCGCACCCTCGCCGAGATCGTCCGCGCCAACGTCTTCACCCGCTTCAACGCGATCATCGGCGTCCTGTGGCTGGTCATGCTGGTCGTCGCCCCGATCCAGGACAGCCTGTTCGGCTTCGTGATCCTCGCCAACACCGGCATCGGCATCATCCAGGAGTGGCGTGCGAAGAAGACCCTCGACTCGCTCGCCGTCATCGGCGAGGCCCGGCCGACCGTCCGCCGCGACGGCGACGCCGTCGAGATCGGCACCTCCGAGATCGTCCTCGACGACCTCATCGAGATCGGACCCGGGGACAAGATCGTCGTGGACGGCGTGTGCGCCGAGACCGACGGCCTGGAGATCGACGAGTCACTGCTCACCGGCGAGGCCGACCCCGTCGTCAAACACCCCGGCGACCGGGTCATGTCCGGCAGCTTCGTGGTCGCCGGCGGCGGCGCCTTCGTCGCCACCAAGGTCGGCCGCGAGGCCTACGCCGCCCAGCTCGCCGAAGAGGCGTCCCGCTTCACCCTCGTCCACTCCGAGCTGCGCACCGGCATCTCCACCATCCTGAAGTACGTGACCTGGATGATGGTCCCGGCCGCCATCGGGCTGGTGATCACCCAGCTCGTCGTCAAGAACGACAACGTGAAGGACGCCGTCGCCCGCACCGTCGGCGGCATCGTCCCGATGGTCCCCGAGGGCCTGGTCCTGCTCACCTCCGTCGCCTTCGCGATCGGCGTGATCCGGCTCGGCCGCAAACAGTGCCTCGTCCAGGAACTGCCCGCCATCGAGGGCCTCGCCCGCATCGACACCGTCTGCCTCGACAAGACCGGCACGCTCACCGAGGGCGGCATGGACGTCACCGAGCTGCGTCCGCTCGGCGGCAACGACGAGACGTACATACGCAAGGTCCTCGGCGCGCTCGGCGAGTCGGACCCCCGGCCCAACGCCTCCCTCCAGGCGATCATCGACGCCTGCCCGGACAGCGAGGAGTGGCGCTGCGTGGAGTCGCTGCCCTTCTCCTCCGCCCGCAAATACAGCGGGGCCACCCTCAGCGAGCCGGACGGCGAGAACAGCACCTGGCTGCTCGGCGCCCCGGACGTCCTGCTCACCGACGGCGACCCGGCCCTGGCCGAGACCGAACGGCTCAACGAACAGGGCCTGCGGGTCCTGCTGCTCACCCGCGCCGTCCGCGACCTGGACGACACCGACGTCGCCAAGGGCGCCCACGCCACCGCCCTGGTCGTCCTGGAACAGCGGCTGCGCCCCGACGCGGCCGACACCCTGCGCTACTTCGCCGACCAGAACGTCAACGCCAAGGTCATCTCCGGCGACAACGCCGTGTCGGTCGGGGCGGTCGCCGCCAAGCTGGGGCTGAACGGAGCGGTGGTGGACGCGCGCCGGCTGCCCGTCGAGCGGAGCGAGATGGCGGACGCGCTCGGCAAGGCGACCGTCTTCGGCCGGGTCACCCCGCAGCAGAAACGCGACATGGTCGGCGCGCTCCAGCACCACGGGCACACGGTCGCCATGACCGGCGACGGGGTCAACGACGTCCTCGCCCTCAAGGACGCCGACATCGGTGTCTCGATGGGCTCCGGCTCCGAGGCCACCCGCGCGGTCGCCCAGATCGTGCTGCTCAACAACAGCTTCGCCACGCTGCCGTCGGTGGTCGCCGAGGGCCGCCGGGTCATCGGCAACATCACCCGAGTGGCCACGCTGTTCCTGGTGAAGACCGTCTACTCGGTGCTGCTGGCCCTGCTGGTGGTGTGCTGGCGGGTCGAGTACCCCTTCCTGCCCCGGCACCTGACCCTGCTGTCCACGCTGACCATCGGCGTCCCCGCCTTCTTCCTGGCGCTCGCCCCGAACACGGAGCGCGCGCGACCCCACTTCGTACGACGGGTGATGCGCTACTCGATCCCGGGCGGGGTGGTGGCCGGCATCGCCACCTTCGCGACGTATCTGCTCGCCCGGCACCAGTACACGGGCCCGGACGCGCTGCCCGCGCAGACCAGCGCGGCCACCCTCACGCTGTTCCTGATCTCCATGTGGGTGCTGGCGATCATCGCCCGCCCCTACACCTGGTGGCGGGTGGCCCTGGTCGCCGCGATGGGCGTGGCGTTCCTGTTCGTCCTGGCCGTGCCCGCCCTGCAGAACTTCTTCGCGCTGAAGCTGGTCGGCGTCACGATGCCGTGGACGGCGGTGGGCATCGCGGTCCTCGGCTCGGCGGCCCTGGAACTCCTGTGGAAATGGGTCGACCACCGCTTCCCGGTCTAGGGCAGCCCTAGGCCGGGCGCAGCCGGCAACGCTTCGGCCCCGGGGGTTCCCGGGGCCGAAGGGGGTGGTGTCCGCTCCGGGGGTTACTTCACGTCGACGTAGTCACCCGTGGCGCTGACCGCCGGGGTGGTCGAGGTGCCCGCGAAGCTGTAGCGGTAGTAGCCGTCGACCGTGGCCTTGGTCGTGGTCTTCAGGTTGCCCGTCGAGTCCGACTTGATGGTCTTCAGCGTGGTGTAGGTGCTGGAGCTCTTCTTGCGGAACTGGAGCTTGACCGACTGGCCGGCGTAGCCGTGGTACTTGCCGTCGTCCCAGCTGGCCCGGGACAGCTTGCCGGTGACCGTGATGGTCTTGCCCTTCTTGACCGGCTCCGGCGAGGCGTTGACCGTCAGCTTGGAGGCGCGCTGCAGCTTGGTGGTGGCCAGGGCGTCCTGCCCCGCGTAACCGACCTTGCTCCAGTCGATGTTGTCGGAGGTCGGGTCCTGGTCGTTGAAGTCGATCGCGTAGCCGTCCGCCTTCCAGGTGGTGGCGTCCGCGTTGGTCAGCTCGTAGTCTGGGTAGACGTCGATGGTGCCCTTGCAGGTGGCCTTGGTCGTCGAGTTGTCGACGCAGGTCGGCCAGTCGTCGCCGATCAGGAAGTTCTTCGGGGCGGTGTAGGAGCCGCGGTAGATCTCGACGTCCAGCACGAAGTCGGGCGCCTGGAGGTCGATGTCGGCGGCGTGCGTGACGGTGTAGGTGACCGGGACGCGGACCTTGTTGGTGGTCCCGACGACGATCGGCTTGCCGTTGTTGATCTTCACGTTGGAGAAGGAGAGGTCCAGCGCGTAGGGCACGCCGGTGTCCTGGGTGCCCGCGGTGCTGAACGCGGACTTGCCGGCGGCGGCCCGGTGGGCGGCCTGCGCGGCCCTCACGACGTCGTCGCGGTCGTACGAGGAGCCGCCGGCGGCGTACGCCGCCGGAACGGCGAGGGCGGACAGGGCCAGGGCGCCGGTGACGGCGGCCACGGTGGCACGAATGCGCATGCGTTCCCCTGTGTGGAGAGAGGGCCCCGTCGGCGGTCGTCGCACGCGGCTCGTCACCGCGGGGCCCAAATGATCGTGGAGTCTGTTGACTCAGGTGATCAGATCCACGACAGCGGGCGATGGTTGTACGGAAGTTGAAGAAATTGTGAGCGAGTCACCAAGACCGCAACCCCGACGCACCACCGCCAACCCCGACACACCACCGCCAAGCCCGACACCCCCACAACCACCGGACACGGTCCGACCACTGCGGGCGCGGCATGGGGGGCGGGCGCGGCATGGGGTGGTGGGGGTGGCTCCGGCTCCGGTGGTGGGGGGCTCAGGCTCCGGTGGTGGGGGTGGCTCAGGCGGTTGGAGTGGCTCGGCCGTCGAGTGCCGTTCGGCCGCTGTGGGGGTGGCTCGGACGCCAGGTGCGGTCCGGTTGGCGGGTCCGGTTCGGCCATCGGGTCCGATCCGGCCGCTGCGGGTGGCCCGGACGCCAGGTGCCGCCCGGCCACCAGGTGTGGCCGGGCGCCCGGTACGGTCCAGCCGTCGGGGCCCCCGGGGGCGCCGCGCCGTCTCGGCCGGAGAGACGGCCTGACCACATCCGGCAGGACCCGACCCGAACCGGTCGCCCGGGCATGACTTCCTGACGCGGCGCGGGGCCGACCGCGCCCGGCACGAGCCGAGCGGACCCGGCCCGGCCGGTGTCGGGGGCGATTCGGTCGCTGTGGGTGGCGCGGCTGACGGGCATCGGGCGCGCCCCGAGCGCGGGGTGCGGTCCAGCCGCCGGGTACGGCCCGGTTGCCAGCGCAGCCCAGTCGCCCGGGGTAGCCCAGTCGCCCTGTGCAGTTTCGGGCGGGCGGGTGGTTTGGGGGTGGGGTCGCGAATTGCTGCCGGTTGGCTGTGCATGGGCGTGTTCTGGTGTGTATGAGTGAGTGTCCGGGTTGTGGCGGGTGTGATCCGGTGGGTCAGAACGGAGGTTCCCCTGTCGAATGGGTGACCTTTGCCGGTGGTGGTCGTTGGTGTGGTGAGGGGTTCTTCGGTCGGTGTGGGGGTGAGGGGATGGGCGGGCTGCGGGAGTTGGCGGTGCCGTTCGTGGTGCCCGGTCCTTCGGGGGTCGCGGTCCGTGACCGGCTCAAGGGCCTGACGGCCGGGGACGAGGAGGTACTGCGTCTGGTCGGTGACCATCTGGGCAGGCTCGCGTCCCGGGATCTGAAGGCCCGGTGCGCGGCCGGCCCGGACCACGACAGCGACCGGTGGGCCGAGCGCAAGCGGGCCCTGACCGGGGAGTCCTCCTCACGGTGGGCGGGCAGCATCACGAAGGCCAGCCATGATCAGTGGGCGCTGGCCCGGCGTGGCCGGCATGCGCACATCCAGAGCCTCGAAGCCGGGATCAGGACGATCACGCACCGGCTGTCGCTGCCGGTCGGGGAGAAGGGCGGCAAGCGGG
>NZ_JBEPAP010000041.1:0-44971 GCF_040298665.1 Streptomyces sp. NPDC001508
GAAGCCGGTTTCCAGAAACGCGAGATCGAACGCAACGCCTACCGCATCGCCCAGGAGACCGACACCGGCACCCGGACCGTCGTCGGCGTCAACACGTTCCGGCTCGACGAGGAAGAACCCTACGAACCACTCCGCGTCGACCCCACCATCGAGACACGACAGGCCGAGCGGCTTGCGGCGCTGCGGGCCGGGCGGGACCGGGGCGCGGTGGACTCGGCGCTGGCCGCGCTGCGGAAGGCGGCCGTGGGCGAGGACAACGTCCTGTACCCGATGAAGGAGGCGCTGCGGGCCCGGGCGACGGTCGGCGAGGTGTGCGACGCGCTGCGGGAGGTATGGGGCACCTACGCCCCGTCGGACGCCTTCTGAGACCCACCGGACCGGGGGCGGGCGGGGTTGTCGTACTCCTGTGCGACACTCCTTTCCGTGTTCGGTGTCATCGATCTCCCCACCTATCTGGCAGGACTCGTCGTGATCGTCCTGCTGCCCGGCCCCAACTCCCTGTACGTGATCTCGGTGGCCGCCCGCCGCGGGATCCGGGCGGGGTACACCGCCGCGGCCGGGGTCTGGTGCGGGGACACCGTGCTGATGACGCTGTCCGCCGCGGGGGTCGCCTCGCTGCTCAAGGCGAACGCCGTGCTCTTCGGCATCGTGAAGTACGCGGGCGCCGGCTATCTGACCTGGCTGGCCATCGGGATGCTGCGGGCCGCGTGGGGCATGTGGCGGACCCGCCGGGAACAGACCGCGGAGGAGGCGGCCCCGGCTCCGGCCGCCGGGGAGCGGCCGTTCAGCCGCGCCCTGATCATCAGCCTCTTCAACCCGAAGGCGATCCTGTTCTTCGTCGCCTTCTTCGTGCAGAAAGTTACAGAATCGGAACGCTCTGACCGGTTGAGCGAGACGATATTGCCCGGCCGGTTGTAGTACACCCAGCTCACGTCCACGCCGACCGGCAGGACATCCAGCACGTATTCGCGTCTCGTGTCCAGGCTCGCGTACGCCTGACGCCCGTCCTCGCGCTGCATCGGGGGGTTGTCAAGAAAGTGCTTGACCATCCAGTCGAGAGCCGCTGTGGCGTCCGGCCAGGTGCGCTCATGGGCCGCCTGGTTCCGCTTCATCAGCCAGTGCCCGGACATCATGGGCGGCAGGTTCGAGGTCGGGAACTCGGCCATCACTTCGCGGTACCGCTGAAGGATGCGGATGGCCACCTTGTCCTCGTGCGCGGGAGGAGCAGGGGGGTCAGGATGCGGAGGCCGCCGGTCGCCTTCCCGGTGGTAGCTGTCCTCAGGTAAAGCACCTGCTGCGCCTTGGGGCTCACGCTGCACCCGTCCCGCTAGGTGACCGTGGGGATCGAGGTGTCGTTCCGGGTGGTGCCCGCCTTCTTGAGGCGGGGGCCGAGGGGGCGCTCCACATAGCGGTGGATCAGCCAGGCGAGGCCCAGCATGCCGAGCACCGTGACCGTGAGCGTCGGCCACGGCGGCAGGCCGAGGCCGCGGTGCAGCACCCGGATGACGCACCAGCCCAGGTGCTCATGGACCAGGTAGAAGGGGTACGTCAGCACGCCTGCCGTGGTCAGCCAGGGCCGGCAGGCCCAACGCGTCCGGCCCAGCGCGACGGCCGCGACCGCGGCGAAGCCGAGCGTCAGCAGCAGCAGGATCACATACGGGCTGCGGTGGAAGTCGCCGGCGGCGCCCGGACGCCACAGCCCGGTCGTCACGGTCTCCTGGCCGAGCAGCCAGGAGACGCCCACGATGCCCCACAGGGTCGGGTTCCCGCCGCACCGGTGGATCAGATACAGCGCGAGCCCGCCGACGAAGAACGGCGCGTGCTCGGGCATGACCAGCTGGGCGGTCAGCTCGTTGCCGGCGCCCTTGCAGATCACCGCGGCCAGCGTCCACACGCAGCAGAACAGCACCACCCGCCGGTAGGTGACGCCCCGCAGCACCACGCACACCGCGAACAGGGCGTAGAAGCGGACCTCGGCCCACAGCGTCCAGCACACGCCCAGCACCCGGGGCACGCCCGTCGGCATCTGAAACATCGTCAGATTGACCAGGACCTGGTCGAGGCGCAGCGGTTGGAGGGCGGCGGGTACGACGAAGGCGGCGCCGGTGACCAGCAGCACGGCCGCCCAGTACGCCGGGTAGAGACGGGCGACGCGGGACCGGAAGAAGTCGCCCGGGCTGCGGCCCCAACTGCTCATGCAGATCACGAAGCCGCTGATGACGAAGAAGAACTGCACGCCGAGACAGCCGTAGACGGCCGCCGTGGCGAGGTCCGGGAAGATCCGGGCCGGCGACTGGCCCCAGGAGCGGGAGATGTCGCCGCCGCGTCCGGCGAAGTGGTAGAGGCAGACCATCAGCGCGGCCAGCAGGCGCAGCCCGTCCAGGGCGGGCAGCCGCTCACGGCGGCCGGCGGGGCCGTGGAGGGGAGCCGTGTCCGCGGCGGGAACGGGGGGAGAGGGAACGGAGGCGAGGGTGGAGGAGGTAGCTGCCATCGTGCGGCACGCCTACCCTCTGCGGTCGGCCCGTCGCGGCTTCGCGTCCGGATGTCCCCAGGACGAAGGAGCGCTCCCACCGGCAGCTGGGGGAATCACAGGATCACCGCGGTCCACCGCCCAACGATTCTTCCGTAGTCCCCGGTGTGTTAACCCGCGCGTCGTTTTTACTTCCTAGTTTCTCCATCCATCCCCACGCGTCGGCAAACGCGCGGCATGCGGCGGTAAATTCAGTCTTTGCTTGGCAAAACAGGAGAGTTATGACGAGGGTCCAGAACAGGCGGGCACCAGCGCGCGGAGGGGAGCTGGACGACTGCCTGCGCGCCTGTGCGGTGCACAGCGGCAAACTCGTCGGCAGCCTCGACCGCCGCCGCGCGGAACTCGCCGAGCAGCTGCGCAAGCTGCTCGTGGTCCACACCACGGTCGGCACGGCCACCCCCGTACCCGCCCCGGCAGGCGGCGCCACCGCCCTGCTCAAGCGCGCCGTCAAGGGCGCCACCGCCCCCGCCGGCGGTATCGGCAACGAGCTGCTGGACGCCCTGCTGGCCGTGGCCAACAAGGCGCTCGAATGCGGCTACGACGACGAGCTGAACCTCGCCCTGGTGATCAGCGAGACCGTCCTCGCCCAGCGGAAGAACTCCCGCGCCGGCTGGCGGCTGCGCGCCCGCGTCCTGGAGGCGGCCGGCGAGGAACGCGAGGCCATCGAGGCCTACGAGCGCTACCTGGAGCTGACCGACGAGGACGGGTTCGGCGTGGCGGCCCGGATCGCCGGGATGCGCCGGGCCGAGGAGCGCGAGCGTGAACTGCTCGACCTGCTGAAGCGTCAGTGCCCGCGCGCCACCGACCACACCCGTGGCCCCGCCACCGACATCTGGGCCGAGGGCCTGGCCCTGCACGCCCTCGGCGACTGGGCGGAGGCCGAGCCCCGGCTGGTCGGCGCCCTGCTCGTGCTCGCCGCCGACGAGGCCCCGGTCGCCGACCGGCAGGAAGTGCTCGGCCAGTACCTCGATCTGCGTACCGGCCTGGCCGACGCCGACCCGGCTGCCCTCGGCGAGGCCGTCGCGCTCTACGCAGAGCAGCGCCGCATCCGGATGCGCGGTCCGGTCGCCGATCCGACGATCGGCGGCGTGCAGTGGATCACCCTCGGCGAGTTCCGCAACCTGATCGCCGGCAAGTCCATCTGTCTGATCGCCAACTCCGGCCGGGTCGGCGCCAGTTCGCTGGGCAAGGAGATCGACGACTACGACCTGGTGGTCCGCTTCAACTCGTACAAGATCGACCCGAAGCACACCGGCACCCGGACCGACATCCACGCCACCATCCACAAGCACGGTTTCAACTGGGACAAGCCGGTGACCACCCGGCTGGTCTTCGGCGGCATCTCCGGCGACTGGAAGCACTCCCTGCGCAACCGCCTGGTGCCCGGTGCCCAGCAGTACCTCGGCGACGAGTCGCTGCGCTGGCCGCTGCGCAACATCGGACACATCGGCGCCGACGCCTGGTCCGGCATCCCCACCACCGGCTTCAACATGCTGTGGCTGCTGGACTTCCTGGACGTCAGCCCCACCCTCGACCTGATCGGCTTCGACTTCTACGAGAGCGGCGCCTACCGCGTCCAGGAGGCCATGAAGCTCGCGATCACGTCCGTGCACGAGTACACCAGCGAGAAGGCATGGGTCATGCAGCGGGCCCAGAGCGTGACCGACATGAGGATATCCCTGCGATGACCACGACCTCCCCCACCGGCGCCGCCATCGTCAGCCCGGCGGCCTCGGCGTCCGCCCACGCCCTCACCGGCAAGCGGCGCATCGCCTTCGCGAGCTACGTCGACGAGAACTACCTGCCCGGATTCCTCGTCCTGCTGCGCAGCCTCGCCCTGTCCAACCCGGGTGTCTGCGAGGACTTCGTCGTCCTCTACGACGATCTGCGCCCCTCCTCCATCGCCCGGATCCGCGCCCTGCACCCGCGCATCGTGCTGCGCCGGGTCGAGGACGAGCGCTACGACTCCTACGTCAAGGGCGACCAGGACAACTACCTGGTACGCAAGGCGTACTTCATCCTCGACATCTTCCGGCTGCGCGACTACGACACGGTCATCACCCTGGACACCGACATGGTCGTCCTCGGCGACCTCGGCGAACTGCTCAAGCTGCGCGAGGGGCTGGCCGCCGTCCCGCAGTTCTTCTACGGGCAGCACAAGCTCAACTCCGGGCTGCTGGTCATCCAGCGCGAGTACCTGTCCGACGAGTTCTGCGCGAAGATCGACCAGACCGGGCGCAGCGGCGAGTACGAGCTGGACAAGCACGACCAGGGCATCCTGAACGCCGTCCTCGACGGCGACTTCGTCCGCCTCGACGCCCGCTACAACTTCGTCAAGCGGCGGCTGTCCGGCGATCTGCCGGTGCCCGAGGACACCGCGATCCTGCACTTCACCGGCCGCCACAAGCCGTGGCAGGGCGGCGAGTCCGGGTACTCCCTGGCGGAGGAGCGCTGGCGCGGCTTCGACATGACCGACGCGGAGTTCCACGCCGCGTACGTGGCGCTCGGCGGCGCCCACCACGATCTGCTCGTGCACTTCGGCACCCCGCATGTGCGGCGCACCGGCGATGTGGAGATCGCCCGCAAGCTGGCCGCCACCCACATCGCGGCCGGCGAGTACCAGGAGGCCGTGGACGTCCTGTCCTCGGTGCGAATACCCCTGGACGCGGCCTGGCCGCACGAGGTGCTGGGCCACGCCCTGATGAGCGTCTCCCGCTACCCGGAGGCGAAGACCCAGCTGCTGATGGCCACGGCCGCCCCCAACCGGGCCGCCACCGCCTACGCCCGGCTCGCCCAGATGGCCTGGGTGCACGGCGACAACGCCGAGGCGCTGCGGTACGCCACCGCCGGTCTGTCCGTCGACCCCACGCACCGCTCCGACCGGCTGTGGGCGCAGCGCGCCGCCGTCGTGCCCCCGCAGGAGCAGGGCGCGCCCGACGACCAGCTCGCGCACGTCGCCTTCTACATGGACCGGCAGGGCAACGCCGGTGACAAGCTGCTGCCGGAGACCGTCCGGCTCGGCTTCGGCCCCGACACCACCTCGCGCCGCTGGCACTCCGTGCACGCCCACCGGCTGTTCGACGCCGCCGCCCTGGAGCGGGTCAACGCCCGGCGCGGACTGGTCATCGGCGGCGGCGGGCTGTTCATCCCGGACACCATGCCCAACGGCAACAGCGCCTGGCAGTGGAACGTCCCGGACGAGCATCTGCGCGCCATCGACGTGCCGATCATGGTCTACGCGGTGGGCTTCAACGCCTTCGACGGCCAGTCCTACCGGGCCACCCGGTTCAATGAGAGCCTGCGCCTGCTGGTGGAGAAGGCCGCTTTCTTCGGGCTGCGCAACCACGGCTCCATCGCGAAGGTCCGCGCGCTGCTCCCGCCGGAGCTGCGCGACAAGGTGGTCTTCCAGCCCTGTCCGACCACGGTCACCCGGCAGCTGATCGCCGGCTGGAGCGACCCGCTGTACCGCGACGACACCGTGATGCTGAACGCCGCCTACGACCGGGCCGGGCTGCGTTTCGGACACGACTACGGGCACTTCCTCGGCCAGATGGCCGAGGCAGTCCGCAAGATCGGCGCGCACACCGAGGTCAAGTGCGTCGCGCACTCCCTCGACGACGAGCGGATCGCCTTCGACCTGCGCCGCGAGCACGGGATCTCACTGCCGGTGATCCCGATGTACGACTTCTCCAACGACGAGATCCGCGAGACCTACGCCAAGGCCCGGCTGGTCATCGGGATGCGCGGGCACGCCGGGATGATCCCCTTCGGGGTCGGTACGCCCATCATCAGCCTGATCTCGCACCCGAAGATGGCGTACTTCCTCAACGACATCGAGCGCCCCGAGTGGGGTGTCTCGGTCCATGAGCGGAACCTGGGCGCGGTGCTCACCGAGCGGGCCCTGCACATGCTGGACAACCACAGCCGGACCGTCGCCGACGTGCACGACCGGCAGGAACTGCTGTGGAAGGTCACGCAGGAGAACGCGGCCCGGATCCAGCAGATCCTGGCCCGCTGACCAGAAGGGCGTGGGGCGGGCCCCGTCAAGGACCCACCCCACGCCCGAAAAGCGCTCACGCGCCCCACGCACCGCGGCCCCCGCGCCGAGGGCGGCACCGACCGGCACATACCAAGCCGAGACAACGCCACGACGGCCGCCCCGTTCAGCGGCGTACCGCCCGGCGCAGGCTGCGGGCCTTGCGGGCGACGCGGCGTACGGTGGCGTTGCGCGGAATGAACGACAACTGCGCCGGGACCCCGCCCGGCAGTGCCAGCGCGGTCAGCCGCTTGCGCTTGAAGTAGCGCAGTGTGTGCGGGTTCAGATGCTTCGCCAGATAGCCCTCGGCCTCGGTGCGCAGCTCCGGGTAGATCTTCGGCTGCATGGTGAAGCCGACGGCCCGGACGAGTTCGCCGAGCGCCGTCACGTCCAAGCCGGGCCGCTGCTCGGTGACCGCGGCGCGGTCCGTCAGATCGGGCAGCAGCGCGTCGACGAGGGTGACCGGGACGCGGTTGCTGTTCTCGAACGGGGACAGCCGGTCCAGCAGGGTGTCCGTGCCCACCCGGGCGGTGGGCAGGCCGTACAGCGCGGACGCGGTCAGCAGCGCCGTGGAGAAGCAGCCGACGACCAGCGCCGGGCGCATCCGCTGGTACAGCACCTCCGCGAGGACCGGCGTGTCGAGGACCGTGAGGTCGGCGCCGAGCCGCTCGGCCTCCCGCTCCAGCGTGCTCGTGAAGCGTGCCGGGGCCGACGGATGCGGCTTGAACACGATGCGCTCGTGGCCGAGTTCGACGGCGCCCTTCAGCATCCGCACATGAAGGTCCTCCTCCTGCTCCGCGCTGAGGATGCCGAGCGCCGACAGATACTGGCCGAGCAGCAGCGCGGGCTCCTCGATGTCCGGCAGCCCCGCACCGCCGCCGGCGAGTTCGGCCAGCACCTTGGTGAACGCGGCCGTCGGCACGATCTGGGCCGGCACGTCGAACTCGGTGAGCAGCAGCGGCCTGAGCCCCGGCACCAGGTCGAGATGGAGCAGCCGGTCCACCCGGGTGCCGACCAGCGGATCGATCTTGTTGCGGGTGGGGCCGTAGCTCATCAGGCCGTCCGCGTAGACCGTCACGGGCGCGCCGGTGAACATCTGCGTGAGGCTGAGCGACGGGTTGACCTGGATCGACTCGACGGCGAGTTCGATGTCGTCGTCGCCGAGACGCCAGGCGAGCCGCAGGTGGCGTTCCCACAGCGGCAGGTCCTCGGGCCGCGGTGCCCAGCCGCCCGGGTGGAACGGGAAGATCGTCTCGTTGTACGAGATCACGTCGTCGAACCGCTCCCGCAGCCGCTCGAAGCCCGGCATCGCGTCCGGGCCGGGCGTCGTCTCGGGCGTCGCGGCGTTGTTGCAGACCAGCAGCACACGCCGGTCGGCGGGGCGGAAGGCGCCTGAGTCCAGGGCGGCGGCCAGCGTGGCGGTGCCGTACAGCGTCGACACCTGGAAGATCTGCGTGGTCACGCGGCGGCCCCCGAGGCGGCGGGGCGGCGGCGCAGCCGGCGCAGCTTCGTGGCGCGCGCCAGGTCCATGGAGTCCAGGGCTTCGTCCAGGACGCCCTGCGGCATGCGCCGCAACGCGGCGGCGCTCAGTGTCTTCAGCTTCTTCGCCACCGCGGGCTCGAACCTTTCGATGGATCCCAGATGATGGGAAATGATGGCGCAGTAGGTGCGAACGGCCTTCGGCAGCAGCGCGTCCGCCTCCGGGTCCTCGGCGGTCTCCTCGATGACCTGATCGAACGCGCGGATGAAGTCGAGCTGCCGGACATCACCGATCTGGGTGAGCGAGGAGGCCACGCCGCGCCGATAGAAGACGCCGAGCAGGCTGCTCACCGCGAACGACTCCGCCTCCCGGTGCAGCTTCCAGATCCACGGCCGGTCCTCGGCCGTGCGCAGCCCGTCGGTGAAGTGCAGCAGCCCGCGGTCCACCAGCCGGCGGTGGTAGATCCCGGCCCAGGCGTAGGCGTAGTCGACGGACGTGGTCCGGTGGGTGGGCAGGATGGCGTCGCGGGGGCGCATCACCACATTGCGCCGGCCGTGCGGCACCAGATGCACCGCGCGCGCCCGCCCCGTGCACTGCACATGGTCGGTGCGCAGGAAGTCGCAGCCCAGGTCGTCCAGGGCGGCGACGAGCCGGGGGTAGTAGCCGGGGGCGAGCCAGTCGTCGCCGTCCAGGAACGTCAGATACTCGCCGCGGGCCCGGTCGATGCCGGTGTTGCGCGCGGTCGCCAGCCCCCCGTTCTTCTCGTGTCTGACATGTACCGCGCCTGGCAGCTCACGCTCGGCGCGCGCAAGGATCTCTGGCGTCCCGTCGTTCGAGCAGTCGTCGACGAGAATGAATTCGAAGTCCTCACGGGCGTTCGCACGCAGGCTTCTGAGCGTGTCTGGCGCGTATTGCTGCACGTTGTAGAACGGCACGATGACGGAGAGCTTGAGCACACGGTGGACGTTAGGGCGGGGCCCGTCATTCGTCTTGACCGTCACCTTGATATCAGGTGAACGACGTGTGGCGAAGCCGTGAACCGGGGCCTTTTCCCGCTGGCTCCCGGGCTGATTCGCCATCCGTCGACGTGCTGTTAACCGTTTGTTGTGTTCGGGTTGGGCGGAACCTCTCAATGCCTTCCTAGCGTCTTCGGCGTGCCAATCAGTGCAACGAAGTCCCTGCGGGTCGCCGTGCTCGCGGATTCCGACACCCGCTGGAAGTGGGGCGCCCTCACCGCGGGCCGCATCGCGGGCGGCGGCCGGGCCGAACCCGTCGAGTCGGGCATCCGCCTCGACGGCTATCTGCTGCGGGGTCGCGCCACCCCCACCGCCCGCCAGCTGCGTGAGGTCGGCGTGCACGCCGACTCCCTGCGTGAGGTGACCGCCGTCGAGTTTCTGCGCGCCATGAACGCCATGAACGACGAGCCGTACGACGTCCTCGTCCTCGCCCTCGTGGGCGGAGGCGTCCAGGCCATGCTGCACGGCCTGAAGCGGGTCTGGGAGGACCGCACCGAGCGGCCCGTCGTCGTCACCGGCTATGTCGGCGTCGTCTACGAGAAGCTCGCCGACGGCCTGCTGCTGCGGCACGGCGCGGACCTCGTCCTCGCCAACTCCCGCCAGGACGCGGACCGTTTCCGCGATGTGTACGAGGGCGTGGGCGCCGACGCCTCCTGCGTGACCGAGGTGGCGCTGCCGTTCCTCGGCGGCGCGCCCTACTCCGGCGAGCCCGCGCCCGCCACCCAGCCGGAGGGCAGGCCCTACACGGTGGTGTTCGCGGCCCAGCCCTCGGTCCCGGAGAGCCGCAAGGACCGTACGTACCTGCTGGACCGGCTGATCCGGCACGCGCAGGCGTTCCCCGACCGCGAGGTGCTGCTGAAGCTGCGCTCCCGGCCGGGCGAGCACACCACGCACATCGAGGAACTGCCGTACCAGAAGCTGGCGCAGAGCCGCGAGCTGCCCGCCAACCTCCGCCTGGTGTACGGGCACATGGGCGAGGTCCTGGACCGCACCGACCTGCTGGTCACCATCAGCTCGACGGCCGCCCTCGAATCGCTGCACCGCCGTATCCCCACGGTCGTCCTGACCGACCTCGGGGTCCGCGAGATGCTCGGCAACCACCACTTCGTCGGTTCCGGCTGCCTCGCCTCCTGGGACCAGCTGGACGCCGGTCACCGGCCCGAGCCCGATCCCGAGTGGGTGGCACGGCAGGGCGTCGCCGCCGACGGCACGTACGGCACGGCCTTCGACGCCGCCCGGCACCGCCTCACCCGGCTGCTGGGCCGGCCCGGCGGGCTGCCGCCGCTGAACCCCTACTACACGACCGAGACCGCGCCCGGCTATCTGCCGGGGATCCTCGCCCGCCACCACCTCGGCCCGGACGGCTCCCCGCTGCCCGGCGCGCCCGCTGCTGACAAGACGCCGGGCCCGGTCCGGCAGATCGTGCGCCGGGCGGCGCGCGGCGCCTACCGCCACGGCGTCCAGCGGGTGGCACCTGTGATCCGACGAATGGGAGAGCTGTGAGCGACCGGATCCCGCGTCAAGGAGGAGAACCCATGTCCAACTCCCGGGCGGGCCAGGGTGCTTCGGTGCGCCGGGTGCTCGCCGTGATCCCCGCGCGCGGTGGCTCCAAGGGCGTGCCCGCCAAGAACCTCGCCCCCGTCGGCGGGGTGCCGCTGGTGGCCCGCGCGGTGCACGAGTGCCGGGCCTCCCGGCTGGTCACCGATGTCGTCGTGTCCACCGACGACCAGGCCATCGCGGCGGCCGCCCGGCAGGCCGGCGCCGAGGTCGTGCTGCGGCCCGCCGCCATCGCCGGCGACACCGCCACCTCCGAGGCCGCCGTGCTGCACGCCATGGACGCCCACGAGGCGCTGCACGGCGCCACCGTGGACGTCGTCCTGCTCGTGCAGTGCACCAGCCCGTTCCTGATCCGCGAGGACGTGGACGGGGTCGCGGCGGCCGTCGTCGAGAACGGCGCCGACACCGCGGTCACGGTGGCCCCCTTCCACGGCTTCATCTGGCGGGAAGCGGGCGACGACCCGGTCGCGGTGGAGCCCGCCCGCGAGCAGGCCGCCGCTGGTCCGGTTGCGGCGGAGTCCATCCGCGAGCAAGCCGCTGGTGGTCCGGTTGCGGTGGAATCCCGCGAGCAGGCCGCCGACGGTGCCACCCGCGTCGCCGACTCCACGGCCACCCGCGGCGGTTACGGCGTCAACCACGACAAGTCGTTCCGCCCGCGCCGGCAGGACCGCCCCCAGGACCTGCTGGAGACCGGCGCCGCCTACGCCATGGACGCCACCGGGTTCCGCGAGCACCGGCACCGCTTCTTCGGCCACACCGAACTGGTCCGCACCGACCCGGCCCGGGTGCTGGAGATCGACGACCCGCACGACCTCGCCCGCGCCCGGGCCCTGGCCCCGCTGTTCGACGCGGCCAGGCCCGGCGCCCTTCCGGCCAAGGACGACATCGACGCGGTCGTCCTCGACTTCGACGGCACCCAGACCGACGACCGGGTGCTGATCGACACCGACGGACGGGAGTTCGTCTCCGTGCACCGCGGGGACGGACTCGGCATCGCCGCCCTGCGCAAGAGCGGCCTGAAGATGCTGATCCTGTCCACGGAGCAGAACCCGGTCGTCGCCGCCAGAGCCCGGAAGCTGCGGATCCCGGTGCTGCACGGCATCGACCGGAAGGACCTCGCCCTCAAGCAGTGGTGCGAGGAGCAGGGCATCGCGCCCGAGCGCGTGCTCTACGTCGGCAACGACGTCAACGACCTCCCGTGCTTCGCCCTCGTGGGCTGGCCCGTGGCGGTCGCGAGCGCCCACGACGTCGTGCGCGGCGCCGCACGCGCGGTCACCACCGTCCCCGGCGGCGACGGCGCCATCCGAGAGATCGCCAGCTGGATCCTCGGCCCCTCTCTCGATTCCCTCACCAAGTAAGGACATCCCCTGATGAGCACCAACTCCCGCATCCGTGCCTTTGGTTCGCGTGAGGCCGGCCCCGGCCGCCCCGTCTACATCACCGGCGAGATCGGCATCAACCACAACGGTGACCTCGACAACGCCTTCAAGCTGATCGACGCCGCCGCCGAGGCCGGCTGCGACGCCGTCAAGTTCCAGAAGCGCACCCCGGAGATCTGCACCCCGCGCGACCAGTGGGACATCGAGCGGGACACGCCCTGGGGCCGGATGACCTACATCGACTACCGCCACCGGGTGGAGTTCGGCGAGGACGAGTACCGCAAGATCGACGAGTACTGCAAGGAAAAGGGCATCGACTGGTTCGCGTCCCCGTGGGACACCGAGGCCGTCGCCTTCCTCGAGAAGTTCGACGTCCCGGCCCACAAGGTCGCCTCCGCCTCCCTCACGGACGACGAGCTGCTGCGCGCCCTGCGCGCCACCGGCCGCACGATCATCCTCTCCACCGGCATGTCGACCCCGAAGCAGATCCGGCACGCCGTCGAGGTCCTCGGCAGCGACAACATCCTGCTCTGCCACGCCACCTCCACCTACCCGGCCAAGGCCGAGGAGCTGAACCTGCGCGTGATCAACACGCTGCAGCAGGAGTACCCGAACGTCCCGATCGGCTACTCCGGCCATGAGACCGGCCTGCAGACCACGCTTGCTGCCGTCGCCCTCGGCGCCACGTTCGTCGAGCGCCACATCACCCTGGACCGCGCGATGTGGGGTTCGGACCAGGCCGCCTCGGTGGAGCCGCAGGGCCTCACGCGCCTGGTGCGTGACATCCGGATCATCGAGGCGTCGCTCGGCGACGGCGTCAAGAAGGTCTACGACTCCGAGCTGGGCCCCATGAAGAAGCTGCGCCGGGTCCCCGGCGCCGTGGCCGAGGCGGAGATCGCCGCGGCGGCGGGCGAGCCGGTCACCGTCTGACCCCGCCCGAGCCCGCCTTGGCCCCCTGCCGAACGCCTCACGGGACGGTCGTACGACGATGAACCGACGCGCCGGTAACGCCGGCCCGAGCCTTCGCACCCTCGCCTTCGTGGAGAGCCCGGTACAGCTGCTGAACGTACTGGAGTGGGCGCACACCCATGCCCTGCGCGGAGCGCCCGGGGCGCGGGCGTCCGGCGCGCCGGCGTCCTTCCCGTCCGTACCACCCCAGGTACGACGCACCCCACACGGCGACGCACCGCCGTCCGGCGCGGAGCCGACCGGGTCGGAGCCGTCCGGGGCGGGGCCGTCCGAGGTGCTGCCGTCGCAGGCGGAACCGTCAGGTGTGGTGCCGCCGGGGGCGGAGCCGTCAGGAGTCGTGCCGTCGGGGTCGGAGCCGTCAGGTGTGGTGCCGTCCGGGGTGCTGCCGTCGGGGGCGGAGCCGTCAGGAGTCGTGCCGTCGGGGGCGGAGCCGTCAGGTGTGGTGCCGTCCGGCGCGCTGCCGTCAGGGTCGGAGTCGATCGGGGCGCTGCCGTCCCGTGGGGTGCCGTCCGGTGCGGAGCTGACCCTTGTCGTCCTGTCCCCGACCGACCCGATGACCCGAGGGCAGCTGCGGCGCATGGCGGACCTGGCCCGGGACGAGGGGTACGAGGTGCGCTGGGAGGAGGCGCGGGGCGGCACGACCGCGCCCTTCCAGACCATCGGCGGCCTCGCCGGGGCGCTGCGCCGGGCGGACCGGATCGTCATGGGCGACCCGTTCTCCCGCTATGTACAACTGCTGCTGACCATCACCAGGGCGCGCGACCTGGTCGTGGTCGACGACGGCACGGCGACGATGGAGTTCGTCGCCCAACTCGCGCGCGGCGAGCGGCTGGTGCGCTGGCACCGCAAGGGCGGCCGGCCGGGGCCGCGCGACCTGCTGTTCGCCCCGGTCTCCTCCTCGGCCCGACGCCGGCTGACACCGAGGGCCGGCCGCCGGGTGGAGGTGTTCTCGTCCATGCCGGTCGAGGAGACCCCGGACGGCGTCACGATCACCGCCAACGACTTCGGCTGGACCCGGGCCCGGTTCGGCCCGCCCCGCATCACCAAGGGCGCCGACATGGTCGGCACGTCGCTGGTGGAGACCGGCGTCGTGGACGGCGACCGCTATCTGGAGGCCGTACGCGGCCTCGCCAAGGCACACGGCGCCGCCCGCTACTTCGCGCACCGCCGCGAGAGCACGGAGAAGCTGCACCGGCTCGCGACCCAGACCGGCCTGGAGATCGTCCGCCCCGACCTCCCACTGGAACTGATCGCCCGCCGCGGCCCGATCGGCCGCACGGTCCTGAGCTTCCCGTCCACCGTCGTCCACACCCTCCCGCTGGCCCTGGCCGGCACCGGCGTCCGCGTCGCCGTCTGCGACATCGACCCGACCTGGCTCACCGACCACGCCTCCCCCCGCGCCCAGGGCTTCCTGTCCGGAGTAACAGACACAGCAAAAGACATCCACCGCCTGTCGACGGTGGCCCTGGCCTGAGGAACCCTGACCGTAAAGGGTCGTCGGGCGCACCCGCGCTTCACTGGTCGGGTGCCGCCCGCTGAGCTGTCCGCCGTCACACGGGTGTGTGTCCGTCCAGGTAGGTGCGGACAACCGTGGAGAGTGCGGCGTTGGTGGTTTCTGTGAACGGGGTCCAGCGGATGTCTTCCGGTGGGAGGCTGGCGCCGTCCGACGGGGACTCGGTCAGCAACTGGCAGACCACGGCGGACACCGTGTCCTGTGGCTCCAGCGTCTGGGAGCCGTCCACGAGGTAACCGGTCAGCTTGTAGACGACGCGCGCCGCGGTGGCCTCGGCCGTCTCGGCCTGGTTCGGGGTGCCCGAGGGCAGCCTCCAGCGGTCCGGCCCTCGGACAAGCAGGGCGGCATACCCGCGGAGGACCTGGCCGCAGTCGGCCGCGCCCTCGCCCTGGTCAAGGAGCACGACAACGCGGAACTCGCTGCGCTGACCACGCCCAGGTGATGTGCGGTTGCCCGCGCGGGTCAGCGACGGGGGCGGCCCTTCAAGCCCTCGACGAAGGCGGCGAAGGCGAAGGCGGAGAAGGTGACGACAGCTCGGGCGGGTGTCTTCGAGTCGCGGACGGCTAAGTGGGTGTCCAGGTCGGCGACTTCGACGCAGTCGTTGCCTTCGCCTCCGCCGGAGTGAGATGACCTCTTCCATGAGGTCGGGGTGTTCATGCTGGTCCTCACGTGTGGTTGCTCGTGGGGGTCAGCGGGTGGGGCTGATCCTTCAAATCCTCCACGAAGGCGGCGAAGGCGAGGATGGGGAAGGTGAGGACGGCCCGGGTGGGTGTCTTCGAGTCGCGGACGGCTATGTGGGTGGAGGCGGTGGCGACCTCCACGCACTCGTTGCCGTCGCCCTCGCCGGAGTATGACGACTTCCGCCAGTTGTCGGGGGTGATCATAGGATGCCTCACAGCTCCTTGGTCAGCTCGTGGATGAAGTCCCGCGACCGGTCGGGCTCAAGGGATACAGCTTCCACTCTATGGAAGCGTGTTCGGTAGATGTTCAGCTGAGCTTCGGAGTTGATGAAGACAGAGCCATGAGGTGCGTCCCGTACCACGGTGTCCAGCTTGGGCAGGGGACCGTTCACATACGTCATCGTGCTGGAGGCTCTGGCGAAGCCGTCCAGGTCGAAGGGGATGATGCGCACGGTGATGTGGTCCGCTTCGGACAGTTCGAGGAGTCGAGCGAGTTGGGCCCTTGAGGTGGCACGGTCGCCGACTCGGATCCGGAGTGCCGCCTCATGGATCACCGCTTCGTACGGGATGGTGAACTCCTGACGCGCCTTTCGGTGCCGGATGCGCAACTCGAGTTCTTCGCTGGTCAGTTCCGGCAGCCTGGACGAGAAGACGGCACGCGAGTAGTCCTCGGTCTGCAGCAGGCCAGGCACGTACAGGATGGCCACGTGACGAAGGAACCCGGCGTGGTGCTCCAGCTCGGACAGGTCCAGGAACGGTGTGGGCAGCATGCCTCGGTACTCCTCCCACCAGCCGCGTGTTCGGTCAGTGGCCATGGCGACGAGCGCGTCGATGAACTGGTCATCCGTGCATGCATAGTTGACTGCAAGGCGACGCAGGCGTTTCTCGCTCACGCCGGTGAGGCCGGACTCGATCTGGTTGATCTGAGTGGAACTCACCCCAAGCAGGGCTGCCGCTTCGCGGCCGGAGAAACCTGCCGCCTCGCGAAGTCGGCGCAGCTCGACGCCCAGGCGCAACTGACGTGCTGTTGGTTCGCGCCTCAACCCAGCCATGAACTGCTCCTCGGTTCAACGCGCCTGTAAGCGCGACTCGTTCGAGGGTCAGATTAGCGATCCACTTGCTAGACCTGGAAATCCAGGTCTACCGTCAGTGATGCAACGCATGCGCAGCGATAGTGCGCCGCTGATGCGGCGATGCCGCCGCACGCAAAACCCCTCACCTCACCGGAGTTGATGTCGCATGCCCGAAACCTGGGACTACACCCTCTCCATCCCCAACGACCTCAGGGCCGTCACGGTGTGCCGCCGTACGCTTCGGCTGATCCTCACCCTGCATGGGCTGATCGGCCTCGTGGACACCGCGGAGCTGATGGCTGCGGAGCTGGTCTCCAATGCCGTACGGCACACCAAGGGGCCCGCAGCTCTCCGGGTGCGGCGCTCCCCGGAGGGCGTTGTGTGGATCGGCGCCTGGGACACGGACCCTGTGCCGCCACCTCCGCCGCAATCGCTCGGTCAGGCCACCGAGTTGGAGGAAGGGCGAGGGCTCGCCCTGGTGACGGCCTGCGCCGACTACTGGGGCTGGCGGCCCTCGGCCCGATGCGGGGAGCGGGGGAAATATGTGTGGTGCGCACTTGCGGTGGCCTGAGCGGGACGGTGCACCCGGTGCGGTGGGGTTCCAAGGGTGTCGGGAGATGCTCCACGGACGGGCGGAGCCGCTTGTTTTGGAGAGATTGAGCCGGGTCGGGGTGTGCTCGGAGCCGTCACACGGGTGTGTGTCCGTCCAGGTAGGTGCGGACAACCGTGGAGAGTGCGGCGTTGGTGGTTTCTGTGAACGGGGTCCAGCGGATGTCTTCCGGTGGGAGGCTGGCGCCGTCCGACGGGGACTCGGTCAGCAACTGGCAGACCACGGCGGACACCGTGTCCTGTGGCTCCAGCGTCTGGGAGCCGTCCACGAGGTAACCGGTCAGCTCGTAGACGACGCGCGCCGCGGTGGCCTCGGCCGTCTCCGCCGGTCCGGGGGCGCCCGAGGGCAGCCCCCAGCCGTCCGCCCGCCGAACAAGCAGCAACTGTCCGTCGTAGCCGACGACTGCCTCCACTGTGCCCGCGGCAACCTGCTCCAGCGTCATGGCTCGACCATCCCTTCCCCCGGTGCCGTCCCGGCCGCCCGTCGGCGAGTGCCGTACCACCGGGTTCTGCACGCCTACCCGGACCCGCCCGGAGAACGCATACCGGTACGCGACGGCCGGACCCACCCGAAGTCATCCCACAGCCGGCGCCCCATTATCCGCGGCCTCACGCGAGGCCGACGCGGGTAGCGTGACAGTAGGGAGGCACCGCATGAACGACCAAGCGAGACGCGCCCGGTTCGCCGCCCACCTGGCGGGCCTGCGCAAGAACGCGGGCCTCTCGCAGCGCTCGCTGGCGCTCCGGCTGTGCGTCACCGCCGGTATCACCACACTCACGCGCAACGAAGTCTCCCGGTGGGAGCGTGGCGAGCGCATCCCGGGCGCGTGGTTACCGCCACTCGCGCAGGTGCTCGGGGTGCCGCTGGACGGCCTGGAGCGGGAAGCCGCGCGGGCCCGGGGCGAAGCAGAGCCGCCAGGGTGCCCGGACCGCGAGCCGGACACCTACGTGCAGGACGCCGTGGGGTGGCTGCTCGCCCACGACAACCGCCACGGCGGGGACGACGTGGCGGACGCCGCCGTACAGGTGTGGGAGGCCGAACGGGGCCGGATCACGGGTGAGGACAAGCAGCACCTCGCCCAGGTAGCGGAGATCGGGGAAGTGGCCGGGTGGCTGCTCCACGACGCCGCCCGGTTTTGCGAGGCACGCGCCACGCTCGCGGAGGCGCACACCCTGGCCCGTCTTGCCGGGGACGGCCCGCTGGAGTGGTTCATCCTGGACCTGATCGCCATGAACGGCGTGCACACCGGCCGCGCCGGTGAGGCCATGGCGATCACGGACGAGTTGCTGACCGGCCGCGAGGTGCCCGGCCGCGTCGCGCTCATGGCCCGCGTACGGCGTGCGCGCAGCTTTGCGCAGGCCGGAGACCGGACGCGCGCCCTGGACGCCCTGGAGCGGGCCACAGGGGGACTCCAGGACTCGATACAGGCCAACGACCCCGCATTCACCTGGTGGATCGACGCCACCGAAGTTGGCCTGCACACAGGGGAGACGCTGCTGAGCCTCGGAGACCCGCGCGCGGCGCTGCCGCACCTCCAGCGCAGTTCGGCGGCCTCCCGTGACGGAGGCCGTCGGGAGTTCGGCAATGTGCTCGCGGAGTTGACCGCTCTGGTGCGGCTCGGAGCGTGGCAGGAGGCCGAAGCGCCGCTGCTGCGGCTCGAACCGATCTTGCGCGCGGTCACGTCGTCCCGGACCCGCGTCCGCCTCCGGTCCACGCTGCGCGCCATCGGCCGGGATGCCCCGTCATGGCTCGCGGACACCGCGCACCAGGTGGCGGCTGCCGGATAGGACGTTTACGCAGCAGAAGCCGCAGCCGGTGAGAGCTGCCGTCTTCCTGGCGTTCAGGCGGCGGGAAGTCCCGGCCGCCCCTCGGGGGCCAAAAAAGGTTCTCCGGCGCACCGAACCTCCCCAGGGCATTGCGCATCTTCAAGTGCGTAGGCGCGCACTGACCTCGCGCGCCGATTCGTACGCGAGGGGAACCCGAAACTTCATGAACAGCAAGCTGACCGCCGTGGCCCTTGCGGCCGTCGTCGTCGCCGGCACTGCCGCTGCCGCCGTTCCGGCCTCGGCCGCCGCCAAGGCCGAGCCGACCCGCTGCCACACCGCCGACCTGAAGGCCGGCTTCGCCCTGGGGGATGACGCGAAGCCGGAGATGGATCAGACCACGAAGCAGACCCAGGCGTACATCTGGTTCACCAACCAGAGCAAGCGCACCTGCACCCTGTCCGGCTTCGCCGGTGTCGACATGATCGGCGCTCAGAAGACCGACGGCACCTGGTCGCTGGCGCGCTCCTCCAAGAAGCCCGAGAAGATCACCCTGGAGCAGGGGGACACGGTGGACTTCAGCATCACCTTGCTCCCGGTGGCGAAGTCCACGCCTCAGAAGGAGAAGTTCGTTCCGGCGAAGTTCCTGGTCACCCCGCCGAACGAGACGGAGCACTTCACCCTGAAGTGGCCGTTCGGCGGCCAGATCCTCAAGCAGGACGGCGCCACCCACCCGGCCACCTTCCTCAACCCGGTCGGCCTGTAACCAACTGGGCAGCCTCTGAGCTTTCCTTTCATTTCATTGTGAGTGAGGCGGAAGGTATCGCGGTCGGCCGCTTGGACCGGTCGACCGCGGGAACCCGGCCGCCTCCAGGATCGCGGCGTACTCGGCCCGGTTGCGCCGATCGGCGGAGACCAGGTACGGGACGAGGGACATGGGCACCACCCAGGCGATGGCTGCGACGGTCACAGCCGTGGTCGGTGACGTCACTCCCATACCGAGCCGCAGACCGAGGACCACGCACGCCACGGTGAGGCCGACGTAGGCGATCACCGCCCGCTGTTTGTCGGTGAACTGGGCCGTGAGATCGAAGCCGATACGGGCCGATCTTGCGTATGTGCCGCCGCCCCATCGGTGACGCCCCCACTTATGCGTGTGCTCTACGCGAGCGAGGCCGTCTTCAATGCGCCGATGAAGGCGGGGGCGGGGAAGGTGAGGACGGCTCTGGTGGGCGTCTTCGAGTCACGGACGGCTATGTGGGTGTCCTGGTCGGCGACTTCCACGCAGGTGTTGCCGTTGCCTCCGCCGGAGTACGACGACTTCTTCCACGAGGTCAGGGTGCTCATGCCGGTCCTCACAATTCCTTCGTCAACTGGTCGATGAGGTGATGCCGGTTGCCCTTGGAGGTCAGGGGTGGGGATGTTCCTTCAAAGCGTCGATGAATACGGTGAAGGCGCGGGTGGGGAAGGTGAGGGCGGCTCTGGTGGGGGTCTTGGAGTCGCGCACCGAGGTGTTGAAGGTTGTCTGGGCTATCTCTACACAGGCGTTGCCGTCGCCGCTGCCGCTGTAGGAAGACTTCCGCCAATGGTCGGGAGTGATCACCGAACGCCTCACAGTTCTCTGGCCAGCTTGTGGATGAGATCACGCGACCGGTCAGGGTCGAGTGACGCCGTCTTCACTCTACGGAACAGTGTTCGGAAGACGGCCAACTGCGCCTCCGAGTCAATGAACAGCGATCCGTGGGGACCGTCCCGGACCACGGTGTCCAGCTTGGGTACAGCCCCGCCGACGTAGACCATGGCGGCCGTGACGTCCGCGAACCCGTCCAAGTCGAAGGGGATGACGCGCACGGTGATGTGCTCCGCCTCCGACATTTCCAGGATGTGGGCGAGTTGTGCTCTGGAACCGGCACGCCCGCCCACTCTGACCCGCAGTGCCGCTTCGTGTACCAGTACGTCGTACGGGACCGGTTGCGGCCCCTCGATGACAACGCGCCGCTGAACACGATGGCGGACGCGCAACGCCAGCTCCTGCTCGGGTAGTGCGGGTACCCGGCAGGAGAAAAGAGCCCGGGCGTAGTCCTCCGTCTGGAGGAGCCCCGGGATGTGCAAGAAGTCCACATCCCATCGGTAGGCGGCGTGGTACTCCAGTTCGGCCAGGTCCAGGAAAGACGTGGGCAACAGGCCCCGGTACTCCTCCCACCAGCCGCACGCTCGGTCGGTGGCCATTGTCACCAGTGCCTCGATCAACCCGGTGTCCGTACAGGCGTAGTGAGCGGCAAGTCGTCGGACGCGTTCCCCGCTCACGCCCGCCGTACCGAACTCGATCTGACTCATCTGAGCCGAGTCCGTCCCCAGCAGCGCTGCGGCTTCGCGTCCCTTGAGCCCTGCCGCTTCCCGCAGTTTTCGCAGCTCGGCGCCCAGACGTTCCTGGCGTGCGGTGGGCTCTTTCCTGCGCGCCACGCTTCCTCCCTGCGCTCAACTGACCTGAAGTAGCACCTCGTTCGAGGGGCAGATTACGGCAACGACTTGCATGGTCCCAAATTATGGCCCTACTGTCGGTGACGTGCCGCCTACACGGCGGAAGTGCACCGCTTCGTCCTGCCGTGACGGCCGCGGCAATGCCACCGCTCGTGATCCCGCTGACACCAACGGAGTTGATGCCGCATGCCCGAAACCTGGGACTACACCCTCTCCATCCCCAACGGCCTCAGGGCCGTCACGGTGTGCCGCCGTACGCTTCGGCTGATCCTCACCCTGCATGGGCTGATCGGCCTCGTGGACACCGCGGAGCTGATGGCTGCGGAGCTGGTCTCCAATGCCGTACGGCATACGAAGGGGCCCGCAGCTCTCCGGGTGCGTCGCTCCCCGGAGGGCGTTGTGTGGATCGGCGCCTGGGACACGGACCCTGTGCCGCCACCTCCGCCGCAATCGCTCGGTCAGGCCACCGAGTTGGAGGAAGGGCGAGGGCTCGCCCTGGTGACGGCCTGCGCCGACTACTGGGGCTGGCGGCCCTCGGCCCGATGCGGGGAGCGGGGGAAATATGTGTGGTGCGAACTTGCGGTGACCTGAGCAGGACGGTGAACCCAGAGAAACGACAGCAACCGTCCGGCTCGCTGGTGTCGCACCGACGTGAACACTGCTGGGCTCTTGTGACAGCCGTGTTGGCCGAGGCGCGCACGAACAGCTTGTGGCGGATGGTTCAGTGCTGGGGGTCGTCGTCGCCGAAGTCGGGGAACTCGGTGGCCAACAGGTGCTCCGCGCCGCCTTCGAGGGCTCGGGCGGTCTCGGCCGAGCGGGGGAGCATCGTCTTCTCGTAGGCGCGGACGGCGTCGTCCACAGTCGCCGCGTTCGCCAGGGCCAGGGCGAGGTCGCTTGCGTCGAGCATGGCGAGGTTGACGCCGACGCCCAGCGGCGGCATGAGGTGGGCGGCGTCGCCGAGCAGGGTCACCGTCGGGTCGTGCTCCCAGGTGTGGGGTACGGGCAGGGCGAAGATCGGGCGGTCCACGTAGGGGCCGTCGTTGTCGGTGATCGTCTGCTTCATGCGGGGCGACCAGTGGGCGTAGCGCTCCAGGAGCCGGGCGCGGATGGCGTCGGTGTCCTTGGGTGTCAGGCCGCTTGCGGCGATCCAGTCGGCCGGGACGCGCTGGATCAGGTAGACGCGGATGTGGTCGTTGCTGTTGCGCTGGGCGAAGATGCCGCGCCGGCCGTCGGCGGCGTGCGCGCCGCCCTGGCCGACCAGTTCGGCGATCTCGGCGTGACGGGATTCGACGTCAGAGAACCACGCCTCCAGAAAGCTGACCCCGCTGTACTCGGGAACCGCCGGCGAGACGGCCGGGCGCACGCGGGAGAAGGCGCCGTCGGCCCCGATGACGAGGTCGGTCTCGGCGGTGGTGCCGTCGGTGAAGTGCAGCAGACGTGGCCCCTGGGCGGGTCCGCTGACGCGGTCGAGGCCGTGGCCCCAGTGCACCGTGTCGGGCTGGAGGGAGCCGAGCAGCAGGTCGCGCAGCTGGCCGCGGTCGATCTCCGGCTTGAACAGCTCGTCGGGCTCGGGGACCTGGTGGGAGGTGATCGTGCCCGTCGGGTCCAGCTGGCGCATCTCCTGCCCTTCGGGGCGGGCCAGCTTGAAGAACTCGTCGAGCAGGCCGGCTTCACGCAGGGCGATCTGGCCGTTGTCGGCGTGCAGGTCCAGGGTGCCGCCCTGGTTGCGTGCGTCGGGGCCGGTGTCGCGCTCGTGGACAGCGACTGCGATGCCGTGCCGCTGAAGGATGCGGGCGCAGGTCAGCCCGCCGGGTCCGGCTCCGATGATGCTGATCCGGGCGTGAGAGGGGTTCGGAGAAACCATGGGTCTGTCCTTCACTGAGGGATGGGTGGGACGTCGCGGCCGGAGATGGCGTTGTTCGGTGCTCGGAACCCGGGGACGCGATGTGCCGCGGCAGGCGGCGGTCGTCGGATCGGTGCCGCGGTCGGACCGCGGTGTCGCGTCCGGGCAGCCCAAGGGCCGGAAGGGCTGTGTCTGCTCTGCCGCTCTTAAAAGTAGAGTACGGAGAAAAGTAGAATGTGGCAACTCTTCTCCGGGTGGCGCTTTCGGATAGGCTCACGGCATGACCGAGCCCGTTGTCAGCCGCCGTGAGCGCAAGAAGGCCGCCACCCGGCAGGCGATCGCCGACGCCGCACTCCGACTCTTCCTGGAGCACGGCTACGACCACGTGAGCATCAAAGACATCGCCGAAACCGCGGACGTGTCGACCGCCACGGTCTTCAAGCACTTCACCGGCAAAGAAGCCCTCGTGTTCGACCGGGAAGAGAGCACAGACGCGCACCTGGCCGCGGCCGTGCGACAACGGCCCGCAGATCAGAGCGTCCTCGGCGCCCTGCGCGAGCACGTACTTGCCACCTGGCTGCCGATCGCCGCCCACCCCCAGACAGCGGAGTTCACCCGCCTGGTCAACACCACCCCGGCGCTACGCGCCTACGCCGAACGCATGTGGACCCGACACACCGACACACTCAGCGCGGCCATCGCCGACGAGTACGGCGTGGATCACGGCAACCTCGCCTGCACCGCCCTGGCTCGCTTCGTCCTTGAAGTCCCCGCGCTGGCCCAACGACAGAAGGACCATAGGGCAGCCGTCGAGGAAGTCTTCGACATCCTCACCAACGGCTGGCAGCCCCCCGGCGGCCACGACACCCCCAGAGGCGCATGAGGCAGCAGACCAGCGCCTGCATGGCGGGTTGCGCCTCTCCGGCGCGCGTATGAGCCCACGTCATGCGATCGAAGAACAGCGCACGCGTCTTGGCAGGGCATCCCGCCCGGCACCCGATTCCCGCCCCGGAAAGTCGTGGCCCGCCGCGCTCCGGGTGGGCCGCTTCCCGGAGGGCGTGGTGTGGATCGGCGTTTGGGGCACGGATCCTTAGCCGCCGCCTCCGCCTCAACTCCAGGGGCAGGCAAGCGAGTTGGAGGAGGCGTTACACGTGGTGCGAACTCGGGGCGGTCTGAGCAAGGGCGGCTCATCCCGACGGAGTTGTCCGTGAACCTGCCCGGAAGTGTCCGCGGTCGGTAACAGACGCATCCCCCGGCCGCCGCCCGTCGTCCTGTCATGTGGTCGGAAGGCGGCCGAGGGCCGGCGAGTAACTGCGGGAAGGCGGGGCGGGCATGACACGGCACGGTGCGAAGCGGGGCTGGTACGGCAAGTTGGTCGGGGCTGCGCTCGGGGTGACGGTGCTGGCCGCCGGTGCCTCGGTATGGACCGCGCAGGCCGGTCCCGTCGGCAGCCCGTCGTCCCATGCCTCCGCGTCGGCCACTCCGGGCAGCGATGTCATGCCGGTGGATGTGACCATCGCGCACGCCTCGGACAAGGGGGAGCGCGGCGTCAACATCACCATCGACGACGGCCCCGACCCCGTGTGGACCCCTCAAGTGCTGGACGTGCTGCGGGAGAACGGGGTGAAGGCCACGTTCTGCATGGTGGGGCCGCAGGCGCAGGCCCACCCGGACCTGGTGAAGAAGGTGGTGGCGGCCGGTCACCGGCTGTGCGACCACACGGTGTCGCACGACACCGCCATGGACACCAAGTCCCAGGCGTTCCAGTCGCAGCAGATACTCGACGCCGAACGCATGATCACCGAGGCATCCGGGGGCCTACGGCCGATGTACTACCGGGCACCCGGCGGCGCCTTCACCCCGTACAGCCGCAAACTGGCCGCCTCCCGGGGCATGCGTCCGCTGGGCTGGAACGTGGACACCAAGGACTTCGAGCGGCCGGGCGCGGACGCCATCGTCGCCACCGTCGAGCGGGAGCTGCCGGGCGGTCCGACGCTCCTCTTCCACGACGCGGGCGGCGACCGCTCCCAGACCGTCGAGGCCCTGCGCCGTGTCCTCCCCTGGCTCAAGGAGCAGGGCCGCTCCTTCGGCTTCCCGGTGCGCTGAGCCCCGGCCGGTGCGACAGACGGGCTACGCCGCCCGCGCGGGCTACGCCACCCCCGGCTTGCGGGCCAGGACGAAGGCCCGGGGGAGTCTCCGCCCGGCCTCAGGCTCGGCCTCGGGCTCGCGCAGGACGCGGGCGTGGGGCTCCAGTCCCGCCGCCGCGAGCAGACCGCAGACGGTCTCCGGCGTGCGCCAGTGGAAGTCGAGCGAGATCTCGTGGCCGTAGCGCTCGGTGAGGTGCGTACGGCGGTCCTCGTCGCCGGAGGCGCCGGACTGGAAGCCCAGCAGCACCTGGCCGCCAGGCATCAGCGTGCGGTGGATCTCCGCGAACGCGGTCGGCAGGTGGTCGTCGGGCACATGGATGGTCGAGTACAGCGCGAGCACGCCGCCGAGGGTCCGGTCCGGCAGGTCCAGGCGGGTCATGGAGCCGACGTGGAAGCGGAGGCCGGGGTGGGCCGCACGGGCCAGCGCGACCATGCGCGGGGAGAGGTCGATCCCGAACACCGGCACGCCCAGCGCATGCAGTCGGGCGGTGACGTGTCCGGGGCCGCTGCCGAGGTCGGCGACCGGGGCGGGGCCGTTCGCCCGCACCAGTTCGGCGAAGGCGGTGAGCAGGGCCACGTCCAGCGGGTTCTCCGCGAGTCCGTCGGGGACGTGGGCCGTGTAGTCCCGGGCGATGGTGTCGTAGGCGGAACGGGTGGCCTGGAGGAAATCCGGGGTGGGATCGGTCACGTCGGCGCAGGCTACCGGCGCCGGGGCCGGCGGGGCGGAGGTTTCGGTGGGTGGACGCCCCGGCCCCCGGGGAGGCCGGACATGGTATCCGTGGAGGGAACAACCGTTGGGTTCATGATCAACACGGTCGACGGACGGGCGAGCGAGTTTACCCACCTTTGTCGAGGGCTATGCGGCCAGTGGTCAGAATTTCTTCGCCTAACGGGCTGAAGTTTTGTTGATCGAGGGGTAGTTGACGGGCCGGTCGGCATACCCTTCAGAGGGTGAACCAACTGATGTCCACAGAGTCCGAGGCCGATCTTCCCGAGGATGCCGTGCTCCCCGGCACGCTGAGCGAGGCGCTCTACGCCGAGCTGGTGGCGTTCCGGCGCGACCTGCACAGGCACCCCGAACTCGGCAACCAGGAGTTCCGTACGACCGCGGCGATCAAGGCCCGGCTCGAACAGGCCGGGCTCGAACCCCGCGTCCTGTCCCTCGGAACCGGTCTCGTCTGTGACATCGGCGTGGGCGGGGGAGCCGCCCCCGGGCCCACCCCCGCCCCCGGGCCCGCCTCCACCCCCGCCCCTGCGTCCGCTTCCACCTCCGGGTCCGCCCCGGCCTCGGCCTCCGGGCCCACCCCCGGTTCCGTCCTCGCCCTGCGCGCCGACATCGACGCCCTGCCCATCCCGGACACCAAGACCGAGTGCGCCTACCGCTCGACCGTGCCGGACCGCGCCCACGCCTGCGGGCACGACGTACACACCACCGTGGTGCTGGGCACCGGTCTGGTCCTCGCCGAACTGCACCGGCAGGGCCTGCTGCCGCGGCCCGTCCGGCTGATCTTCCAGCCCGCCGAGGAGGTGCTGCCCGGCGGCGCCGCCGACGCCATCGAGTCCGGTGTGCTCGACGGGGTGGGGCGGATCATCGCCGTGCACTGCGACCCGCGGGTGGACGCCGGCCGGATCGGGCTGCGGGAGGGCGCGATCACCAGTGCCTGCGACCGGCTGGAAGTGGCCCTCGACGGGCCCGGTGGGCACACCGCCCGGCCGCATCTCACCACCGACCTGGTGACCGCCGCGGCCCGGGTCGCCGTCGACGTGCCGGCGCTGGTGGCCCGGCGGGTGGACAGCCGCGGCGGGCTCGCCGTGACCTGGGGGCGGATCGAGTCGGGGCACGCGCCGAACGTGATCCCGCAGCACGCCGAACTGTCGGGCACCGTGCGCTGCCTGGACCTCGCGGCCTGGCGGCTGGCCCCCGACGTGGTGCACGCCGCCATCGACGAGATCGCCACGCTGCACCGGGCGAAGTCGGAGATCACCTATGTGCGCGGGGTGCCGCCCGTCGTCAACGATCCGGCGGTGACCGAGCTGCTGCGGGACGCCATGGTCGCGCGGCGCGGCGCGGAGTCCGTCGAGGGCACCGAGCAGAGCCTGGGCGGTGAGGACTTCTCCTGGTACCTGGAGTATGTGCCGGGGGCCATGGCCCGGCTCGGCGTGCGGCCGCCCGGGGAGCGTCAGGTGCGCGATCTGCACCAGGGCGACTTCGACGTGGACGAGTACGCCATCGCGGTGGGCGTGGAGCTGTTCACCGCCGCCGCCCTGCTCGACGCGGCACGGTAGCGCCGCGGACCGAAGGGGTGCCGGATCGGCACCCCCTCGTCCCCTTGTGTCACCCGGGCGTAACCGGTGATGCGCGGCCGTGACCCGGGGGCGGCACGAATCGATAACGGCCGGCTGCAATCCCGTCCCCCTCCGCTTCTACGCGCGTTACTGTGCGCCGGCATCGCCACCAGAGGCGGCACATTGGGGAAGATGCGGGACCGGTGACGGTGCCGTGGGGACAAAGGGGTGCTTGCTGTGCGTCTGATCTCTCGGAGGACGAGGTTCTCCCACGTTGCGGCGACCGTCGCGGTCGTCGCCCTCGCGGCCGCCGGATGCGGCAAGTCCAGCAGCGATTCCGCCGGCTCGTCCGACGACGGCACGTACTCGGGCAAGGGCATCGGCCTCGCCTACGACGTCGGCGGCAAGGGCGACCAGTCGTTCAACGACGCCGCCTACGCCGGCCTTCAGAAGGCGGAGAAGGAATTCAAGATCGGCGGGCGGGACATCGAGCCGCAGGACGGTGAGTCCGACGCGGACAAGGTGCAGCGTCTGGAGACGCTGGCCAAGCAGGGCTACAACCCGATCATCGGGGTCGGCTACTCCTATGCCCCGGCCGTCAAGGAGGTCGCGGCGAAGTATCCGAAGGTCACCTTCGGCATCATCGACGACGACACGATCAAGGCGAAGAACGTCGCCGACATGGTCTTCCATGAGGAGCAGGCGTCGTATCTGGCGGGCGTGGCCGCGGCCAAGACCACCAAGAAGAACCACATCGGTTTTGTCGGCGGTGTGGACATCCCGCTGATCCACAAGTTCGAGGCCGGGTTCATCCAGGGCGCGCGTTCCATCAACCCGAAGATCAAGATCGAGAAGCAGTATCTGACGCAGACCGCTCAGGAGGGCGGCTTCTCCAGTCCCGACAAGGGCAAGGACGCGGCCAACGGCCAGGTCGAGGCCGGCGCGGACGTCGTCTACCACGCGGCCGGACTCTCCGGCCAGGGCGTCATCCAGGCCGCCGCCGAGCACAAGGTGTGGGCGATCGGCGTCGACTCCGACCAGTACGAGCAGAGCGCGCTGGCCGAGTACAAGGACTACATCCTCGGATCGGCCCTGAAGAACGTGGGCGGTGCCGTGTACGACCTCGCCAAGTCCGTCGTCGACGGCAAGCCGCTCAGCGGCGAGGTGCGCGGCGACCTCAAGTCGGGCCAGGTGGGCTTTGCGGACAGCAACCCGAAGTACCAGGCGATGAAGGACGTCGTCGCCGCCGTGGACAAGGCCGAGCAGGACATCGTCGACGGCAAGGTGACCGTCAACACCCGGTGATCCCGCGGCGCTGACGCGGCCGGCCCGGCCGCGCAGACATCGTCGCAGCGTGCGCCCCTTGCCATCGGCAAGGGGCGCACCGCTGTGTGTCATTAGGGCCCCTACTGCGGCCACAGCTCGGTAACGGACCGGACAGAAGGGGTTTTCCGTCTGGTCTACGCGCGTTACGCTGCGGCGGAATCAGCGCCTGGAATGGGCGCTTGCACGAAGGAGTGTCGTTCCATGCGCCGGGTGTCCCGTATCGCGGTTGCAGGCGTTGCTACCGCAGCCCTCGCCGTCACCGTTTCCGCCTGCGGCAGCTCGTCCACCTCGTCCAAGGGCGGTGGGGAGTCCAAGGGCATCGGACTGGCGTACGACGTCGGCGGCAAGGGCGACCAGTCGTTCAACGACGCCGCCTACGCCGGCCTTCAGAAGGCGGAGAAGGAATTCAAGATCGGCGGGCGGGACATCGAGCCGCAGGACGGTGAGTCCGACGCGGACAAGGTGCAGCGTCTGGAGACGCTGGCCAAGCAGGGCTACAACCCGATCATCGGGGTCGGCTACTCCTATGCCCCGGCCGTCAAGGAGGTCGCGGCGAAGTATCCGAAGGTCACCTTCGGCATCATCGACGACGACACGATCAAGGCGAAGAACGTCGCCGACATGGTTTTCCATGAGGAGCAGGCGTCGTATCTGGCGGGCGTGGCCGCGGCCAAGACCACCAAGAAGAACCACATCGGTTTTGTCGGCGGTGTGGACATCCCGCTGATCCACAAGTTCGAGGCCGGGTTCATCCAGGGCGCGCGGTCCATCAACCCGAAGATCAAGATCGAGAAGCAGTATCTGACGGAGACCGCTCAGGAGGGTGGCTTCTCCAGTCCCGACAAGGGCGAGAACGCAGCGAACGGGCAGATCGACGCCGGTGCCGACGTCGTCTACCACGCGGCCGGTCTCTCCGGTCAGGGCGTCATCAAGGCCGCCGCCGCGCACAAGGTGTGGGCGATCGGTGTCGACTCCGACCAGTACGAGCAGTCCGCGCTGGCCGAGTACAAGGACTACATCCTGACCTCGGCGCTGAAGAACGTCGAGGGCGCGGTGTACGACCTCGCCCAGTCCGTGATCAAGGACAAGAAGCCGCTCACGGGCGAGATCCGCGGCTCCCTGGACAACGGCGGTGTGGGCCTCGCGGACACCAACCCGACCTTCAAGGGCAACGCCGGCCTCCAGGCCGCGCTCAAGAAGGCCGAGGACGGCATCAAGGACGGCAGCATCAAGGTCAAGACCTCCTGACCGAGGGGGCCCTGCTTGTCCGGGGCATGGTCAAAAGAGCGCTGTAATGGCAGCGTTACGGCCATGGAGCGGGGTGCGGGGAGGATGTCCTCTCCGTGCCCCGTTCGCACCGCAGAATGCTCGGAACGGATCGAGTGAAAAAGGTCGATCGGTGCCGAGCACTATTTGAAGTAGGGGCGCTATGCGCGTAGAGCGGCCCCTTTCCTGAGGAGAGTGCGCCATCGACGCGTCCAGCAGCCCTCCGCCCACCGCTCCGACGACAGCCGCAGTGCAGCTCGCGGGCATCACCAAACGCTTCCCGGGTGTCGTCGCCAACCACGACATCCACCTGACCGTCCACAAGGGCACCGTGCATGCCCTCGTCGGCGAGAACGGCGCCGGCAAGTCGACCCTGATGAAGATCCTCTACGGCATGCAGAAGCCGGACGAGGGCACCATCTCCGTCGACGGCGAGCAGGTCGCCTTCTCCAGCCCCGCCGACGCCATCGCCCGCGGCATCGGCATGGTCCACCAGCACTTCATGCTGGCGGACAACCTGACCGTCCTGGAGAACGTGGCGCTCGGCAGCGAGAAGCTGTACGGCATCGGCGGCGCCGCCCGCAGGAAGATCAAGGAGATCTCCGACCGGTACGGCCTGGGCGTCCGCCCGGACGCGCTGGTGGAGGACCTGGGCGTCGCGGACCGGCAGCGCGTGGAGATCCTCAAGGTCCTCTACCGCGGTGCCAGGATCCTGATCCTCGACGAGCCCACCGCCGTCCTCGTACCCCAGGAGGTCGACGCGCTCTTCGGCAATCTGCGGGAACTCAAGGCCGAGGGCCTGTCCGTCATCTTCATCTCGCACAAGCTCGGCGAGGTGCTGTCCGTCGCGGACGACATCACCGTCATCCGGCGCGGTACGACGGTCGGCACCGCGATCCCCGCCGAGACCACCTCGCGCCAGCTCGCCGAGATGATGGTCGGCAGCGAACTGCCCACCCCGGAGACCGCCGAGTCCACCGTCACCGACCGGGTCGTGCTGGAGGTGGAGAACCTCACCGTCTATGCCGGCGGCGCCGCCCGCGGCGCGGAGGCCGAGCCCGCCGGCGACGGGCTCACCACCTTCGCGGGCACGGGCGAGACCAAACGCGTCCTCGACGACGTCTCCTTCACCATCCGCGCCGGTGAGGTCATGGGCATCGCCGGCGTCGAGGGCAACGGGCAGACCGAGCTGATCGACGCGCTGATCGGCACCAAGAACGCCGACTCCGGCCGGATCCGCTTCCTCGGCGAGGACATCACCCCCTGGCCCACCCGCAGGCGCCGCGAGTCCGGCGTCGGCTACATCCCCGAGGACCGCCACCGCCAGGGCCTGCTGCTGGAATCCACGCTGTGGGAGAACCGCATCCTCGGCCATGTCACCGAGAAGCCCAACGCCAAGGGCTTCTGGCTCGACCCCAAGGGCGCCCAGGCCGACACCCGCCGGATCGTCGAGGCGTACGACGTCCGCACCCCCGGCATCGATGTCACCGCGGCCTCCCTGTCCGGCGGCAATCAGCAGAAGCTGATCGTCGGCCGCGAGATGAGCCACGACCCGAAGTTCCTGATCGCCGCCCACCCCACCCGCGGCGTGGACGTCGGCGCCCAGGCGCAGATCTGGGACCGCATCCGCGAGGCCCGCCGCGAGGGCCTGGCCGTGCTGCTGATCTCCGCCGACCTGGACGAGCTGATCGGCCTGTCGGACACCCTGCGGGTGATCTACGACGGCAGGCTGGTCGCGGACGCCGACCCGGCCGCCATCACCCCGGAGGAACTGGGCTCGGCCATGACGGGTGCCGCCTCCGGTCACCTCGAACACGCAAGCGCCGGTCCGGAGGACGAGGCCCGATGAAGAAGTTCGACAAGGAGCGGGTGCTCCTCGCGGTGGCCGGACCGGTCATCGCGCTCGTCCTCGCGATCGCGCTCACCTCGATCGTGCTGCTCGCCTCGGGGAAGAACCCGTTCGAGCCGTACCGGCTGATGCTGGAGCAGCTGCCGTACTCGGACATCCAGGTCCTGATCATCAACCAGGCGTCCCTGTACTACATCGCCGCCCTCGCGGTCGCCCTCGGCTTCCGGATGAACCTGTTCAACATCGGCGTCGACGGCCAGTACCGGCTCGCCGTGGTGATGACCGCCGTCGTCGGCGCGAACATCGCCCTGCCGGGCTTCCTGCAGATACCGCTGCTCCTGCTGGTCGCCATGTGCACCGGCGCCTTCTGGGCCGGCATCGCGGGCGTCCTGAAGGTCACCCGGGGCGTCAGCGAGGTCGTCGCCACGATCATGCTGAACTCCATCGCGACCTCCCTCATCGGCTATGTCACCCTCGCCGATGTCTGGGGCGTCCAGGTCGGCAACAACATGACGACCGGCGTCATGGAGAAGTCCGGCTGGTTCCCGGGCATCGACCTGGGCTCCGACGTCGGCGAGATCTACGGCCTGGTCTTCCTCGCCGTGCTGCTGGGCGTCCTGTACTGGATCGTCCTCAACCGCACCCGGTTCGGCTTCGACCTGCGCGCCACCGGCGCCTCGGAGACCGCAGCCGCGGCCTCCGGCGTCAACGCAAAGCGGATGGTGCTGACCTCCATGCTGCTCTCCGGCGCGGTCGCGGGCCTGTCCGGCCTGCCGCTGCTGCTCGGCGACACCCACACCTACAGCCTGAGCTTCCCGGCGGGTCTCGGCTTCACCGCCATCGGCATCGCCCTGCTCGGCCGCAACCACCCCGGCGGCATCGCCCTCGCCGCCCTGCTGTGGGCCTTCCTCGACAAGGCCTCGCCCGCCCTCGACTACGCGACCCCGGTGGCGTACGAGAAGGAGATCGCCACGATCATGCAGGGCCTGATCGTCTTCGCGGTCGTCATCTCGTACGAGGCCGTACGCCAGTGGGGTCTGCGCCGCCAGCAGCGCCAGGTGGGCGCCGAACTGGCCGCCGCCGCCCTCAACGTCAAGAAGGAAGAGGTGGCGGCCCGATGAGCACCGCGACCGTCGCGAAGCCGAAGGCGAAGCAGCCCACCAGGGGCAGCCGCCGTCTGTCGCTCCCGGTACTCCTGCTGGTCATCGCGGGCGTCCTGGTGCTGACCTCGATCGTCCGCCTCATCACCGGCGCGGACGGCATCACCTCGACCGGCCAGATGTCCACCGCCCTGCGCCTGGCCGTGCCGATCGGCCTCGCGGGCCTCGGCGGCCTGTGGGCCGAGCGCTCCGGCGTCGTCAACATCGGCCTCGAAGGCATGATGATCCTCGGCACCTGGTTCGGCGCCTGGGCCGGCTACCAGTGGGGCCCGTGGGCCGGTGTGCTCTTCGGCGTGATCGGCGGTGCCCTCGGGGCCGTGCTGCACGCCATCGCCACCGTCACCTTCAACGTCAACCACATCGTCTCCGGTGTGGCCCTCAACATCCTCGCCCTCGGCACCACCCGCTATCTGTCGAAGTTCACCTTCGCCGACGCGCCGCAGGGCTCCGCCAAGCAGTCCCCGCCGATCAGCTCCCTGGGCAGCTTCGACATCCCCGGCCTGTCCGGCTGGCTGGACACCCTCAACCAGAAGCACTGGTTCCTCGTCTCGGACATCGCAGGACTGCTCGGCGGGCTGGTCACCGATCTGTCGCCGCTCACCGTCATCGCGGTGGCCCTGGTGCCGCTCAGCTGGTGGGTGCTGTGGCGCACGGCCTTCGGTCTGCGGCTGCGCTCCTGCGGCGAGAACCCGGTCGCGGCCGAGTCCCTCGGCGTCAACGTGTACAAGTACAAGTACATCGCGGTGATCATCTCGGGCGGCTTCGCGGGCCTCGGCGGCGCGTTCCTGTCCATCGTCGCCTCGAACGTCTACCTCGACGGCCAGACCGCCGGCCGCGGCTACATCGGCCTCGCCGCGATGATCTTCGGCAACTGGATGCCGGGCGGTCTCGCGCTGGGCGCCGGCCTGTTCGGCTACACCGACAGCCTCAATCTGCGCGGCGGCACGGTGAACGTGCACGCGCTGATCCTGCTCCTCGCCATCCTGCTGGTGTTCGGCGCGGCCTACCTCGCCTGGAAGAAGAGGTACGTACCGGCCGTCGTCACCGCCGTGGTCGCGGCCCTGATGTTCGTCTGGTACGCCACCACCAACGAGGTGCCGCGCCAGCTCGTCACCGCCACCCCCTACCTCGTCACCCTGCTCGTGCTGTCGCTGTCCGCGCAGTCCCTGCGGATGCCGAAGGCGGACGGTCTGCCGTACCGGAAGGGACAGGGCAAGTGACCGGGCCCGCCGCCGTCGACTGGGAGGCGCTGCGCGCCGAGGCACGGGAGGCCATGACCCACGCATACGCCCCCTACTCGGGCTACCCCGTCGGGGCGGCGGCCCTGGTCGACGACGGGCGCACGGTCTCCGGCTGCAACGTCGAGAACGCCTCCTACGGTCTCGGCCTGTGCGCCGAGTGCGGCCTTGTCTCCGAACTACGGCGCACCGGGGGCGGCCGGCTCACACACTTCACCTGCGTGGACGGCACGGGCGCGCTGCTCGTGCCGTGCGGCCGCTGCCGCCAGCTGCTGTACGAGTTCGGCGGGTCCGGCCTGCTCCTGGACACCCCCGAGGGCGTCCTGCCGCTGTCCCGGATGCTGCCCCAGGCATTCGGCCCCGACCACCTCACCAAGTAACTCCCGTGCGGCCCCTTCGACTTCGCTCAGGGGGCCGCACTCCTGCGCAACTCCGGAAGGAAGGCCATGGCCATGGACGCCGTCTCCGTCATCCGCACCAAGCGGGACCGCGGAGAGCTGACCGACGAGCAGATCGACTGGGTCATCGACGCCTACACCCGCGGGGAGGTTGCCGACGAGCAGATGTCCGCGCTCGCCATGGCCATCCTGCTCAACGGCATGAACCGGCGGGAGATCGCCCGCTGGACCGCCGCGATGATCGCCTCCGGCGAGCGCATGGACTTCTCCTCGCTGTCCCGCCCGACCGCCGACAAGCACTCCACCGGCGGCGTCGGCGACAAGATCACGCTGCCGCTGGCGCCGCTGGTGGCGGCCTGCGGGGCCGCCGTGCCCCAGCTGTCCGGCCGCGGCCTCGGCCACACCGGCGGCACCCTCGACAAGCTGGAGTCCATCCCCGGCTGGCGGGCGCTGCTCTCCAACGAGGAGATGCTGGACGTCCTCGACACCACCGGCGCGGTGATCTGCGCGGCGGGCGACGGCCTGGCCCCCGCGGACAAGAAGCTGTACGCGCTGCGGGATGTCACCGCCACCGTCGAGGCGATCCCCCTGATCGCCTCCTCCATCATGTCGAAGAAGATCGCCGAGGGCACCGGCTCGCTCGTGCTGGACGTCAAGGTGGGCACCGGCGCCTTCATGAAGACCATCGAGGACGCCCGCGAGCTGGCCTCGACCATGGTCGGCCTCGGCACCGACCACGGGGTGCGGACCATCGCGCTCCTGACGGACATGGCGACCCCGCTCGGCCGCACGGCCGGCAACGCCCTCGAGGTCCGCGAGTCCGTCGAGGTGCTGGCCGGCGGCGGACCCGCGGACGTGGTGGAGCTGACCCTCGCCCTGGCCCGGGAGATGCTGGCCGCGGCGGGCATCACGGACGCCGACCCGGCCAAGGCCCTGGCCGACGGCTCCGCCATGGACGTCTGGCGCCGGATGATCGCGGCCCAGGGCGGCGACCCCGACGCCCCGCTGCCCACATCGCGCGAACAGCACATCGTCACCGCCCCGGCCGGCGGTGTCCTCACCCGCCTCGACGCCTATGACATCGGCGTCGCCGCCTGGCGCCTCGGCGCGGGCCGCGCCCGTAAGGAGGACCCGGTGCAGGCGGCGGCGGGCGTCGAACTGCACGCCAAGCCGGGCGACGAGGTGACCGCGGGCCAGCCCCTGCTGACCCTGCACACGGACACCCCGGAACGCTTCGCGTACGCGCTCCGGGCGGTGGAGGGTTCCTACGACATCGCGGCACCGGGTACGGCCTTCACTGCGTCCCCCGTGGTGCTGGAACGTATCGACTGACCTGCGGTTTCCCCGTTCGGGTGAACGGGATCGGTGGACCTGCACAGGTCCTATTGGGCATGCTGGGATCGGTGACGTACCGATTGGAGACCGCCATGAGCGCACTCACCGTCAGCCAGAACCCTGACCAGACCTGGGACGACCTCGTTCGGTACTGGGAGGAGATGGAATGGCCCGAGGGCAGCAAGGTGGAGATCATCGAGGGGATCATCACCGTGTCACCTTCTCCCGCGTCCCGTCACAACGTGATCGCGGAACGTATCCAGCGTCGCCTGTACTCCGTGATCCCCGAGGACTGGGGGATCTTTCAGACACTGGCGATCGCCGTACCGTCACGCATGGGCATGCTCATCCCGGACCTGGTGGTGGCTCCCGTCCAGGATTGCCTGGAGGCGGACTCTCACATCCCAGCCGCCCTGGCCGAACTGGTTGTCGAGGTGACCTCCAAGTCCAACGCCCGCCACGACCGCGTCACCAAACCCGCCGCCTACGCCACCGCGGGCATCCCTCTCTACCTGCTCGTCGACCCTTGGGCTCCCGGCGGTCCCACCGTGACGCTCTACGGAGAGCCGAAGGGCGAGGTCTACCGGGTTCTGAGCGGCCTGAAGTTCGGTGATCCCGTCACGCTGCCTGAGCCGTTCGGCGTCACGATCGACACCGGCGAGTTCCCGGCCGAGTAGGGCCGCGCGGTAACGCCCCTGGGCGCCGATGAGTTGAGGGGGTTCCGGCGGTCTGACAGTACGTGGATGCCAGGACACCGGCCGTGCTCGTGCTGACCGGCCCCGTCGCCCGGGACGAGGTGACGGGGCTCTGCGCCGACCTGCGAGGGCTGCTGGAGGTCAGCGGGTCCGGGATCGTCGTCGTGGACGTGGGCGGGCTCGGACCTCCGGGGCTCTGGGCGGTGGATCTGCTGGCCCGGCTGGAACTGACCGCCCGCAGAGCCGGCGGACGGACCCGGCTGCGGGCCGCCGACCCCGCGCTACGCGCCCTCCTCGACCTCGTCGGCCTCCGCTTCCAGATGGAGCGGCAGGTCGAACAGGGGGAACCAGCGGGCGGTGTCGAGGAAGCAGTGCAGACCGGTGATACGGCCCTCTGACACCTCCAGCACCTGCACCGCCCAGGGGATGAAACCGCCCTTCTCCGGGTCCGGCTTGTAGTGCGCGAAGGCCGGCAGGCCGTTGGCCTCGACCCTCCGCAGGCGGGAACCCGCGCAGGAGGCGCCGAGGGTGGTCATGAAGCCGGTCATGTCGGCCGGGCCGCTCAGCCACAGGTCGAACGGCGGCATCGTCATGACGGCGTCCTCGTGGAGCAGGGCGGTGAGCGCCGCCATGTCGTACCCCTCGAACGCCTTCACATAGCGCTCCAGGAGTCTTTGCTGCTCCTCGTCGAGCGGGTCGGAGACGGCCGCGTCCGCGCCCTGTCCCGCCCGCTCGGCGAGCGTCGCGCGGGCCCGCTGCAACGCGCTGTTCACGGACGCCACCGTGGTGCCGAGCAGTTCGGCGACCTCGCTCGCCCTCCAGGCCAGCACCTCGCGCAGGATCAGCACCGCCCGCTGCTTGGGCGGCAGTTGCTGCAGGGCGGCCATGAAGGCCAGCCGGACCGATTCCTTGGCGACGGCGGCCTCCGCCGGGTCGTCGACGGTGGGCAGTACACGGGCGTCCGGCATCGGCTCCAGCCAGGTGTTGTCCGGGCGGGGGGTGAGGGCCGCCTGGGCGAGCGGCGTCGCGCCGGTCAGGTCCATGGGCCGCGCCCGCTTGTTGCCCGCCGTCAGCATGTCCAGGCAGACGTTCGTCGCGATCCGGTACAGCCAGGAGCGGAGGCTGGAGCGGCCCTCGAACTTCGCGTAGCTCCGCCAGGCGCGGACCAGGGTGTCCTGTACGGCGTCCTCGGCCTCGAAGGAGGACCCGAGCATGCGGTAGCAGTAGCCGGTCAGCTCGACCCGGTGCTTCTCCAGTGCGACGTCGAGATCCGTCGTCGCGGTGTTGTCGCTCATCGTCCACCCACCCCTGTGGCCGTTCCTGTTCGCGCACCCTTGCGCCCCAGCACTCCGGAAGCTACAGCAGCCCACTGACAACGGCCCCCCGAGCCAATAAACGCCCAGGTCAGACCGATTCGTTTCGAAAAGATTGCCTTACTGACAACCACCCGGGACCGGGCACCGCGACGGGCTCGGAAGGGGGGCGGGGGCAACGCGCCGGCGCGCGCACGGAGCGCGCCCATCATCACGCGGCCGGGACCGCCCGCCGGGATGGCCCGCCTTTACGCGCGGGGGCCGCCCGGGTCTGGCCGGTGATGCTCATGAGCGGGTCAGCCCATCCTCACGCGCGGGGGCGCCCACACTCACGCGCGGAAGTTCCCATGCTGCTGGGCACCGATTTCCAAGCGCGACCGTGCCCGCCCGCACATGGGCCAGGGCCGCCCACTCCCACAGTCAGGGACCGCGGACCCCCACGTGCCGGCGCTCGCTGCCCGCGCTCGCGTGCCGAGGGTCGCTGCCCACGCTCCCGTGCCGGGGCTCGCCGCCCGCGCTCGTGTGCCGGGGTCGCCGCCCGCCCTCCCGTGCGGGGGGCCGCTGCCCGCCCTCCCGTGCCGGGGGTCGTCACCCACCGTGCCGGGGTTCGCTGCCCGCGCTCGCGTGCCGGGGGGCGCCAGCCACGCTCGCGTGCCGGGGTTCGCTGCCTCCCGTGCCGGGGCTCGCCGCCCACCCTCGTGTGCCGGGGGTCGCTGCCCACGCTCGTGTGCCGGGGGCCGCTGCCCACCCTCCCGTGCCGGGGATCGTCGTCCGCGCTCGTGTGCCGGGGCCGGTGGCCCCGGGGCGGGCGGGGCGGGGGCGGGTTCAGCGAACGGCTGGAAGCGGCTCGGTCCGGGTGGCGAGTCGGGCCGCTCGGGAGCCGAAGGCCGTGATCGTCACGACGCCGAGGACCGCGAGTACCCCGACCCCGACCGTCCCGGCCCAGCCGTTCGCGTGGAAGGCGATGGCGCCCACGGTGCTGCCCGCGCTGGAGCCGATGTAGTACGCCGACTGGTACAGCGCCGCGGCCTGCGCCCGGCCGTGCGTCGCCGTCTTGCCGACCGCGGAGGACGCCACCGCGTGCCCCGCGAAGAAGCCCGCCGTGATCAGCACGAGGCCCAGCAGGACCAGGGGGAGCGAGGGCGCCAGCGACAGCAGCAGACCGGCCGCGGTCGTGCCGCCCGCCAGGTACAGGGCGCCCCGCCGGCCGAGGCGCACGACCAGCCGGCCCGCCGTCGACGCCGACACGGTGCCGACCAGGTACACCAGGAAGATCGAGCCGACGATGCCCTGCGGCAGCCCGAACGGCGCCTCCGTCAGCCGGTAGCCGATCACCGTGTACACGCCGCCGAACACCGTCATGAACAGCGCGCCGATCGCGTACAGACGGCGCAGCAGCGGGTCGGCCAGGTGGTCGCGGACCGCATGGGCGAGGACCCGCGGCCGCAGCGAGCCGGCCTTGAAGTGCCGCGGCGTCGGCAGCAGCATCCGGAACGCCACCGCGCAGCCCACCGCGATCACGCCGATCACGCCGACCGCGACCCGCCAGCCCCACTCCTGGGCGACCCAGCCGGTGATGACCCGGCCGCTCATCCCGCCGACGCTGTTGCCCGCGACGAACAGCCCGATCGCCGTGACCAGCGCCCGCGGCCGGACCTCCTCGGCGAGGTACGCCGTCGCCGAGGCGGGCAGCCCGGCCAGCGCCGCGCCCTGCACCGCCCGCAGCGCCACCAGTGCGCCCAGCGAGGGGGCGAACGGGACCAGCACGCCGACCGACACCGCCACCGCCAGCGATGCCGTCATCACCGTACGACGGCCGAAACGTTCCGACAGGGCGCTCATCGGCAGCACGAACAGTGCCAGGCCGCCGGTCGCGGCGGCCACCGTCCAGCTCGCCTCGCTCGCCGCGACCCCGAACTCGCCGGAGATGAGCGGCAGCAGGGCCTGAGTGGAGTACAGGAGCGCGAAGGTCGCGACACCGGCGAGGAAGAGAGCGAGGCTCATCCGGCGGTAGCCGGGGCCGCCCGGGGTGAGACGGGAGTCGGAGTCGTCGACGACGGGAGCGGCGGCGGACACGGCGGCGGACACGGGCGGGGCGGCGTCCACGTCGGTGGACGCCCCGGTACTGGCGGGAGACATGCTTCGAAGCTACGGAGCCCGCCGCTGATCCGTCCAATGCATGGAATCGGCATAATCGTTCCCATGGTGCATCAGCAAAGGCCACAGCCTCGTATGTCACCGTTCAGTGACACAGAAGACATGACCGACATGGCGCGGCTGCTCGCCCCGCGGCTCGCCTACTTCGCCGCGGTCGCCCGTACCGAGCATGTGACGCGGGCCGCGCTGGAGGCGCAGGTCCCGCAGTCCACCCTGTCCCGGGCCATGGTCCGCCTCGAACAGGACCTCGGCGTCGACCTCTTCGCCCGCCGCGGCCGCACCCTCTCGCTGACCCCGGCCGGCCGCACCTTCCTCACCTCCGTCGAACGCGCCCTGGCCGAGATCGGGCGGGCCGCCGACGAGGTGCGCGCCGACGCCGACCCGGCCTCCGGCAAGGTCGCCTTCGGTTTTCTGCACACCATGGGCGCCGAGACGGTCCCCGGCCTCATCCACGCGTTCCGCGCCGATCATCCGCGCGTGCGCTTCAGCCTGGTGCAGAACTACGGCGAGGCCATGCTGGAGCGGTTGCGCGCGGGTGAACTCGACCTCTGTCTGACCTCGCCGGTCCCCGACGCCCCGGATCTGGTGGCGCGCCGCCTGGACGAGCAGCGGCTCCGCCTGGTCGTGCCCGCCGACCACCCTGTCGCGGGCCGCCGCCGGATCCGGCTCGCGGAGGCCGCCGACGAGGTCTTCGTCACCCTGGAACCCGGCTACGGCCTGCGCCGTATCACCGACGCCGTGTGCAAGGAGGCCGGCTTCAAGCCGCGGATCGCCTTCGAGGGCGAGGAGGCGGAGACCCTTCGGGGGCTGGTGGCGGCGGGGCTCGGAGTGGCCCTTCTGCCACCGCCCGCGGTCCCGCGCCCCGGCGTCGTCGAACTGACGGTGACGGCCCCCCGCGCGGTACGGGAGATCGGCGTGGCCTGGCTGGACGGCCACCCGGACACCCCACCGGTGGCCGCGTTCAAGAAGTTCCTCCTGTCCAAACGCGGCAGCCTGCTGCCCTGACCGCACCCACCGCCGCCGGCCGGGCACGCAACGACCGGCGAGCACACCCACGCCCAGCGGCGGCCCCGTCACCAGGAGGTAGGGGAGGGGAGCCGGTCGGCGCGGAGTCGGGTCAGATCCGGCGCAGGGAGCGGCCGAAGCCGGTGGCGAGGGGCATGCGCAGGCCGATGGGCGGGGGTGCGGCCAGGGCGTCCTCCACGGGGCGGGACAGCGCGTGCCCGAACAGCGCCCCCATCGCGAAGTCCGCGACGAGCGCCAGTACTTCGTCCCGGTGCTGGTGCAGCCCGTGCCCGTCGGAGTGCACCTCGAACCGGCACACCTCCCGGTTGGCCTTCTTCGCCCGGGCGGCCAGCCGGAACGACAGCTCCGGGTCGGTCCGCTCGTCGTTCGTGCCGTGCACGATCAGCACCCGCCGCCCCACCAGTTGCCGCACCGGCTCCGGGGGCGCCGCCACGTCCTCCTCGGGCAGCCAAGGGGCGATGGCCACAACGGAGTCGACCGCCTCGTGGCCGCCCGCGCGCAGCGCCGCCCGGCCGCCCATACCGACCCCGACCAGGCACACCGGCACATCGCCGTAGCGGCGTACGACCTCGTCGACCGCCCAGGACGCGTCCCCCGCCAGATGCGCCTCGCTGCCGTTCCAGCCGCGGTAGCGGTAGTGCACGGCGTGAATCGCCAGGCCCTCGCCGCGGCCCGCCCGGGCGAGCGTTCGGCCGAGCGCGCGGACGAACGACGTCGCCCACACGGGCGAGGGCCTGCGAGCGGAGACCTCCTCCCCGCCGGGCAGGATCAGCACCGCCCCGCTCACCGCCGTCGGCTCCCGGCCGACTGCCCTTCCCAGTCTGGCTGTTCGCACCGGCGTCAGTTGCTGTGCCATGGCAGAACAGTGTCAGAAGGACCGGTGTACGCGACCCTTCCGTGCGGTCACCGTTGCGTATCGACGGCAGCCCGCGACGCGTGATCTACGCGCGTAGGAGTTAGAGTGCGGAAATGACGAGCCAGACTTCACCGACCGGGAACGTGCCGACACCGGACCAGATCCGCCGCGCCCCCAAGGTCCTGCTGCACGACCACCTCGACGGCGGCCTGCGCCCCGACACCGTCGTCGACCTCGCCCGGGAAGCCGGCTATTCCCAGCTTCCCGAGACCGACCCCGACAAGCTCGGCATCTGGTTCCGTGAGGCCGCCGACTCCGGCTCCCTCGAGCGGTATCTGGAGACCTTCTCGCACACCGTGGGTGTGATGCAGACCCGCGACGCGCTGATCCGCGTCGCCCGCGAGTGCGCCGAGGACCTGGCCGTCGACGGCGTCGTCTACGCCGAGGTGCGCTACGCCCCCGAGCAGCATCTGGAGGGCGGGCTCAGCCTGGAGGAGGTGGTCGAGGCCGTCAACGAGGGCTTCCGGCAGGGCGAGGCGCTCGCCCGGGAGAGCGGCCACCGCATCCGGGTCGGCGCCCTGCTCACCGCCATGCGGCACGCCGCCCGCGCCCTGGAGATCGCCGAACTCGCCAACCGCTACCGGGACCTGGGCGTCGTCGGCTTCGACATCGCGGGCGCCGAGGCCGGCTACCCGCCCACCCGGCACCTCGACGCGTTCGAGTACCTCAAGCGCGAGAACAACCACTTCACCATCCACGCCGGCGAGGCCTTCGGGCTGCCGTCCATCTGGCAGGCCCTCCAGTGGTGCGGCGCCGACCGGCTCGGGCACGGGGTGCGGATCATCGACGACATCCAGGTCGACGAGGACGGCTCGGTGCGGCTCGGACGGCTCGCCTCGTATGTGCGGGACAAGCGCATCCCGCTGGAACTGTGCCCCAGCTCCAACCTGCAGACCGGAGCCGCCGCCTCCTACGCCGAGCACCCGATCGGGCTGCTGCGCCGGCTGCACTTCCGGGCCACCGTGAACACGGACAACCGGCTGATGTCGCACACCAGCATGAGCCGGGAATTCGAGCACCTTGTCGAGGCATTCGGTTACACGCTCGACGACATCCAGTGGTTCTCCGTCAATGCGATGAAATCAGCGTTCATTCCTTTCGATGAACGACTGGCCATGATCAATGACGTCGTCAAGCCCGGATATGCCGAGCTGAAATCCGAATGGCTGTTCCGGCAGACCGCTTCCACCAGCGGTTCTGCCGCTCGGGAGGGCTGAATACACCCGCTGGGCGGTGCGCGGAACGGGGGCGGGCTTCACCATCCGTCCGCATTTCGATGTTTGCGGCGGGCGGTGCGCCGTGTTTACGGTCGGGGACCGCTGAACCCCGTCATCGCATGCAAGGACGCATTCCCCATGAAGCAGTCTGCTGTCAAGACCCTCGGTGTCGCCGCCCTCGGTGCCGCCTTCGCCGCGGCCGGCGCGGGTGCCGCCGACGCGGCCCCGGCCGTCCCGGACGCCACCCAGGCGCTCGACGGCATCACCCGGACGCTGCCGGCCGAGAACGTCGCCTCGGCGCTGCCGGGTGCGGGTACGGCGCTCGCCCAGGGGCAGTCCGCCGTCGGCGCCGGACTGGCCGCCGCCCAGCCCGCCGCCCAGAAGGTGCTCGCCCAGGGCCCGACCGCTCCGGTCGGCGGCCTGCTCGGCGGACTGCCGGTGCAGGGCCTGCCCACGCACGGCCTGCCGGTGAACGGGATCCCGCTCGGCTGAGCCGCACCTCCACGACGCGCCGTCGGAGCACACCCCCTCCTCCCGGGGTGCGCTCCGACGGCGTTCTCGCGCTCGGACGGCTTCACGGCGTTCTCGCGCTCGGACGGCTTCACGGCGTTGTTCGCGCTCGGACGGCGTTCTTCGGCTCGGACCGCGTTCTTCGCGCTCGGAGCGCGTCGGGCGGCTACCAGGCCGCCGACCGGGACTTCCCCTCCGAGGGCAGCAGGATCCACAGGGCGAGGTAGAGCAGGAACTGCGGGCCCGGCAGCAGGCAGGAGACCAGGAAGATCACCCGCATCGTCGTCGCGGAGGTGTCGAAGCGCCGTGCCAGCGCTGCGCACACTCCGCCGAGCACGCGGCCGTGGGTGGGGCGGGCGAGGGCAGTCATCTCACCACTCCTTCTTGACGTGACACCGGTGGTGTGTGGGCTCGGCTGCCCAACTGACTGCAACGGTACGGAGCGGTGGGCGGCGGGGCGTCGCTCTACGGTGCGATGCCGACCCTGGGAATCGTCGGGGTCCGGCCCTGAGCCGCTTCCTCCTGATGGAGGGGCGTACGCCGTACGCGCTCGCCCCTGCGGCGGAGCCAGAAGCGGCCCGCGGGGACCACGGCGAGATGCGCCAGCGCCACGCCCACCGTGTTCAGCAGCAGCGAGTCCACGTCCACGACCCGGCCCGGCACCCCGGTCTGCAACAGGGCGATGCCCAGCGAGAGCAGGGCGCCCGCCGCCGCCGTACGGATCAGGGAGGCGAGCGGGGAGACGGTGAGCCGGCCGTGCACCATCGGCAGCAGCACGCCCAGCGGCGCGAGCAGGGCGACCCCCTCGCCGATCGGCCGGGCCGCCTCGGGCCAGCCCAGGGCCAGATCGGCCCGGATACCGGCGAGCGGGTGCAGGTTGGCGGGCATCACCCAGGGGACGTTCAGCGGGCGCAGCATCAGCCAGGCGACGAGCGTGAGATGGGCGACGAGGAGGACACCCCCTGTCACCCGGATGCGGATCGCGGCGCTGCCGCCGATGGAGCCTTGACGCTGCACGCCCCCCTAGACGCGCCCCCGCGCACGATCGGTTCCGGATCGCCCCCGCACGGGCCGGTGAGGCGTGCGACACATCAACGGCACCGATGCCGCATCCCTTGGACCGGTCGCCCCCCGGTGGCCCGTCGAGTGTGTGATACGCCCATGGGGTCTGGGGGCACGCCTGGGTGGTGGGCCTGTGGTGT
>NZ_JBEPAP010000041.1:45071-78903 GCF_040298665.1 Streptomyces sp. NPDC001508
CCTGGCAGGTGTGTGATACGTCCACGGGTCTGGGTGTATTCCTGGGCCGGTGGGCGTGCGGTGGCTGTCGGGGTGTGTGACGCGCCCATGGGGGTTTGTTGGCACACCCGGGGCTGTGGGCCTGTGGTGTCCTGGCAGGTGTGTGATACGTCCACGGGTCTGGGTGTATTCCTGGGCCGGTGGGCGTGCGGTGGCTGTCGGGGTGTGTGACGCGCCCATGGGGGTCTGTGGGCACACCCGGGCTGTGGGCCCGTGGTGTCCCGTCGGGTGTGTGATACGCCCACGGGATCTGGGGCGCATTCCTGGGCTGGCGGGCCTGTGGTGGCCCGTGGGATGTGTGACACGCCCAGGTCGTGCGCCCGTGGGATGTGTGACACGCCCAGGTCGTGCGCCCGTGGGATGTGTGACACGCCCAGGTCGTGCGCCCGTGGGGGCCCGTCGGGTGTGTGGCCTGCCTATGGGATCTGGGCAGGCCCACTGCCCCGGGCCCTGCCCCCGCCCTGGGCGCCCTGCCCCGCCCGGCCCTGCCCCCGCCCTGGGCGCCCTGCCTCGCCCGGCCCTGTCTCGCCCGGCCCTGCCCCGCCCGGGCCCTGCCTGCGGCAGGGGGTGTCAGTTGTCTGTCACCGTGGTGGACGGCGGGCGGGCGGTGCCCGGGCGGGAACGGACGTCGTCGCCGCATTCGTACCGGCGCGGCGGCTCGCCGCCCGGCCCGCCCAGCACCACCGAGCCGTCGCCCTCGGCCGCCGTCGAGTCGGAGAACGTGCAGACGATCTGGGCGAGCGCGTACGAGGTGAGCTGTTCCGGGGCCGTGCTCAGCCGCAGCGTGTCCTCGGGGTCCTTGGGCCGCGGCCCGCTCACGCTCATGCCGCCGCGCACGTACGTCGCATAGCCCGCGTTGCGCTCGCTGTCGGACGGTGTCCGGGCGAGCTGGTCCAGCAGCCCCTGCGCCACGTGCACCCGCCGCCGGGCGTCCGCCGTGCCCTCCGGGACGTGCACCGTCCGGTCCACGGTGACCAGCGACGAACCGCACAGCAGGAACACCTGCACGGGCACGCCACCCTGCGCGGTCGGCGTCGACAGGTCCGCATCGGACAGCGAACACGGCACCCGCGAGGGCGCGCCGCCGAAGTCCGTCGGCACCTCTGTGGTCCGGATCCCGCAGCCGGCGAGCAGCACGGCGAGCAGGGGGACGGCCAGCAGCCGCCGTACGGCCATCACGCCTTCCCCTTGTCGTCGCCCCGGCCGCCGCTGCCGTCACGGTCGCCCTCACCGGCACCAGCACCGGCACCGGCGGCCGGGCCGGTCTCGTCGGCCGGCTCCGTCAGCTTGGCGGCGTCCCGGGGCAGCCGCAGGGTGAACACCGCACCGCCGTCGGCCGAGTTGGCGGCGGTGATCTCGCCGCCGTGGATGTGCGCGTTCTCCAGGGCGATGGACAGACCGAGGCCGCTGCCCTCGGAGCGCGGGCGGGAGGCGCTGGCCTTGTAGAAGCGGTCGAAGACGTGCGGCAGGACGTCCTCGGGGATACCGGGCCCGTGGTCGCGGACGGCGATGACGATCTGTGAACCCTCCTCACCGGCCACCCGCACCGAGACCCGCACCGGCGAGCCGCCGTGCTTGAGCGCGTTGCCGATCAGGTTGGCGAGGATCACGTCGAGGCGGCGCGGGTCGAGACGGGCGTGGATGCCGCGCTCGGCGTCCAGCTCCACCGCGTCCAGCCAGGCGCGGGCGTCGATACAGGCGGTGATCTGGTCGGCGAGGTCCACGTCGTCCAGGACCAGCCGGGCGGTGCCCGCGTCGAAGCGGGTGACCTCCATCAGGTTCTCGACCAGGTCGTTCAGCCGCCGGGTCTCGCTCACCACCAGCCGCACCGCGGGCTCGATCATCGGGTCCATGCTCCCGGCCTCCGAGTCCAGCTCCTCCTCCAGTACCTCCGTCACGGCGGTGATGGCGGTCAGCGGCGTCCGCAGTTCGTGGCTCATGTCCGCGACGAAACGCCGGGACGCCTCGTCGCGGGCGGCCATGTCGGCGACCCGTTTCTCCAGCGCCTCGGCCGCGTTGTTGAACGTCCGGGAGAGATCGGCGAGTTCATCGGTGCCGGACACCCGCAGCCGGGTGTCGAGCCTGCCCTCGCCGAGCCGCCGGGCGGCCACGCCCAGCCGGTGCACCGGCTTCAGCACGGTCGTCGCGGCGGCCTGCGCGAGCAGCGCGGAGCCGATCAGCGCGAGGCCCGTGGCGATGCCCAGCGACCAGGCGAGGGAGTTGAGGTCCTTCGCCTCGGGCTCCAGCGACTTGAGCATGTAGCCGGTCGGGCCGCCGCCGATCACCTTCGTGCCGGCCACCAGGTACGGGGTGCCGTGCTCGACGATCCGCTGCCAGTACAGGTGGTACGCGGACTTGTTGCCGTCGCCCACCGGCTGCCGCTTGTCCACGGCGGCCCGCAGCGACAGGGGGACGTCCTCCAGCGCGAACCCGCTGAGCCCGCCCGAGGTGCCGTACACCGTCCGGCCGGCTGCGTCCTGGCCGACCAGCAGCACGCTGAAGCGCTGGCTGCTGCCCGCCATCTGCCCGGCCGTACGCTGGAGTTCGTCCTGGGTGGGATGCACGGGCAGCGCGCTCGCCCGGTTCTGCATCTCCTGCTTGAAGTCCCGCAGCGCCGCGTCCTGGGCCCGGGTGAGCACGGCCTCCCGGTTGAGCCAGTAGGCGATGCCCGAGGCGGACACCGCGGCGGTCAGCGCGACCAGCCCGAACACCACGACCAGCCGCAGCCGCAGACTGGTGAAGCGCAGCCGTGACAGGACTCCCTTGCGACCCGCGGTCCAGCCGCGGAACCCCCCTTGCGCCTTCGTCACTGAGGTGCGTCCAGGCGGTAGCCGACACCACGGACGGTACGGATCAGGGTCGGCGACGACGGCACGTCCTCGACCTTGGCGCGCAGCCGCTGGACGCACGCGTCCACCAGCCGCGAGTCACCGAGGTAGTCGTGCTCCCAGACCAGCCGCAGCAACTGCTGCCTGGACAGCGCCTGACCGGGCCGCCGGCTCAGCTCCAGCAGCAGCCGCAGTTCGGTCGGGGTGAGCTGAAGGTCCTCGCCGTTCTTGGTCACGGTCATCGCCGAGCGGTCGATGACGAGGCTCCCGAACGTCGCCGAGTCGCTGGCCTCCCGCTCCCCGCGGCGCAGCACGGCGCGGATCCGGGCGTCCAGCACACGGCCCTGCACCGGCTTGACGACATAGTCGTCGGCGCCCGACTCCAGCCCGACCACCACGTCGATGTCGTCGCTGCGCGCGGTCAGCAGAATGATCGGCAACTGGTCCGTGCGCCGGATGCGCCGGCAGACCTCGAACCCGTCGATGCCGGGCAGCATCACATCCAGCACGATCAGGTCCGGGCGCTGCTCGCGCAGCAGTTTCAGACCGTCCTCGCCGGTGGCAGCGGTGGCCACCCGGTGTCCCTGGCGCGTCAGTGAGAGCTCCAGGGCCGTACGGATGGCGTCGTCGTCCTCGATCAGCAACAGGGAAGGCACGGGCCTCATTCTGGCCCATGGAGGGGGTGCCGGACGACCTGTGGGGCCCGCAGGCGCCCGGAAACCCCGATACCGCCACAGTCTGTGCGCGGGCGGTGACGCAACTGTGCCGGGCCGCTGTGACAGGTCTGTGACAGTCGGCGGACACGGCCATGAAGTCACCCGGGCAAGATTTTCGGCACAGGCAAGGAAGCAGACCGAACACCGAAGTCCACGACAGGGGGCGCGAGATGAACACGCTGCAGGGCATGAGCACCAGCGCGGTCGTCACGCGTCTGCATGACGTGAACCGGGGTTCTGAGAAGTCCGGTGCCGAGGGGGGTCCCTCCCGCGCGAGCGTGTTCGAGCGTGGGGGAGGGCGGGGGTGCGCTCGCGGCACCGGGCGTCAGCACACCGCGTACATGTCGGTGGTCGACGCTCGTACGGGGGGAAGCACGACGGGGGTCACGGGGGCCCACGGGGGAGCCGCGTACAGGGAGGACTCGGGGGAGCGCCGCTCGCTGACGGAGGCGGAGTTCACCGCCTACGTCCAGGAGCGCCGCGCCTCCCTGTACGCAACCGCCTACCACCTGACCGGCGACCGCTTCGAGGCCGAGGACCTGCTGCAGAGCGCGCTGTTCTCGACGTACCGGGCGTGGGACCGGATCAGTGACAAGGCGGCGGTCGGCGGATACCTGCGCCGCACCATGACCAATCTGCACATCAGCGCCTGGCGGCGCCGCAAGCTCAACGAGTACCCGACCGAGGAACTGCCGGAGACGCCCGGCGACACGGACGCGATGCGCGGCACCGAACTGCGCGCCGTCCTGTGGCAGGCGCTGGCCCGGCTGCCCGAACTCCAGCGCACCATGCTGGTCCTGCGCTACTACGAGGGCCGTACGGACCCGGAGATCGCGGACATCCTCGGCATCAGTGTCGGCACGGTCAAGTCCAGCATCTGGCGTTCGCTGCGCCGGCTGCGCGACGACGAGGTCCTCGGCGTCGGCCGTGACGAGGAGAACGCCTTCGGCGAACTGGTCGCCTGAAGGCCGGGGGGGAACGGGGAAACACGGGGGCCTGTGAGTCCGGGGGGACCCACGGGTGGCACGGGGGAGAGCGGGGGGAACGGCGGGACTGGAGGGCCGGGGGGTCCGTCCAGTCCCGCTTCTCCTGTTTGTCCGCGTGTACGGCCTTTGCCCGTCTGTTTCCCCGGGTGCGGTCTTCTTCCGGGTACGGCGGCCTGTCCGGTGCGCGGTGACTACGCCGGCGTCTGCGTGTGCGCCGAGGGTGCGCGGTGACTACGCCGGTGTCTGTGTCTGCGCCGAGGGTGTGTGGTCCTGCGGCGGCGCGGCCGGCCGTACCCGGCGTACCGCCGCGGCGGCCAGTCGGCCCAGTGCCTCGTCCCGGTCGCAGGCGTGCGCGCCCAGCGACACCTGGCGGGCGACGATCGACCGCTCCGTGCGCATCAGCCGGACCCCGCGGCGCAGCAGGAACGGCACCGACTTGCGGCCCTCCGCGAGGTCCCGCAGGAAACGCCGCCTGAAGGTGGTGAGCGCACCGCGGCTCAGGCACAACGCGTCGGCCAGCAGGCCCAGTTCACGGCAGCGGGCCACGATCTCCGCCGCGAAGACACCCTCCGCCACGAACAGCGGGGCACGCCCGATGTGCAGCGCCTCCTCGCCGGTACGGGCGCTCTTGGCGATGTCGTACACCGGCACGGTCGTCGAGCCCGTGGCGCACAGCCGGGCGATGGCGTCGACGGCGGCGTCCGCGTCCCAGGACCGCGGGTGGTCCCAGTCGATGTCCGAACTCCCCGCCACCAGCGGCAGCGTCGGGTCGTCGCCCTCCTTGTAGAAGTCGTCGAGGCGCAGCACGGGCAGCCCGGAACGGGCGGCGACGAGGGACTTGCCGGAACCCGAGGGGCCGCACAGCAGCACCACACGGGCAGGGGACGGGGGATGAATGCTCACGGAACACCAGTTTGACGCATGATGCGGCCCCTGCCGACCCCGCGGGTCGGCTTTGGAACGCGCATCACGCCTCAACTACCCTGCGTGTCGACATGATTACCCTCGCGCACCAGAAGGCGGCACCCACGATGGCCCGACACAGCTCCTCCCGGCAACGCACCGCGCAGCGCGCGCTGATCGCCCTCGCGACCGCCTCGGCGGCCCTGGGCGTGGGCGCCGCGACGGCGTCCGCGGCCACCGAACCGCTCGCGGACGTGCCGCTCCGGCCGGCCTCGCCCGGGAACGTCGACCCGCAGACGGGGCTGGCGGCCCTCACCGACTCGGTCGGCTATGTCACCGGCCCGGTCGCCGGGCTCAAGCCCAACCCGCTGGCGGGCACCGGAGTCGACCCCCTCGACAACGGCGTCGGCACCCAGCTCGCCGACTTCAAGCCGGTGACCTCCAGGGCGCTGACCGCCCCGATCGCCCAGGCGGAGTCGCTGGGCAGCCTGCCGGTGGCCGGGCAGGTCCTCGGAGCGCTGGGCCGCTGAGGCGCCCGCGGGGGCCGCGGGGAACCGCGCGACCGGCCGCAGCGACCTGCGGTCGGCGCATCACGCCAGTTCCCCGCCGGGACCCTGTCGGTGACCCCGCCGGGACCAGTCGGTAACCCCGCCGGGACCCCTGCCCGTTCCCCGCCGGGAATCCCGTCGGTAACCCCGCCGGGACCCCTGCCCGTTCCGCGCCGGGAATCCCGTCGGTAACCCCGCCGGGACCCCTGCCCGTTCCGCGCCGGGAATCCCGTCGGTAACCCCGCCGGGACCCTGTCGGTGACCCCGCCGGGACCAGTCGGTAACCCCGCCGGGACCCCTGCCCGTTCCGCGCCGGGAATCCCGTCAGCAACCCCGCCGGGACCCCTGCCCGTTCCGCGCCGGGAATCCCGTCAGCAACCCCGCCGGGCCCCGTCAGTAAGAGGAACCCGACGCGCCCAACGCCCCCGTCGGGTGCCACACCGTCTTCGTCTCCAAGAACGCCGTCAGCCGCTCGATCCCGGGCGTCTCAAAGTAATCCACAGGCTGTGGACGAAGGACGCGCTTCAGATTGTCCGCCGCGGCGATCTCCAGTTCCTTCGCCAGCGCCTCGTCCGCGCCCGCGAGGTCGATCGCGTTGACGTCCTGGTGCGCGGCCAGCGGCGCGGCGATCTCCGCCGTACGGCCGGAGAGCACGTTGACGACACCGCCGGGCACATCCGAGGTGGCCAGCACCTCGGCGAGGGAGAGCGCCGGGAGGGGGGACCTCTCGGACGCCACGACCACGGCCGTGTTGCCCGTCGCGATCACCGGGGCGAGCACCGACACCAGGCCCAGGAAGGACGACTCCTGCGGGGCCAGGACGGCGACCACGCCCGTCGGCTCGGGGGAGGACAGATTGAAGAACGGACCCGCGACCGGGTTGCCGCCGCCCACCACCTGGGCGATCTTGTCGGTCCAGCCCGCGTACCAGACCCAGCGGTCCACGGTCGCGTCCACCACGGCGCTCGCCCTGGCCTTCGACAGGCCCTCCGCGTCGGCGACCTCGCGCACGAACTGCTCCCGCCGGCCCTCCAGCATCTCCGCGACGCGATAGAGGACCTGGCCCCGGTTGTACGCCGTCGCGCCCGACCAGCCGCCGAACGCCTTGCGGGCGGCGACCACCGCGTCCCTGGCGTCCTTGCGGGAGGAAAGGGGCGCGTTCGCCAGCCACTTGCCCTTCGAGTCGGTCACCTCGTACACCCGGCCGCTCTCGGAACGCGGGAACTTGCCGCCCACGTACAGCTTGTAGGTCTTGAAGACACTCAGACGCCGCGCGGCGGAGCCGCCCACGGACACGTTGTCAGACATCGAGGTACGCCTCCAGGCCGTGGCGGCCGCCCTCGCGGCCGAAGCCCGACTCCTTGTAGCCGCCGAACGGCGAGGTCGGGTCGAACTTGTTGAACGTGTTGGACCACACGACACCCGCCCGGAGCCGGTTCGCGACCGCCAGGATCCGCGACCCCTTCTCCGTCCAGATGCCCGCCGACAGGCCGTACGGCGTGTTGTTGGCCTTGGCGACGGCCTCCTCCGGCGTGCGGAAGGTGAGGACCGACAGCACCGGGCCGAAGATCTCCTCGCGGGCGACGGTGTGCGCCTGGGTGACGTTCGTGAAGAGCGTCGGGGCGAACCAGTAGCCGGAGGACGGGAGTTCGCAGGCCGGGGACCAGCGCTCGGCGCCTTCCGCCTCGCCCCGCTCGGCCAGCGCGGTGATGCGGGCCAGCTGCTCGGCGGAGTTGATCGCGCCGATGTCGGTGTTCTTGTCGAGCGGGTCGCCGAGACGCAGCGTCGACAGGCGGCGCTTGAGGGACTCCAGCAGCTCGTCGTGGATCGACTCCTGCACCAGCAGCCGGCTGCCCGCGCAGCAGACCTGGCCCTGGTTGAAGAAGATTCCGGTGACGATGCCCTCGACCGCCTGGTCGATGGGGGCGTCGTCGAAGACGATGTTCGCGCCCTTGCCGCCGAGTTCGAGGGTGAGCTTCTTACGGGTGCCCGCGACCGTGCGGGCGATCTCCTTGCCGACGGACGTGGAGCCGGTGAAGGCCACCTTGTCGACGCCCGGGTGCGCGACGAGGGCCGCGCCGGTGCGGCCGTCGCCGGTGACGATGTTCACGACGCCCGCGGGCAGGCCCGCCTGACGGCAGATGTCCGCGAAGAACAGCGCGGACAGCGGGGTCGTCTCGGCGGGCTTGAGGACCACCGTGTTGCCGGTGGCGAGCGCCGGGGCGATCTTCCACGCCAGCATCAGCAGCGGGAAGTTCCACGGGATGACCTGGCCGGCCACGCCCAGCGGCTTCGGCGACGGACCGAAACCGGCGTGGTCCAGCTTGTCCGCCCAGCCCGCGTAGTAGAAGAAGTGCGCGGCGACCAGGGGGAGATCCGCGTCGCGCGTCTCCTTGATGGGCTTGCCGTTGTCCAGCGTCTCCAGGACCGCCAGCTCGCGGCTGCGTTCCTGGATGATGCGCGCGATACGGAAGAGGTACTTGGCGCGCTCGGCACCGGGCAGCGCCGACCACTTCTCGAACGCCTTGCGGGCGGCCCGCACCGCCCGGTCGATGTCCTCGGCGGTGGCCTGGGTGTACTCGGAGAGCACTTCCTCGGTGGAGGGGGAGACCGTCTTGGCGAGATCCCCGCCCGCGCTCTCGACGAACTCGCCGTCGATGAAGAGGCCGTACGACGGGGCGATGTCGACGATCGCGCGCGACTCGGGCGCGGGAGCGTACTCGAATGCCATGGGTCAGTCCACCGTTACGTAGTCGGGGCCGGAGTAGCGGCCGGTGGCCAGCTTCTGACGCTGCATCAGCAGATCGTTCAGGAGCGAGGACGCGCCGAAGCGGAACCAGTGGTTGTCCAGCCAGTCGGCACCGGCGGTCTCGTTGACCAGGACGAGGAACTTGACCGCGTCCTTGCTGGTGCGGATGCCGCCGGCGGGTTTCACACCGACCTGGACGCCGCTCTGGGCCCGGAAGTCGCGCACCGCCTCCAGCATGAGCAGGGTGTTGGCCGGGGTCGCGTTCACCGCCACCTTGCCCGTCGACGTCTTGATGAAGTCGGCCCCGGCCAGCATGCCGAGCCAGCTCGCCCGCCGGATGTTGTCGTACGTCGACAGCTCGCCCGTCTCGAAGATGACCTTCAGCCGGGCGGACGTCCCGCAGGCCGCCTTCACCGCGACGATCTCGTCGTACACCTTCAGGTACTTCCCGGCGAGGAACGCCCCCCGGTCGATGACCATGTCGATCTCGTCGGCGCCCGCGGCGACGGCCTCCTGCACATCGGCCAGCTTGACGTCGAGCGCGGCACGGCCGGCCGGGAAGGCGGTGGCGACCGAGGCGACCTTGACGCCGGAGCCGGCGACGGCCTCCTTGGCGACGGCCGCCATGTCGGGGTAGACGCAGACGGCCGCGGTCGTCGGGGTCGTACGGTCCGTCGGGTCCGGGTGGACCGCCTTGGCGCCGAGCGCCCGGACCTTGCCCGGGGTGTCCGCGCCTTCCAGCGTCGTCAGGTCGACCATCGAGATGGCGAGGTCGATGGCGTACGCCTTCGCGGTGGTCTTGATGGAACGGGTGCCGAGCGAGGCGGCGCGCGCCTCCAGGCCGACCGCGTCGACGCCGGGCAGCCCGTGCAGGAAGCGGCGCAGTGTGCTGTCGGACGCGGTCACGTCGGCGAGAGCCTGCGCTGTGGGAGCAGAGGTGGGCATGGTCACCAGACGAGCATATCTACGCGCGTAGCGGCTGTACAGCCCCCGGGATCGGCCCCGAACCGGGCCGCGGTCCCGCCCTCCGCCCGGTACCGCGGATGAACGCCGCCGACGGTGTCGGGCAGAATCGGGACCATGACGACCCCGGACCACCAGCCATCCGAGCCGCAACCGCCGGTGCCCACCGTCAAGGACCGGGTCCACCGGTCGTCCGCGGCGATCGCCGGCGGGGTGGTGATGCTCGCCATCGTCCTGTGGCTCGGCCTCGACGCGCTGTTCAACGGGCACGGCCGGACCCCCTGGCTGGCCCTCGCCACCATGATCCTCGTGGTGCCGCTGGTGGTCGCCTTCACCCTGCGCCCGGCCGTGTACGCGGGCGAGGACCGGCTGCGGGTGCGCAACCCGTTCCGGATGATCACCCTGCCCTGGGGCGAGATCGCCGCCCTGCGCTCCAGCTACTCCAACGAGGTCGTCGCGGAGTCCGGCACCAAGTACCAGCTGTGGGCCGTCCCGGTCTCGCTGCGGGCCCGCAAGAGGGCCGCCCGGCGGCAAACCCGCTCCGAGGCCGCGGCGCGCGACGGCGGCGGCCGGTCCGGCGGGCCGGGCACGGGGCCCGGCGCCGGTGGCGGGGTGTCCGTTGTGGGGCGGGCTGAGGGGGATCAGATCGTCGAGGATCTGCGTGAGCTGCTGGAGCGGCGCGGGCAGGCGGAGGGTGCGCAGGGCGAGATTGTGGTCCGCTGGGCGTACGAGGTCGTGGTGCCGGCGGTGGCGGGTGCGGTTCTGCTGGTGATCCTGCTCGCGATGGGCTGACCGGGGCGGGTGGCCGCTTCCACGGCCGGGGCCCGGTGCGCTGTGCGCCGCCGGTGGGCCGGGGGCGGGGTCCGTTGCGCTGTGCGCTGTGCGCTCGCGGCGGGGCGGGCGCGGGGTCGGGGGTGGGGCTCGGTACGCCTCTCGGTGCCCGTGGTGCGGTGTCCGTTGTGGGTTGCGGTGTGGGAGCGTCCGGGTCAGGCCGGACCGGGACCATGGCGGGGCCAAGAGCACGGTGATGCTGGAGGACCTGGAGGCGGTGGACCCGGCGGGGCGGGCGGCGGTGTGGCGGTTCCTGTCCGACATCGAGCTGACCTCGACGCTGCCGGCGCGGGAGCGCCCGGTGGACGAGGCGTGGCAGTTGTGGTGCCGGACACCCGTGGGGATGGCCGGCACCGTGGGCGGGCTGGTGTGGCTCAGGGATCAGCGCACGTCGACGAAGTCGCCCTCGGAGACGGCGGCCGCGGTGTCGGCGGTGCCGGCGTAGGACCAGCGGTACTCGCCGTCGGCGAACGCGCGGACGGTGGCGGACACGGTGCCGTCGGCGGCGGTGTCGACGGTCTTGACGGTGGTGTACTTGGCGCAGCCCTTGAGGCGGAACTGCAGCTGCACGGGCCGGCCGGCCGCCGTGGCGGCGTAGGTGCCGGTCGCCCAGTCCGCGTTCTGCACGCCGCCGGTGACCGTGAGGGCCCTGCCCCACTTCACCCGGTCCGGGGCGTCGACGCCGACGTGGGTCTCGCGCCGCAGGTCGAAGTCCGCGGCCTTCTCCAGGAATTCGGCGTCGCCGTCGGCGGCGATCGCGTAGGCGCTGACGCTCCAGGCGCCCGCCAGGGAGCCGTCGGCCGGCGCGCTGCCCGGGGTGAGGGTGAAGGTGAGGGTGCAGGTGCTGGTCGCGGCGGTGGTCGGACCGCAGGCCGCGGTCGCGGGAACCGTGCTGTCCTGGCTGGTGTACGAGCCGTGGTAGAGCGTGGCGTTGATCTGCTCCAAGCCGGACGGGTCGGTCGCGGTGACCTCCACGGTGACGGTTCTCGCGCTCGTGCCGAGGACCACGGGGTCACCGCTGTTGACGACGACGCCGGTGATGTCGGTGTCGCCGAACGTCTCGTCCGCGTGCGCGGCCGGAACGGCGAGGGCGGACAGGGCCACGACGCCGCAGGCGGCGAGGGCGGCAGAGTAAATGCGCATGCGAATTCCTCAAGTTGTACGCCAAGGACCGCCAATTCCCGGTCGGCGGGCCTGAATTGACGCCTGCAGCGTACCCACCTTGTGGAGATTCAGGAACGTTTTTGGCGGCGGCGTGAAGAGCGTCGCCGTTTTTCCGTCGAAGAAAGTGCGGGCGAATATCGGGTGCGCCGATTCCATGGAAAACCGAAGGGGAAATTCGACTGGAATTTCAGCGGACCTGGCGACCACCTACGCGTACCGCGGCCCGGCCGCCGCCGTGGCGGAGCCGTCGCTCATCCCGCACGGTCGCCGTACGGCGGCCATATGAACGAGGGGCAACTTTCAGATGAAGCATGCTGCATACAGTAAAGACAGGGCAATCGTTGTCAATCGCGTCTCACTACTCTGCGGATGCCGCACGAATGACGATCCGTCGTCGAACCGTGCGGCCTTCCTGACGTCGGGAACCGCAGGGGTGGGGATGGATGGCGGCAAGACAGGGGGGCGCGGCCGTACCCGGCACGCGCTGTCAGATAGACATATCCGCAGACGGAAGTCATCTGTGGCGGCTCACCGCCACGAACGGGCGGGTGATCGCCGTGGCGGGCCTGACGTACCGCAGTTACGAGGAGTGCCGGGCGGCGTTCGAGCAGATGTGCGCGGGAGTGGCGGGATTAGCCGGGGGTGTGCACCACACCTCTGAGGGCAACGGCTGGGTCTGGCGGCTGCGGGACCCGGCCGGCGGCGCCCTGGCCGTGTCGTCGCGTGCCTATGAGCGGCACTCGACCTGCCAGGCCGCCTACGAGCGTTTCCGGGCGCTGTTGGCCGAACTGGGGTCGGCCGGGGTGATCGCGTGGGACGACGCGCACTGACCTGACCAGCCGTCGGCTGCGCAGTTCACCAGCATGGGAAGGGGTCCGGGTCCGCCGCACCGGCGGGCCCGGACCCCTTCGTTTCTTCACATCGCCGCGTTCACGTCAAACCCGGAAGTTGCCTGTTGGGGGTGCCTCGTTCACCTTTGTGTGCGCAGAAGTCCACTGGGCCTCAGGAGCGTCGGCACATGTGACGACGCGACTGTATGAGCGACCTGTGGCCCCGGCGGACGATCCTCCCAGACGCCTGTACGCCGATCCCGGTGTGGCCGACCGCTTGTTCCGGGGTGTGCTGCGCGGGGGCGGCACTCTGGTGCTCGCCATCATGCTGCTCGTCGGCGGCTTTCTGACGTACCGGGCCTGGCAGGCGCTGTCGGTCGCGAAGTGGGGCTTCATCACCACCGAGACCTGGGAGCCCGAGGGCGGCAACTTCGGCATCGCCGCCGTGCTCGTCGGCACGATCCTCGTCGCCCTCGTCGCCATCGTCTTCGCGGTGCCGATGGCGCTCGGCACCGCGCTGTACATCTCCGAGTACGCCCCGCCGAGCATCCGGCAGACCCTCATCAGCATCGTGGACCTGATGGCCGCCGTGCCCTCGGTGGTCTACGGACTGTGGGGTCTGTTCTTCTTCCAGGGGCATGTGGTCAGCCTGTCCCGCTGGCTCGCCACGTACTTCGGCTGGATCCCCCTCTTCGAGGTCGACGGCGCCGATCCGCGCGACCCGCTCGCCACCGCCACCGTCTACACCTCCTCCACCTTCATCGCCGGCATGGTCGTGTCCCTGATGGTCGCGCCGATCATCTGCTCGGTGATGCGGGAGGTGTTCTCGCAGGCCCCGGTCGGCGAGCGGGAGGGCGCGTACGCGCTCGGCGCGAACCGCTGGGGCATGATCCGCAGCGTCGTGCTGCCCTTCGGCAAGGGCGGCATGATCGGCGGCACCATGCTGGGCCTGGGCCGGGCGCTCGGCGAGACCATCGCCGTGTACCTGATCATCTCGCCGGTGTTCAAGATCCAGCCGCACATCCTGCAGAACGGCACCAGCACGGTCTCCTCGCTGATCGCCCTGCGCTACGGCGAGGCGAGCCCCATCGGGATGTCCGCGCTGATGGCCGCGGGCCTCGCGCTCTTCCTGCTGACCCTCGTCGTCAACTTCGTCGCGTCGTCGATCGTCGCCCGCAGCCGTTCCGGCGCGACGAGCGACTCCTGAGGAGACCGAGCCAGATGACCGTCACCACCGCACAGAGCCCGCCCGGCGGCCAGGGGCCGCAGCCCGACCCGGCGGCACCGCCCGAGGCGCCGGCGGGCACCACCCTGCCCGCGCGCCGCAGGACGCTCACCGAGTCACGCCGCAACCTGGCCACGCTGCGCGCCACCGACGTGTACGCCATGCTCGGCGCCGGCGCCGCGTCCCTCAGCGTCACCTGGCTGATGTTCGACCGACTGCTGCCCTTCAACGGCGCCCTGGGCTTCGTCGTCGTCGCCTACCTGCTCTTCCTCGGCCTGTACGCGCTGCTGGTCTCCTTCGACGAGGACGGGCCCGCGGTGCGCGACCGGGTGGCCGCGGCCGTCGTCCAGAGCCTCGGCGTGGTGATGCTCGCCGTGCTGGCGTTCGTGGTCGTCTACACCCTCTACGAAGGCCGCGAGGCGCTGCCGCACCTGAACTTCTACACCGAGTCGATGGCCGACGCGGGCCCGATCGAGCCGCTCGACGTCGGCGGCATCCTGCACGCGATCGTCGGCACCCTGTGGCAGATCTCCATCGCCCTGCTGATCTGCATCCCGGCCGGGCTGGTGTGCGCGGTCTTCCTGAACGAGGTCCCGGGGACGTTCAGCCGGTTCGTGCGCACCATGGTCGAGGCGATGACGGCCCTGCCGTCCATCGTCGCCGGCCTGTTCATCTACGCGACCTTCATCCTGGCGCTGGGCTTCGACCGCTCCGGCCTCGCCGCCGCGCTGGCGATCTCCGTGATGATGCTGCCGATCATCATCCGCGCGGCGGACGTGGTGATCCGGCTGGTCCCGGGAACGCTGCGCGAGGCGTCGTACGCCCTCGGCACCTCCCGGTGGCGCACCGTGTGGCACGTCGTGCTGCCCACCTCACGGTCCGGGCTGACGACGGCGATCATCCTGGGCACGGCCCGCGGGGTGGGGGAGACCTCGCCGGTCCTGCTGACCGCCGGCTACACCGCGGAACTGAACACCAACCCGTTCCACGACCCGATGGTGTCGCTGCCGCTGGCGGCCTTCGAACTCGTCAAGTCCCCCGAGCCCACCTACATCGCCCGCGGCTTCGGCACCGCGGCGGTGCTCCTGGTGCTCGTGCTCGTCCTGTTCGTCATAGCCCGCGTCATCGGCGGACGCGGACCGGGCCGGCTGACCCGCCGCCAGGAACACCGCCGCGTCAGGGCGTCCCGACGTGACGCGAGGCGTTTCGCGGCGCACGCCCCCGCCGACCGGCCGTCAGACAGTCCCGCACCGACGAGGAGCACCCCGTGATACCCGCACTTGTCCGTCGTCGTCCGCGCGCTACGCGCGTGTACCAGGCGCTGGCGCTGCTCGTCGCCGCGGTCTGCGCGCTGATCGCCGTCCATCCGCCGAACGCCTTCGCGGACACCTACACGAAGATCAGCGGCTCCGGTTCGACTTGGAGCTCCAACGCGATCGAGCAGTGGCGCCGCAACGTCCGCCAGCAGGGCATGACGGTGAACTACCAGGCGGTCGGCTCGTCGGTCGGCCGCCAGCAGTTCAAGAACGGCACCTCCGACTTCGGTGTGTCCGAGATCCCCTACGGGCTCAACGACCTCGGCCAGTCGGACCCGCCGCCCACGCGCAAGTACGCCTACATGCCGATCGTGGCCGGTGGTACGTCGTTCATGTACAACCTGAAGATCGGCGGCCGGCAGGTCACCAACCTCCGGCTGTCCGGTGAGGTCCTCACCAAGATCTTCACCGGCAAGCTGACGATGTGGAACGCGCCGGAGATCAAGGCGGACAACCCCCGGTTGAACCTGCCGGCCCGCCGGATCGTCCCGGTGGTCCGCTCCGACGGCTCCGGTACGACCGCCCAGTTCACGCTGTGGATGTCCAAGGAGTACGGCTCCCTGTGGAACGACTACTGCCGCCGGGCGGGCAAGCAGACGCCGTGCGGTCTGACGTCGTACTTCCCGGTGATCCCCGGCTCCGGCTTCGTCGCCCAGTCCCAGTCGCTCGGCGTCGCGGGCTATGTCAAGCAGTCCCAGGCCGAGGGCGCCATCACCTACGTCGAGTACTCGTACGCCAGGAACGCGGGATTCCCGGTGTCCAAGGTCCTCAACCACTCCGGCTACTACGTCGAACCGACCGCCTCCAGCGTGGCGGTCGCCCTGACCAAGGCCGAGATCAACAACGACCCGCGCTCGGCGAACTACCTGACCCAGAAGCTGGACAACGTCTACACCTTCGGGGACAAGCGCACCTACCCGCTCTCCAGCTACAGCTACATGATCATCCCGACCAAGGAGGAGAGCGGCTTCACCAAGGCCAAGGGGAGGACCCTCAGCGCCTTCAACAACTACTTCCTCTGCGACGGCCAGCAGCAGGCCGACCGGCTCGGTTACTCGCCGCTGCCGAAGAACCTGGTGGCAGCCGCCATGGACCAGACGCGGAAGATCCCGGGTGCCGTGAGTGCCGACATCGACATCAACAAGTGCAACAACCCGACCTTCTCCGGCGGCAAGAACCTCCTGATCCAGAACGCCCCCTATCCGCAGGCGTGCGACAAGAAGGGCTCGGACCAGTGCGCCACCGGTACCGGTGGCGCCAGGAACCCCACGCCGGTCGGCAACGGCGCCTCCGGCGGTTCCGGCTCGGGCGGCTCCGGCTCCGGTTCCGGCGGCGCCGGCTCCACGGGCGGCTCGGCGGCGACCGGAGGCTCGGGCTCCACGGGCTCGGGAGGCTCGACGGGCGGCTCCTCCGGCGGCAGTACGGCGGGCGGCACCGGTGGCACGGGCGGCACGGGCGGCGGCTCCGTCGTCGACCCCGACACCGGTGAGGTCCTCGGCGGCGGCCAGTCCACCGGCGACTCCTCCGTCGCCGCCAGCCCGGTCTCCCTGGGCGCGGACGACGCCCTCGGGCTGCGTACGGCGCTGATGGCGCTGTCGGCCGTGCTGCTGGTCGGCGTGGTCGTCGGGCCACCGGCCGTCGCACGGGTGATGGCCAACCGGACGCGCCGCAAGGGCGGTGCGGCATGACGAAGCTGCTGACAGGGCGGCCCCGGCCGCGCATCCTCGTCGCCGTGGGCTGCCTGCTGGCCGGGCTCATGGTGGCACTGCTGCCGGTGCCGCCGGCGACGACGCCCGCCGCGGCGGCGACCGGCGAGGACTCCGCGGTGACGAAGTCGGGGACGAAAGGCACGTACGACGACTTCTCCGACCTGAAGGTGACCGTCCACCAGACGAAGAACCTGCACTCCCAGAGCGTGCGGGTGAGCTGGCAGGGCGGGGCGCCTACGGAGACGGAGGGTTCGTTCAACCGCAACTACCTGCAGATCATGCAGTGCTGGGGTGACGAGGCGTCCGGTCCCGACCGGGAGCAGTGCGTCTTCGGCGCCGGCACCACCGTCGGGGCGGGAAACGGCCGGATCGTGCGCTACGGGACGGGGACGGCCTCGGGCAGCGAGGACGACCCCGAGGAGGACGAGAAGTACACGGGCTCGTTCCCCTTCGTCCCCTTCCGCCCGGCCAACGGCGAGCCGCCCACCACGTCGTCCCACGACTACACCTACTTCGGCCTGCTGGACAGCAACGAGCAGAAGGCCGTACGAACCTTCGCCAACGGCACCGGCGAGACGGAGTTCGAGGTGCAGGACGGGGTACAGGCGGACTACCTCGGCTGTGGCGTGAACACCGCGCCTTCGGGCAGCGCCCCCGCTCCGCGTCCCTGCTGGCTGGTGGTCGTGCCGCGCGGCACCCATGAGCCGAGCGGCAATGCGGTCACCGGCAGTGACAAGCTCGTCTCCTCGCCGCTGTCCGCGACGAACTGGGCGCAACGGATCGTCTTCCGCCTGGACTTCCAGCCGGTCGACGCGTTCTGCCCCAAGGGCCAGGCCGAGCGGGCCGTACCCGGCTCCGAACTCGCCGACGACGCCGTCTCGTCCTGGGCTCCCAAGCTGTGCACATCCACGGGGAGCACCTTCACCTTCAACCGCGGGCCCGAGGACGCCGCCAGGAACGAGGTGCTGGGCGCGACCGAGGATGCGCCCGCCATGGGTGTCACCGTCGACCCGGTGCCTCGGTCGGGACAGGGGGCGCGTGTCGTCCATGCGCCGGTGGCGGTGTCCGGGCTCGTGATCGCGTTCTTCGTCGAAGGCCCGTCCGGGATGATGCAGGAAATGAAGCTGACTCCTCGGCTCGTGGCCAAGATGCTCACTCATTCGTATGTGCGTGACGTCCCTTATGCAACCAACTGCAACCCCCAGCCCTGCCGGCCTGGTGAGCCGGCCCCACCTGAGTACCTCAAAAACAATCCGCTGAACTACACCAAGGACCCAGAATTCCTGGACCTCAATCCGGACTATGCCGACTTGGATTCCCAGACGGAGCCGCTGAGTCTCATGGTGCCGCAGGGCGACTCCGACACCACGCAGGTCATCTGGGACTGGCTCAAGTCGGACCGGGAGGCCAGGGAATTCCTCTCCGGGAAGGCGGACCCCTGGGGCATGGTGGTGAATCGCCACTACAAGGAGTCGGACCTCGCGAGCAACGCGCCCCCGACCGACTACCCCAAGTCGGATCCGACCGTGGCGACTGCCATCGGCAATGACTTCAACGACTCCGTGGAGTACACGATCCTGGACCTGGACCCCTACACGCTCGACCTGCACGACGGAGCTGTCAAAACCCGACGAGGCAACAACGGCCGCACCATCAATTACGTGGCCAAGAACGGCGAGGTGCCGGCCAAGCTGGCCAACCAGGCCCCGGTGCCGGGCAGACAATGTGCCATAGCGATCGTCGATGCCGCGTCGGCCGCGCGTTACGGGTTGCAGACCGCGGCGCTGCGCAACGCCGACGGGAATTTCGTGAAGCCGTCGGTCGGCACGTTGCAGGCGGGCGTCGGCGTCATGCGGCCGTCACCGGACAACTCCGGTGTGCTCGAGCCGGATCCGGCGCGGGCCAAGGGCCAGGCGTATCCGCTGACCGCCGTGACCTACGCCGCGGCCTCGGTGGACCAGGGCGCGAAGGACCGCAAGGCGTACGCCGACTTCATCCGGTACGCCGCGGGGCCGGGCCAGACGCAGGGCCGGGCCGTCGGCGAACTTCCCCCCGGCTACGCCCCGTTGACGGCCACGCTGCGCAAGCAGGCCGAGGCCGCCGCCGACGACCTGGAGCGCGGTGACCCAGGAAGCGGCACCCCACCCGGCGATCCGGACGCGAACGGTTCAGGGGGACTCACCGGCGGGGCCGGCACAGGAGGTGCGGCGTCCGGGGTGGCCGGCGGCGGGTCCGGCGCGGGCACGACCGGGTCCGGTGACACCGGCGGGCCGACGTCCGAGGCAGCCGCCGCCAACGGCTCCGCGCCCCCTTCGTCAGGGCCGCAACAGAATATCGGCCAAGCCGAACCAGGAATAACACCAGGCGACATCCTCGGTGTTATCCGCTGGGTTCTTCTGGTCGTCCTCTTTTTGGGCGGAGCATCAGGTCTTGCAGGCCCTGTAATGCTTCGCTATGCGCAACGGCGGACTCCCTAGGAGACACCTAGGAAGCCTTCCCGTAACCTTTCCCTCGTTGGGAATTTGTTGGTCGCCGCGCGAAATTCTGGAAATGTATGCGGTGGCCGGCCGACGGGTCGGCAGCACGAAAATCCGGATTCAGCTTGAACGTCCAGTCTTCGGAAATCCAGAAACCAAGGGGTTCAGAAGTGAACGTCAAGTCTTACGCCAAGGTCGGTGCCGCCGTCGGCGCCGCGGTCCTCGGTCTCGGCATCCTCGCCGCCCCGGCTTCGGCGGACCCGTCCTCGTCGACCGACTACCGCACCCTGGCCGCGGTCGGCTCGGACACCACGCAGTACGTCGTGAACGGCCTCGCCAACGGCACCGCTGTCGTGGACTCCACCGGCGCCAAGATCATCGCGTCCTGGGACGCGGTCACGCCGACCGGTGGCACCGACCCGTACAAGACCAAGGCGGCGGCGGAGTGCCAGTACACCCGCGCCCAGACCAACGGCTCCGGCAACGGCATCGCCCGGCTGTCCGAGGACATCACCAACGGCGGCGCCACCTGCATCGACATCGCCCGCTCCTCGCGCGGTCCGAAGGCCAGCGTGCCCGGCACCGACCTCACCTACGTCCCGTTCGCCCGTGACGCGGTCACCTACGCCACGGACCTCGGCAGCACCGTGCCGTCCGACCTGACGGTGGCGCAGCTGAAGAGCATCTACACGAACTGCACCTACACGGACGCGACGGGCGTGCACACGGTGGCGCCGCTGCTGCCGCAGGCCGGCTCGGGCACCCGCCAGTACTGGCTGGACTCCATCGGTGTCACCACTCCGGGTGCGTGCGTCAACGGCACCGTCCAGGAGCACGACGGCACGGCGATCACCGCCGCCAACCAGCTCGTGCCGTACTCGGTCGCGCAGTGGATCGCCCAGGGCAAGGGCCTGTCGGACGTCCCGAACCGTCGTGGTGAGTCGCGTCTGCGGAACATCGCGGGCCAGTCCCCCACCACCGGCTCGGGCTCCTCGATCGCGCTCAACACGAGCTTCATCTTCTCCCGCGACGTCTACAACGTCGTCCAGACGTCCCGGCTGAACGAGACCGCGATCTCCAGCGCGCTCTCGAAGATCTGCGCCGCGGGCACCGTCATCCAGAACTACGGCTTCGGCACCATCTCCAACTGCAACGCGCGCACCGTCACGGGTGGCCTGAACTCGTGATCGTCGTCTGATCCTCGCGTGACGGCCGGGCACCCTCCAGGTGCCCGGCCCCACGTGCTGTCCCGGTATCCATATCCATCAACCGACCGTCCCCCGGGGGGCCATCGCCATGATTTTGCTCCACCCGTTCCGAAGAGCGGCGGCCATCGTGGCCGCCTGCGCCGTGCTCGCCCTGGGCGTTGTGGCCCTGGTGGCGTCCCAGTCCCAGCCAGCCCGGGCGGCGTCCGTGGGCGAGTTCACCATGACGCCCGGCAGCGGCAAGCTGAGCGATGCTCAGGGCGTCGGCGGATCCATCGAGATCCCCGGTGCGTGCCCCGACTTCACGCTCGAAGACCTCAACTTCACCAGCTACCTGAGCCTCTACCTGGTGAAGGCGGACGGCAGTGAGGCGACGGTGCTGAGGGGGATCAGCAACCAGGCCCCCTACAACGGGGCGACCTCCGGCGTTTCGCTGGCCGCGGCGGACAACCCCGGGCTCGTCGTCAACAGCCTGTCGAGCATCATCACAGGCGACGGCACCTACGAACTGCGCGTACGGTGCGTCGACAACTACGACCAGTCGCCCCCGACGGACGCGTGGGTGCCCGGCGACCCCTACTGGTCCCAGAAGATCACCGTGACCGGCGACGACTGGGTGGTCGGCGAAGGGGCGAAGGCCACCAGCGTCGCGCTGATCAGTGATCCCGTCACCGCCGAGCCCAAGGACGAGGTGACGTTCACCGCGACGGTCACGCCGACGGACGCGCCCGGCACCGTGACCTTCCTGGAAGGCGAGAAGTCGCTGGGCGAGGCCACGGTCGCGGGCGGGAAGGCCGAGTTCAGGACGAAGGACCTGGCCCTCGGGATCCACAACGTCGTCGCCCGGTTCACCCCGACGGACGCCACCAAGTTCGGGGCCTCCGAATCCACGCCCGCACGGGTGGACGTGCAGTCGGCGAGGGCCGAGATGCTGGACGCCGCATCAGGCGAACGGCTCACGGACAACCCCGAACTGAAGCGCGGCCAGACGGTGAAGCTCATCGTCCGCAGGTGCCAGCCGAATACGACCTTCGCCATGGCCATGGAGCGGAACGACGCCGAGTTCCCCGGCGCGAAGTCCGACGCGAACGGAGAGGTGACCTGGGCGGAACTCACCGTCCCGGACGACGCGGTGGAAGGCAACAGCGGGTGGAAGCTGAGCCCGACCTGTGAAACCGAGGAAGGTTCGGTCATCTCCGTGCCGTTCACCGTGCCCGCCCCCTCCGACGAGTCCCCGAGCGGCGACCCGTCGGGCGACCCCACCGATGAGCCGACGGACGAGCCCACCGACGAGCCGACCGGCGAACCCACGGGTGACACGGGCGGCACCTCCGGCGGCGGCGGCACCTCCGGCGGCGGTGACTCCACCTCGGGCGGCGGCTCCACCTCCGGCGGCACCTCGCCCTCCGGCGGCCTCGCCTCCACCGGTAGCCAGATCGCCCTGTTCTCCGGCGTCGGCGCCGTCGTCCTGACCGCGGCCGGCATCGCCTTCGTGCGGTACGGCCGTCGCAACGGTCTGCTGACCTTCGGCGAGCCCCGCTCGTAACGGCAGGCGGAAGCACGGGCGGCGGGCCCCCGCCCCGCCGCCCGCGCCGCCGTTTCTCCCCTCCACACCTCTTCACAGGAGCGCTTCCCGTGACCGTGCTGTCCCCGCCCCCGCCGGCCGCGGCGCCGCCGGCGCCGGCGCCTTCACCCGAGCCCGAGCCCGAGACCGGCTCCGGGCCGCCGCGGGCAGAGCGCGCCGGCTTCGCGTTCGCCGGGGCCGCGCTGTGCGTGCTCGCCGCCCTGCTGCTCGGCTTCGCCGCCAACCTCACCATCGTGGGACACCTCCAGCACGCCCGCGACCAGCAGACCGCGTACGACGAGTTCCGCCGCCAACTCGCCCTCGGCGTCGCACCGGTGGGCCAGCAGACGTACGACGGCAAGATGCTGGAGCCCGGTGCGCCCGTCGCGCTGCTGCGCATCCCGGCGCTGGGCCTGAAGGAAGTGGTCGGGGAGGGCACCACCTCGGGCGTGCTGATGTCCGGCCCCGGCCACCGCCGGGACACCCCGCTGCCGGGACAGGCCGGCACCAGCGTGATCATGGGCCGCCAGTGGGGGTACGGCAGCCCGCTCAACGACCTGCACCGACTGCCCGCGGGCAGCGAGATCGAGGTGACGACGGGCCAGGGCAAGGCCACCTACCGGGTCACGGGCATCCGCCGCAAGGGCGACCCGCTGCCGCCGGCCCTCAAGCAGAACGAGGGCCGGCTCACCCTGATCACCGCCGAGGGCAGGCCGTACACCCCGTCCGGCACCCTCCGCGTCGACGCGACCCTGACGAGCGACGCGCAGCCCAGCCCGCCGCGCCCGCTCGCCCCCGGCTGGATCGACGACTCCGAACAGGCCCTCGGCATCGAGGACGCGGCCTGGCTGCCGGTCTTCCTCTGGTCGCAGGGGCTGCTCCTGGCCGCCCTGCTCACCATGGCCGCCCACCGCGCGTGGGGCCGCTGGCAGACCTGGATCGTCGGCGTGCCCGTCCTGGCCGCGTTCGGTCTCGCCGTCTCCGGCGCCGCCACCCGCCTGCTGCCCAACCTGCTCTGAGCGACGAGGAGTTCAACCACCATGTCCGACACCACCGACACGACCGACACCTTCGTCGACGAGATCCTCGACCCGACGAAGCGGATGACGGCCGTCAAGGCGCCCCGGCGCGGCGCGGCCACCGCGCAGAGCGACCCGGCCACCCTGGAGGCCGACGCCATCTCCGCCTGGTTCGGCAACCACAAGGTGCTGGAGCAGGTCTCGCTCACCATGCCCGCCCGCAAGGTCACCGCGCTCATCGGCCCGTCCGGCTGCGGCAAGTCCACCTTCCTGCGGATCCTCAACCGCATGCATGAACTGGTCGGCTCGGCCTCCCTCTCCGGCCGGGTGCTCCTGGACGGCGACGACATCTACGACCGGGGCCGCCGCATCACCCACGCCCGCCGCCAGATCGGCATGGTCTTCCAGAAGCCCAACCCCTTCCCGGCGATGTCCATCTACGACAACGTCACCGCGGGCCTGAAGCTGGCCGGCGTCAAGGCGGGCCGCGAGGACAAGGACCGGCTCGTCGAGGAGTGCCTGACCAAGGCCGGCCTGTGGAAGGAGGTACGCGACCGGCTCCGGCAGCCCGGCGGCGCGCTCTCCGGCGGCCAGCAGCAGCGGCTGTGCATCGCGCGCTCGCTGGCGGTCCGGCCCCGCGTCCTGCTGATGGACGAGCCCTGCTCCGCCCTGGACCCCACCTCGACGCGCCGTATCGAGGAGACGATCCACGAACTGTCCGACGAGGTCACCATCGTGATCGTCACCCACAACATGCAGCAGGCGGCCCGCGTCTCCGACCAGTGCGCCTTCTTCCTCGCCGAACAGGGCACCCCCGGCCTGATCGTCGAACACGGCAGCACGGACGCCATGTTCAACAGCCCCCAGGACCCCCGCACCACGGACTACGTCAACGGCCGCTTCGGGTGAGGCGGAGGCGGTCGCAGCATGAAGGAGTTCCGACATGGAGGTCACCGTCACGCCCGCTCGGGTGCCGTCCCCGGCGCGGCGTCCTGCGGGGGCCGCGTGACCCGTAGGGAGCGACCCGGTCGTGCGGCGGTCCGTACCGCCGCCGCGGGCCGGGCCGTCGCCCTGGCCGCGGTCGCGTCCTTCGCCCTGGCGGGGTGTGCCGTCTCCGGTGCCGAGGGCAGGCCGTCGGCGGGAGTGCCCGTGAGCGCCCCGGCTGCGGTCGCCGATCGGCTGCCCACGGCTCCGGCCGAGCCGACGCCTTCCGGCACGCCGGTCCGGGTCGTCCCGCCGCAACCCGCCACCACGGCGGCCACCACCCCTCCTGCGATGCCTCCCGCACCGTTCCCGGCCCATTCCACCGCCGCGCCGAAGACCGAAAGCCCGCCCGACCTGTCCGGCACGGCGCCCGCGTCCCCCACCGCACACCCCGACGGCACCCCCGCCCCGCCGTCACCGAAACCCTCGCCCGACACCGACAGCCGCGACGAGCGCAGCCGGGACGGCTCGACCACGCTGCGGATCGGCTCCTGGGCCGCCAAGGTCGTGCGGGGCGGCCAGGGCGCCGTGGACGCCTGCCAGGACGCCGTGCAGTGGACGGGGCCCGACATCGGCACCGAGGACGGCTACGCGCTGCGCACCGCCGTCATCGTCGGCCACGACTACTGCGGCTTCTCGCGGTTCGCCCAGCTGCCGGTGGGCACCACGGTCACCGCCACCACACCGCGCGGCACCTTCACCTACCGCGTGTACGCCACCTACGTCTCGCCCGGCCGCGGCACCCCCGCCCACGGCCTCTACTGGGGCGACCTCACGCTCCAGTCCTGCGTGGGCGAGAACACCGGCTTCAGCTATCTCGCGCGGATACGGCCGTAGCCGCCGTCCACAGACCCGGGGCCGGGGATCCGGGCACGGGGACCCGGCACCCCGTGCATCAGGGTGCGCTCGGCCAGACCAGCAGCATGTAGGCGCCGCAGTACGCCGAGAACGCCACGGCCGCCGCCAGCACCAGCGTCCGGTACCGGCGCGAGGACCGGGACAGATGCGCCGCCAGCGGCAGCAGCAGCGGGAAGCCGGGCAGCAGGAAACGGGCGCGCGGAAAGTAGACACCGCCGCTGCACAGGACGATCACCAGCAGCACCCCGGTGAACACCAGCAACGGCACCGGCTGCCGGTCCCACACCGACAGCGCGAACAGCACCACCGAGACCAGCATCGTCAGGCTGACCACGACCAGGAACAGATCCGGCCGCGACACCTGCCCGAACAACTGGCGCAGCCGGCGCAGGGTCTCATGGCCGCCGTCCAGTTCGTTGTGCCACATCCGCTGTACGGCGAAGTAGCCGTCCCAGCGGCCCAGCCGCAGCCCCACCCAGCCGAGGTACCCGCACCAGCCCATCGGGGCGAGCAGCGCGGCGGCCAGGACCCGGCCCGAGAAGCGGCGGCGCAGCGACAGCAGGGCGGCGACCGAGACCGCCGCCGCCACCGCGACCCCGGTCGGCCGGGTCAGCCCGGCCAGACACGCCCCCGCACCGGCCCACAGCCAGCGCTCGTCCAGCACCGCGTACAGGGTCCAGGCGGCGAAGAGCGTGAACAGCGACTCGGTGTACCCCATCCACTGCACGAGGCCGACCGGCAGCGCCGCCCACAGCGTGGTGAGCAGGATGCCCGCCCGCCGCCCGGCCAGCCGCTCACCGACGGCGTACACGCCCCAGGCCGCGACCAGCGAGGCCACCACGGCGATCCCCAGCCCGGTGCCGGCCCGGCTGCCCGGCGTGACCACGGCGACGGCCCGCACCAGCAGCGGATAGAGCGGGAAGAACGCCAGGTTGTTGTGGTCGAAGGCGACGCCCAGTTCGTGCGCGTACCCGTGGTCGGCGATCCCCAGGTACCAGCGCGAGTCCCACTCCGTCGCCAGCATCGGCCAGATCCCGTGCCCGCGCCGGTGCGCCCACACGGCCAGGAACAGCAGCCCCACGACGTGCACGGCGAGGAAGGCGGCCAGCGCCGGCACCGCGCGCCGCAGTCCGTGCAGCAGCGCGCGGGAGGGGACACCGGCCGGTACGGGAGGCCGCCGGGTGCCCGGGATGTGTCCACTGGGGGCGGTGTCGGGGGCGGTCGAGGACACGCGGCGGCTCCAGTACTCGGCGGGCGGTACCGGTTCACCGTTCCCGCAGAGTGCGCCGAAGGTGCGGCGGGTGCGTCAGCCGTGCCCGCGAAATCACCCTTTGGGGTGCACCCGTTCGTCCCGGGCGCACCCCGGAGGCGACCTTCGGCGCCTCAGATGCCGGCGGCCGCGGCCAGGTCCCGCTTGAGAGCGTCCAGCAGGCCGGCCGCGCGGTCCCGGGCGGCCGGCAGCCCGGCGTGCCCGGCGACCGGGACGACGACCTCCAGATAGCACTTCAGCTTGGGCTCGGTGCCGCTGGGCCGGACCACGACCCGGGCGCCGTCGAGGGTGTAGCGCAGCCCGTCGGTGGGCGGCAGCCGGTCCGAGCCGCCGGCCAGGTCCTCGGCCCGGCTGACGACGAGACCGGCCAGTTCGGCCGGCGGGTGCGCGCGCAGCCGCCGCATGGCGTCCGCGATGAGCGACAGGTCCCGCACCCGCACCGCGAGCTGGTCGGTGGCGTGCAGCCCGTGTTCCACGGCCAGGTCGTCGAGGAGGTCCGGCAGGGTCCGCCCCTGCTCCTTCAGCTCGGAGGCCAGCTCCGTGACCAGCAGGGCGGCGGTGATGCCGTCCTTGTCCCGCACGCCCTGCGGGTCGACGCAGTAGCCGAGGGCCTCCTCGTAGCCGTAGCGCAGGCCCTCCACACGGGCGATCCACTTGAATCCGGTCAGTGTCTCCTCGTACGGCAGCCCGGCCCGCGCGGCGATCCGGCCGAGCAGCGAGGAGGACACGATGGATTCGGCGAAGGCGCCGGTGGCGCCCCGCCGGACCAGGTGGGCGGCGAGCAGCGCGCCGACCTCGTCGCCGCGCAGCATGCGCCACGCCCCGCCGTCCCGGACGGCGACGGCGAGCCGGTCCGCGTCCGGGTCGTTGGCGATGACCAGGTCAGGTTCGCTCACGCGGGCCTGTGCGAAGGCCAGGTCCATCGCGCCCGGCTCCTCCGGGTTGGGGAAGGCGATCGTCGGGAAGTCCGGGTCGGGCTCCGCCTGTTCGGCGACCAGGACCGGTTCCGGGAAGCCGGCGCGGGCGAAGGCGGCCAGCAGGACGTCCTTGCCGACGCCGTGCATGGCCGTGTAGACGGTGCGCGCGGTACGCGGCGAGCCGTCGGCCAGCACGGCGTCGGTACGGGCCAGATAGGCGTCCAGGACGGAGTCGTCGAGGATCTCCCAGCCCCAGTCCGGACGCGGTACGTCATCCAGCGAGGCGATCGCGTCGATCTCGGCGGCGATCTCGTGGTCGGCGGGCGGCACGATCTGTGTGCCGTCGCCGAGGTAGACCTTGTAGCCGTTGTCCCGGGGCGGGTTGTGACTGGCGGTGACCTCCACGCCGGCGACGGCCCCCAGGTGCCGGATCGCGAAGGCGAGGACCGGGGTGGGCAGGGGCCGCGGCAGCACGGCCGCGCGCAGCCCGGCGCCGGTCATCACCGCCGCGGTGTCGCGGGCGAAGTCGGCGGACTTGCGCCGGGCGTCGTAGCCGATGACGACGAGTCCGCCGGCCTGCCCCTGCTTCCCGAGGTACGCGGCGAGACCGGCGGCGGCGCGGATGACGACCGCGCGGTTCATCCGCTGCGGCCCGGCGCCCAGTTCGCCGCGCAGCCCGGCGGTGCCGAACTGGAGGGTGCCGCTGAAGCGGGCCGCCAGCTCCGCGTGGTCCCCGGTGTCGATGAGCTTGGCGAGTTCCTCGCGGGTGTCCGGGTCGGGGTCCTCGGCCAGCCACGCGCGCGCCCGCGCCAGGAGTTCGTCGTGCACGATCTGTCAACCTCCGTCATCCACAGCGCCCCGAAGCGGCGCGGGCTGTATCGATATGCGGCTGAGCCGCGATGGGGCTCCCCCTGTTCGAGCGAAGCCGAGAACTTGGGGGAGCCACCGGCCACGACGAAGCCGCGGCCGAACGACAACACGTCCGACATCGCGGCCCGCCCGGCGGAGCGCCACGTCCTACAGCCGGCCCAGCACCTGGGCCAGCAGCGAACCCATCCGCGTCGCGCTGTCGCGGCCCGCCCGGAGGACCTCCTCGTGGTTGAGGGGTTCACCGGTCATGCCCGCCGCGAGGTTCGTCACCAGCGAGATGCCCAGCACTTCCGCGCCCGCCTCGCGCGCCGCGATGGCCTCCAGCACCGTGGACATCCCCACCAGGTCCGCGCCGATCACCCGGGCCATCCGGATCTCGGCCGGTGTCTCGTAGTGCGGGCCGGGGAACTGCGCGTACACGCCCTCCTCCAGCGTCGGATCGATCTCCTTGCACAGGGCCCGCAGCCGCGGTGAGTACAGGTCCGTCAGGTCGACGAAGTTCGCCCCGACGATCGGGGAGGTCGCCGTCAGGTTGATGTGGTCGCTGATCAGCACCGGCTGCCCGGGCCGCATGCCCTCGCGCAGCCCGCCGCACCCGTTGGTCAGCACCACGGTCTTGCAGCCCGCGGCCACGGCCGTGCGCACCCCGTGCGCCACGGCGGCCACGCCCCGGCCCTCGTAGTAGTGCGTACGCCCGAGGAAGACCAGCGCGCGCCGGTCCCCGACGGCGTACGAGCGGACCGTGCCGCCGTGTCCCTCGACCGCCGGCGCCGGGAAGCCGGGCAGCTCGGTGACCTGGAACTCGGCGTCGGGGGCGCCCAGGGCGTCGACGGCGGGCGCCCAGCCGGAGCCCATCACGAGGACGACATCGTGGGTCTCGGCGCGCGTGAGCGCGCGCAGGCGCGCGGCCGCCGCGTCGGCGGCGGCGTAGGGGTCGCCCTGGATGTCGTCCGGAAGAAGAGATGCGTTCACGCGGACGAGCGTAGCCGGTTTGTGCCTACGCGCGTAGATGACGAGGTCGAGGGAATGCGATCGTTGTCGTGCCGTTTCCAACGGGGACGCTGCGCTGGCTTGGGCGGCGGGGGGACGGGGAGTGCTGTTGTCGGTTGGCTGCGGCTTTGTTGTGGCTGGGCGCGCAGTTCCTCGCGCCCCTTCGCCTTGGGGGTGGCTGGGCGCGCCCGCGCGGCGGAGCCGCATGTTGATACAGCCCCGCGCCCCTTCGCCTTGGGGGTGGCTGGGTGTGCCCGCGTGGCGGAGTCGCATGTTGATACAGCCTCGCGCCCCTTCGCCTTGGGGGTGGCTGGGTGTGCCCGCGTGGCGGAGCCGCATGTTGATACAGCCTCGCGCCCCTTCGCCTTGGGGGTGGCTGGGCGTGCCCGCGTGGCGGAGCCGCATGTTGATACAGCCTCGCGCCCCTTCGCCTTCGGGGTGGCTGGGTGTGCCCGTGTGGCGGAGTCGCATGTTGATACAGCCCCGCCCCTTCACTTCAGCAGGGGCGTTTGCGTAGTTCCATTACGTAGTCGTGGGGTGCGCCCGCTGATTCCGCCGCGTCGGCGATCTCGCCCAGATAGCGGGCCGACGGCAGACCGCCCTCGTAGGCGTTGAGCACATACGTCCACGCCGGCTCCTCGCCGTCCAGCGTGTGCACCCGGACCCGCAGCCGCCGGTAGATGTGGAGCCCCACGCCCTCCCACCGGTCCAGGGACTGCTCGTCCATGGGGGCGATGTCGTACAGGCCGACGAAGACCTGGCACAGCGGGTCCTCGACGATCGTCGCCAGCGCTCCCTCCCAGCCCAGCTGCTCGCCGCCGAAGGTCAGCCGCCAGCCGTTCAGCCAGCCGGTGGCGCGCAGCGGCGAGTGCGGGGCGCGGCGGGACATCAGCCGGGCGTCGAGATTGCCGGCGTATGCGGCATAGAGCGACATGGGTCGAGGGTACGGCAGCGGAAACTCCTGTCCCCGCTGTCCCTGACACAACCCCCCGTGCCGCCCGTTCGCCCCGTCGGCCCCACAGATAACGGAACGCACACCACGGCCGCCCCCGGGCGGCCCCCACCTTGAGGGGTGCGGGACAATGGGGTACGTGACTCGGATCGTGATCATCGGTGGCGGACCCGGCGGATACGAAGCGGCGCTGGTGGCCGCGCAGCTCGGCGCGGAGGTGACCGTCGTCGACTGCGACGGCCTCGGCGGGGCGTCGGTGCTGACCGACTGCGTGCCGTCGAAGACCCTCATCGCCACGGCCGAGGTGATGACCACCTTCGACTCCTCCTACGAGGAGCTGGGGATCATCGTCGCCGACGACACGCCACCCGAGAAGCAGGCCGCCCGCGTGGTCGGCGTCGACCTCGGCAAGGTCAACCGCCGGGTCAAGCGGCTCGCGCTCGCCCAGTCCCACGACATCACCGCCTCCGTCACCCGGGCCGGCGCCCGGGTCATGCGCGGCCGGGGCCGCCTGGAGGGCATGCAGGCGCTGGACGGCTCCCGCAAGGTCGTCGTCACCGCCGCCGACGGCACCGAGGAGACGCTCACCGCCGACGCCGTACTCATCGCGACCGGCGGTCACCCGCGCGAGCTGCCCGACGCCCGGCCCGACGGCGAGCGCATCCTCAACTGGACCCAGGTCTACGACCTCACCGAGCTGCCGGAAGAGCTGATCGTGGTCGGCTCGGGCGTCACCGGCGCCGAGTTCGCCGGCGCCTACCAGGCCCTCGGCTCCAAGGTCACCCTCGTCTCCTCCCGTGACCGTGTGCTGCCCGGCGAGGACCCGGACGCCGCCGCCGTCCTGGAGGACGTCTTCCGCCGTCGCGGCATGAACGTCATGGCCCGCTCCCGCGCCGCCGCCGCCAAGCGGGTCGGCGACGCCGTCGAGGTCACCCTCGCCGACGGGCGGGTCATCACCGGCTCCCACTGTCTGATGGCCGTCGGCGCCATCCCGAACAGCGCCGGACTCGGCCTGGAGGAGGCGGGCGTCAAGCTGCGCGACTCCGGGCACATCTGGACCGACAAGGTGTCCCGCACCACCGCACCCGGCGTGTACGCCGCCGGTGACGTCACGGGTGTCTTCGCCCTGGCGTCCGTCGCCGCCATGCAGGGGCGCATCGCCATGTACCACTTCCTCGGCGACGCGGTGGCCCCGCTGAACCTGAAGACGGTCTCCTCCAACGTCTTCACCGACCCGGAGATCGCCACCGTCGGCTACAGCCAGGCCGACGTCGACGCCGGGAAGATCGACGCCCGGGTCGTGAAGCTGCCGCTGCTGCGCAACCCGCGCGCCAAGATGCAGGGTATCCGCGACGGCTTCGTCAAGATCTTCTGCCGGCCCGGCACGGGGATCGTGGTGGGCGGTGTCGTGGTGGCGCCGCGCGCCTCGGAACTGATCCACCCCATCTCGATCGCCGTCGACAACAATCTGACCGTCGAACAGATCGCGAACGCATTCACGGTGTACCCGTCGCTGTCGGGCTCGATCGCCGAGGTGGCCCGCCAGCTCCACACCCGCAAGGAGACCGGCGAGGGCTGACGCCACCGGGGCCGACTCCCCGCTGGTCACGGGGAGTTGTCGGGCATGCGTACGGCATAGTCGGGATGGATAGGCCTTATACCACTGCCGACCCTGCCGTGCGAACAACTTCTGTTATTCGGCGCAAACTGCTGAAAGCAGACGGTCGTTGGGGTTACTGTCAGTTTCGTGTTCGCTGCAGAACGTCGCCAATTGATCCTCGAAATGGTGCGAGCCAACGGGGCCGTGTCGCTCCGTGAACTCGCCCGCGTCGTCCAGACCTCCGAAGTGACCGTACGGCGGGACGTGCGCGCACTGGAGGCAGAAGGACTCCTCGACCGCCGGCACGGCGGTGCGGTACTACCGGGCGGATTCACGCGCGAGTCCGGCTTTCCGCAGAAGTCACATCTCGCGACCGCGGAGAAGACGGCCATCGCCGACCTCGCCGCGGGACTCGTCGAAGAGGGCGAGGCCATCGTCGTCGGCGCCGGGACCACCACCCAGGAGCTGGCCCGCCGGCTCGCCCGGGTGCCCGGACTGACCGTCGTCACCAACTCGCTGCTGGTGGCCCAGGCGCTGGCGCACGCCAACCGCGTGGAGGTCGTGATGACCGGCGGCACCCTGCGCGGTTCCAACTACGCCCTCGTCGGCTCCGGCGCCGAACAGTCGCTCCAAGGGCTCCGGGTCTCCAAGGCATTCCTCTCCGGCAGCGGTCTGACCGCCGAACGGGGGCTGTCCACGTCCAATATGCTCTCCGCGTCCGTCGACCGCGCGCTGGTGCAGGCCGCCGCGGAGGTCGTGGTGCTGGCCGACCACACCAAGCTGGGCACGGACACGATGTTCCAGACGGTGCCGACCGACCTCATCACCCGACTGGTCACCGACGAGCCCCCGGTCCATGGCGACCGCGCCGCCACCGAACTCCAGGCCCTGGCCGACCAGGGGGTGCAGATCGCCGTGGCCGGGGCGGCGGGCAGCCCGGGGGGTGATCACATCCCGGCGCGCCAGCAGCGCCGGGACGTGCCGCTGCCCGGTCAGCGGCGCGGCCAGGTCCCGGCCCCGGGACTGCGTACGGCCGCGGTGCTCGGCGCGGAGCAGCCTGCGGCGGCTGAGCGGGCGCGTGTGGCGGACCTGCGCAGACGTTGAGCTGGGCTGGGTTCGGCCACGATGCGCCGTCGGTCGGCTGCGCCTTCGTCGTGGCTGGGTTGCGTCGGCGGGGCCGGGAAGCTCCGTCTCCCGGCTGCGGGTGCGTTGTGGCTGGGCGCTCCCCCAAGTTCTCGGCTTCCCTCGAACAGGGGGGACCCCCATCGCGGCGGAGCCGTATATCGATACAGCCCCGGGGCCCTTCGGGGGCGCCGGCGCACGGGCCAGCTAGGGCGTGTTTCGAAAGTAGCGTCGCGGGCCAGACGGGACTTCGAAACACGCCCTAGTGTGTCAGGCCGCGTAGTGTCAGGTGGAGGAGGCGGTCCGCCAGGTCCGGGTCGGTCGGGGACTCCGCCGCTGCCAGGCCGATCGCATGGGTGAGCTGGAGCAGGTCGCCGATGGTGACATCGGCCCGTACGGCGCCCGACTCCCGGGCCCGGGCGACCAGCGCGCCGCCCGCCTCACGGATCGGCGTGCCGCAACGGGCCAGCGCCGAACCGGAGTCGGCGGAGTCGGACGACACCGACATCAGGGCCAGCGCCAGACCGCGATACGTCCCGGCGTGCGCGACCACCTCGCGCAGCCATGTCACCAGGGCCGAGCAGGGCTCCGGCGCGTGCAGCAGTTCGCGTGCGCGGGCGACGAGTTCGCCCACCGCGTCCTCGAAGACGGCGCTCAGCAGGGCGTGCCGGTTCGGGAAGTGCCGGTAGAGGGTGCCGATCCCGACCCCGGCGCGCCGGGCCACGTCCTCCAGCGAGGCGTCCGTGCCGTGCTCGGCGAACGCGGCGCGGGCCTGCGTCAGCAGCCGCTCGTAGTTGCGGCGGGCGTCGGCACGCATGGCACGCGCGGCGCCGGCAGTCTCCTGTGCGAACACGCCCGCCATGCCCTCCACCCGCCCTCTTTCCTCACCCCGGACTGTCTCCAGGATGCCATTGCGGTCAGGGGCCGGGCCGCCCACCGCGCACACCCCACGGGGCATAACATGGCGGCCCGTGGGGGGGAGTGCGTACGGCTAGGCCGTCAGTCCTTGATCTCGCAGATCGGTGCGCCGGAGGTGAGGGAGGCGCCGACCTCGGCGTTCAGGCCCTTGATGGTGCCCGTCTTGTGGGCGTTCAGCGGCTGTTCCATCTTCATGGCTTCGAGGACGACGACCAGGTCGCCTTCCTTGACCTCCTGGCCCTCCTCGACGGCGACCTTCACGATCGTGCCCTGCATCGG
>NZ_JBEPAP010000042.1:0-78866 GCF_040298665.1 Streptomyces sp. NPDC001508
CCGGGGGTGCAGCCCCAGCCGGGCCAGCCGCAGCCCCCGCGGCGTCGCCCGCCCCGCCGGGTCCACCACGCCGATCGCCGTCAGCACCTCGCGCGCCGCCGCCATCGCCCCGCCCGGCGGAGTTCAGGTACTGGAGCGCTGCGAGGGCACGGTGCTCGACGTGGGATGCGGGTCCGGGCGGCTGGTGGCCGCGCTCGCCGCGCGGGGCCGTTGTGCGCTGGGCACAGACGTCAGCGAGGCCGCCGTCCGCCACACCGTGCGCAGCGGCGGCCAAGCGCTGTGCCGCTCGGTCTTCGAACGGTTCCCCGGCGAGGGCCGCTGGGGCACGCTGCTGCTCATGGACGGCGACATCGGCATCGGCGGCGACCCGGGCGCGCTGCTGCTGCGGCCGGCTCGCCTCGCGGCCCCGGCCGTGCTGCTGGTCGTCGAGACCGCGCCGCTGGACGTCGACGAACGCGTCCGGGTGCAGGTCGTCCGCGCCGGCGGCGCGGTGGGCAGCCCCTCCCCCCGGGCGCGGCTCGGCACATCGGCCCTGCTGCGGTGCGCGCGGCGTACGGGCCGGCGTGCCGTCGGTCCGTCGGTCAGTGGGCGGCGGGCGGGCGGTGCTTCGCCGCCCTGCGCAGCCGCACCGCGAGCACCACCGCGGAACCGGCGAACAGCAGGGCGGTGATCAGCAGCCAGCGGGCCGGGTAGCCGTCCGTGGACTGCCCGGCGGCCAGCCGGTACGACTGGTCCACCGCCCCGGTGATCAGCGGGGACCAGATCAGGAACAGCAGCAGCGACAGGGCGGCGGGCACCCGCAGCCAGTGCGCCCGCTCCCGGCGGCCGACCGCCGCGCAGCCCCGTACCAGGGCGCGGTCGGCCGTCGAGTACAGCGGCAGCAGCACCAGGTCGTGCAGCAGCGCCGCCCCCACGAACCACAGGGCCACACCGAACCAGTCACCGGCCAGCAGCCGTACGGCCGCATAGCCGGCCAGCGCGAACGAGCCGGCCAGCAGGAGGATGTGCAGCGGGTTGCCGACGGGGAACCGGCGCCCGGCGATCCGCCGCCGCACGGTCCGCGACGGGTTGCCGGCCGGGACCCGTCGCTTCATCGCAGCTCTCCGAAGGTCATCCGGGCCACCCACTTGGTGTTGATCACACCGGGTGCCGCGGGCACGATCACGCGCGCCGGGTAGCCGTGATCGGGGTCCAGGTCCTCGCCGTTGACGTACAGGGCGAGCAGGGAGCGCTCGTCGCCGACCTGGTTGGCGCGCAGGGCGCCGCTCCGGAAGGCGCCGTGCCGCTGCAACGACTCGACGTACACATCCGTCGGACGGTCGTGGCCGGCCAGCGCGGCCAGGTCGCGCAGCCGCACCCCGCGCCACCACTGGTCGCAGGTCGACCAGCCCTCCACGCAGGCGATCGGCAGCGCCGAGCTGTGCAGCGGCATGCGTTCCAGGTCGGCCCGGCTCAGCCGGAGGGTTCCGTTCGGGCCGGCGACCACCAGCCGCCAGGTGTCCGCGGCGGTCTGCGCCGGGTCGATCCGGGCGTACGCGGCCGTCTTGTTGATCTGGAAGCCGTTCGGGCCGCTGCCCGGTTCGGACCCGCCGTGCGGAGCGAGCAGGGCGGTCTGCCGGGCCACTCCGTCGAAGCTGTGCCCCACGGTCGTACCGAACAGCAGCAGCGAGCCGCCGCCGACCAGCCGCATGGCGCCGCGCCGTGACACGGTGGGCGGGTCGGGCCGCGGGGCGACCAGTTCGCTCCGCTCCTGCCGCAGGCCCCGCACGGCGCGCAGGGCCGCCGGGAACTTCAGGACGGCGTGCGCGACGAACGCGGCGAAGAACACCCACGCGCCGTAGAAGTGCAGCGGGTAGAAGGAGCCGGGGAAGACGTAGTCGAGCTGGATGTTGAGCACGCCCGTGACGAACTCGAACAGGGCGCCGCCGACCAGGAGCAGCAGCGAGATCCGCTCCAGGGCGTGGGCGAGCGAGCGGGCCGGCGGCAGGGTGAAGAGCTTCGGCGCGACCGACCACAGCTTGGCCAGCAGCACCGGGATCAGGGTGACGCCCAGCGTGACGTGGACGCCCTGGGTGAACCGGTACAGCCAGGCCGGACTGGTCGGCCAGGCGAAGAGGTAGAAGCCGAGGAGGCCCTTGTCGGGTGTCTGGTCGTTGACCGGCGACAGGTCCGGGTTGTAGGAGGCGTACGAGAGCAGGCCGGTCACGAACAGCACGGTGATGCCGGCGAGCAGGACGAGGCCGAGCACCGCGGTGAACCGGGTGCCGCGCACGGGGCTGCGCCAAAAGCCCGGCGAGGTGGGGAGCCGTTGATCGCGCATGCCCCGACCGTAGGCCGCGATCGCCCCCAGAACGGGTGCGCGACCCATGACGAAACGCTGACGTCCGTCGTGTGCGCCACCGGTCGCGCCGCCCGCGCGCCTAGCGTTCCGCTGTGACCCGCTCGCCCCGCCTCCCGCTCCGCGACCTGTGCGCCCCCGGGGCCGCCGCCCTGCTCGTCCTGCTGGCCGTGCTGGTCGGCCGGCACATCCAGGACACCCGGCACACCCTGTTCGTCAACTGGCCGCCGCTGTTCGCGGTGTGGGAGCCGCATGTGGGTCCCGGCACCCCCGCGGCCGTCGGCATGGCGGTGGCCACCGTGGGGTACGGACCCGCGCTGGCGGCCCGGCTGCCGTGGCGGGCGCTGCTCGCCGCGGCCTGGGCCGCGGCCATGGCCTGGATCTGGTCGCTCGCGCTGGTCGACGGCTGGCGGCGGGGCGTCGCCGGCCGGCTCACCACCCGCGAGGAGTATCTGCGGGTCATCGGCCGCTTCCCCGATGTCCCGGGCGCCCTGCGGGACTTCACGCACCACATCGTGGCCGGTTCCCCGGACCCGTGGCCCGCCCATGTCGCCGGGCATCCCCCGGGTGCCACGCTCACCTTCGTGCTGCTCGACCGGATCGGGCTGCGCGGCGGCGGCTGGGCGGGCGTCTGGTGCATCACGGTGGGCGCGACGGCGTGTGTGGCGGTGCTGGTCGGGGTGCGGGCGCTGGCCGATGAGCGGCTGGCGCGCCGGGCGGCGCCGTTCCTGGTGCTGGCTCCGGCCGCGGTGTGGCTCGGCGCCTCGGCCGACGCGTACTTCGCCGCCGTCGCCGCCTGGGCCGTGGCGCTGCTCGCCCTGGCCGTCACGGGCGGGTCGCCCTGGCCGGCGGCGGGCTCCGGACTGCTGTTCGGGCTGACCTGCTATCTCTCCTACGGGCTCATCCTGTTCGCGGTGATCGCGGCGGCGGTGCTGGTGCTCGGCCGGCGCCGGGTCCGGGAGCGACCCGCCCTGCTCGCGGCGCCGGCCGCCGGGCTTGCGGTGGTTCCGGCGGCGTTCACGCTCGCCGGGTTCGACTGGTGGGAGGGATACCGGCTGCTGGTCACCCGCTACTACCAGGGCGTGGGCGGGGTCCGTCCGTACGGCTACTGGGTGTGGGCCGATCTCGCCTGCGCGGTGGTCTGTACGGGGCCGGCGACGGTGGCGGGCCTCGCGCGGGCCGGCGGGACGCTCGCCCGCCGGCCCGGCGCGGCCCTGTCCCGCCCGGACGGCGACGGTGGCCCGGACGACGGTGGTGACCCGGGCGACGGTGGTGGCCCGGACGGCGGTGGTGACTCGGGCGACGGTGGTGGCCCGGGCGCCGCCGCCCGGCTCGCGCTGCTCGTCGCCGCGGCCCTGCTCGCGCTGCTGGTCGCCGACGTCTCCGGCATGAGCAAGGCCGAGACGGAACGCATCTGGCTGCCCTTCGCGATGTGGCTGCTCGCGTGCTGCGCGTTCCTCGACCGTCCGCGCTGCTGGCTGGCGGCCCAGGCGGTGCTCGCCCTGCTCGTCAACCACCTTCTACTGACGGGCTGGTGAAGCCGACGGCGGGACCGAGATACATGCACACGGGTGGGCCCGGACACGGGCGGGCGCCCGGGAAGACCGCCAACCGCCGGGCGGCATGGTGTCGAGCAGGGGCAGGGCGTAGCGGACCTTCCGCGACAGATGAAGAGCGGTGGCGGCGTCGTGGGCGGTGTCCGCGGCGAAGCCTCGGCGGCCAGGCCCCGCCGGGCCCCGCCCCGTCCGGGCGTCGGGGACGCGTCGTGGTGGGGGCGTCAGGCGGTGGTGAGCACCATCCGGAAGCGCGCGCCTCCGGAGAGCATCTTCCGGTACGCCTCGTCGGCCCGGTCCAGCGGCACGATCTCGGTCATCGGCCGGATCCCGTGCAGGACGCTGAACGCCATGGTGTCCGCCACGTCCTGCGCGGTGCCGGAGGGGTGGCCGCGGACCACCCTGCCGGTCATCAGCAGCTGGACCGGGCTGATCCCGAGCGGTGCGTCCGACGCCCCGATGACGACCAGTTCGCCCCGGGGCGTGAGCCCGTCCACGGTCTGGGTGATCGCGGCGGAGTCGCCGGCGGTGGCGAGCAGCACCTTGACCCCGCCGAGCGAGCGCAGGGCGTCCGCGACGGGCGTGCCCGAGGTGCTGTCGACGTAGTGGTGGGCGCCGAGCTGCTTGGCGAGGTCGGCCTTCTCGGCCCCGCGGGCGATGGCCACGGTCTCGAAGCCCATGGCGACGGCGTACTTCACCGCGAGGTGGCCGAGACCGCCGATGCCGAGCACGGCGACCAGGTCACCGGGCCGGGCGGAGCTGCGCCGCAGCCCGTTGAACGTGGTCACGCCCGCGCAGGCCATGGGCCCCGCGTCGGTCGCGGCCAGGCCCTCCGGGATCCGGGCCAGGGCGTCGACGGGGGCGACCACCGTCTGGGCGAAGCCGCCGTCGTAGGCCCAGCCGGGAACCTTGAGGTTCTCGCAGACGATGAAGTCGCCGCGCCGGCAGGGTGTGCAGTGGCCGCAGCTGCCGCCGAACCAGCCCACCGCGACCCGGTCCCCGACCCGCCAGCCCTTGTCGCGTGTGCCCTCGCCCAGTTCCTCGATGCGCCCGGCGATCTCATGCCCGGGCACCACCGGGAACCGTACGCCGGGCACGGCGGCGTTCACGAAGAAGGCATCGCTGTGGCAGACACCGCAGGCCTCCACGGCGATCCGGACGTGACCGGGGCCCGGGTGCGGCCGGTCCCGCTCGACGATCTCGAACGATCCGCCCGCGGCGGGCACCTGCGCGACTGTGTAGCTGCTCATGTGACGCTCCGGGAACGAGTACGACGGCCCAGAGCACCAGCACACCAGCTTCTCGCCGATCGCGCGCGCCGAGCGGCCCCGCGCCGAACGCACCCGCGCCGGGCGGGTCAGCTCCGCGGCTGTGCGATGTCGACCATCCAGGGCACACCGAAACGGTCCGTGCACATGCCGAAGACATCGCCCCACATCTGCTCCTCCAGCGGCAGGGACACCGTGCCGCCGGCGGACAGCTTCTCCCAGTAGCCCCGCAGCTCGCTCTCGTCGTCGCCGCTCACGCTCACCGCGAAGGCGTTGCCGACGGTGTGGTCGAGGCCGACCGGGGCGTCGGCTCCCATCAGGGTGTATCCGCTCGGGGTCGCCAGCATGGCGTGCATGATGCGGTCGGCGCCCGGGGCGTCCGGCTCCCCGAATTCGCCGTACGTGCTGACGGTCAGGTCGCCGCCGAAGACGTCCCGGTAGAACTCCATCGCCTGCCGGGCGTCGCCGCTGAAGCTGAGGTAGGGGTTGAGGCGCGAGACCATGGGAACCTCCGGCACATGTGTGGGTGGTCACTGGCTCGCACCGTAACGCGGACCGCCGGCAACGGCCCGCCGAGGGGCGTTGCCGGACCCGTCGGCGACGCCCCGCCACCGTCCCTGCGGCTACGCCTTGATGCCCACGCCCGCCCAGAGGCTGACCTCGGCGTCCGTGAGCGTATCGGCAGCGTCGGGCCGCCAGCGGTGGCCGACGATGATGCCCGGGTCGATCAGGTCGAGCCCGTCGAAGAAGCGGGCGACCTCCTTCTGGGCGCGGAACTGCACCGGGGTCCCGGCGTCGGTGTAGATCGCGGTGACCTTCTCCCAGGTGGCGGGGTCGAAGTCGGGCGTGCAGTGGCTCAGGGCCAGCGCGCTGCCGACGGGCAGGGCGTCGAGGAAGCGGTTCACGATGCCGTACGGGTCCTGCGCGTCGGTGATGAAGTGCATCAGCGCGTTCAGGGACAGCGCGACCGGCTGCTCGAAGTCGATCACCTCGGCCAGTTCCACGGCCGCGAGCAGGGACTCCGGGTCGTTGACGTCCGCCTCTATGTACGTGGTGCGGCCCTGCGGGGTGCTGCGCATCAGGCGCTCGGCGTACTTGAGGACGAGCGGGTCGTTGTCGGCGTAGACCACTCGGGCCTCGGGGACCACGGACTGGGCGACCTGGTGCAGGTTCGGCTCGGTGGGGATGCCGGTGCCTATGTCGAGCCACTGCCGGATGCCGTGCTCCCGGGCCAGCACCCGGGTGGCCCGGTGCATGAAGGCCCGGTTCTCCCGGGCGCACACGAAGATGCCGGGGTAGGCGTCGGCGACGGCCTCGGCGGCCCGCTTGTCGACCTCGAAGTGGTCCTTGCCACCGAGGTAGTAGTCGTACATACGGGCCGAGTGCGGCCTGCTGGTGTCCAGGTCCCGGCCGGCGTGGCTGTTGGTCATCCTGTCCCCTTCGGAGTGTGCGTCGGTGTACCGGCAGGCCGGTTCAGCCGACCGTGAGGTGGTCGGCCATGCCTTGTTTGACCCCGCGGACGAAGGCGCTGATCTCCTCGGGGGTGTAGATCAGCGCGGGTCCGGCCGGGTCGGTCGACTGGCGGACGGCGACCCGGCCGTCCGCGAGTTGCTTCGTCTCCACGCACTGACCGCCGTTGGGCCCGCTCCACGGGTGCTCCCAACCCAGCTCGCCCAGCTCCAAGGCGGGCATACCGTTGTAGACAGTGTTGTCGGTGGTGGTCATGAGTACTCCTTGCGCATGCGGTTCAAGAGCACCTTGCTGTCCTCGGACGAGGTCAGCAGTGACATGCGGGTGTGCGCCTCCAGGTGGGCGACCACGTCTTCGCGTTCGTCCAGATACATCGAGGCGGACAGGATCTCGCTGTAGACGATGTCGGGCAGTTCCGGTTCCTCGAACCGGAAGTAGGTGAAGGGAGCGCACGCCCCGACGTGGGCGCCGGCGGAGAAGGGCACGATGTCGATGCTGACGTGGTCGAGTTCGGATGCCTCAAGCAGCCGGTCGATCTGCTCGCGCATCACCTGGGGGCCGCCGACCGCCCGGTGCAGCACGGCCTCCTCCATGACCACCCACAGGGTGGGCGCGTCCGGCTTCTCCAACAGGCCCTGGCGGCGCAGCCGCAGGTCGACGCGGCGCTCCAGCTCCTCGTCGCTGCCGTTGGGGATGCCGCCGCGCAGGACGTCGCGCGCGTAGGCGGGCGTCTGGAGCAGACCGGTGACGTAGTGGGGTTCGTAGGTGCGCAGGGTCTTCGCGCCGGTCTCCAGACTCACGTACGCCGTGAACCAGTTGGGCAGTACGTCACGGTAGGTGTGCCACCAGCCGGGCTCGTTGGCCCGCTCGGCCATGGCGACGAACTCGTCTATCTCCTGCCGCCCCGCCCCGTAGGTCTCCAGGAGTTTCTCGACGTAGAGCGGCTTGAGGGCGACCTCCGCCTTCTCCAGGCGCCGGATCGTCAGCGGCTTGACACGCAGCGCCTTGGCCGCGTCCTCCAGCGAGGCGCCCGCCTGTTGCCGCATGTCCTGCAAGCGACGGCCGAGGATCATGCGCAGGACCGTGGGTGCGCTGGTGCCGGTGCCGGACCTGACTTCGCTCACGTCCTACCTCCTGAAGGGCCGTCACCCATACGAGTCTGACAGTGACTTGAGGAGAACGCCAGACCGATACCGTCTCGCTGAAATTATCAGAGAGTCGCTTGCAGCATGAAGTGAGTGCCGAGCATAGTTGACCGTGTGAGCGAACTCGCCGCAGCTGTGGTGTGCGGTCAATTTCTGTTGACCAGACGGAAGTTGCCGCCCCGGGCGTTCGAAAGACAACGGGTCACCCCCTGAACGCACCCCTCGCCCATGGGGTTTCCCGTTAGCTGACCCGGCCCCGCCCGCGCCCGTCCCCCTTGGAAGGCGATCTCCGTGACCCCCCACACGACCTCCACCGTCCATCGCGACGCCGCCCATGCGCCGCTCCGTGAACACTGGTTCGGCCTTCCGGCGCTGAGCACCAGCGTGAAGGTGGCGCGCGACACCGTACGCGAACGGCTGTGCGCCTGGCGGGTGCCCGGCGACCTGTGCTGCGACGCCGTACTGCTCATCTCCGAGCTGACCACCAACGCGGTCATCCACACGGGCAGTTCCCGCTTCCTGTGCGGCATAGCGCTGGCCGGCGACGAGTGCCTGCGCATCGAGGTGCACGACGACGACCGCACCACCTGCCGTCCGGCCGGGCGCCGGCCCGGCCCTCGCGACGAGAGCGGCCGGGGTCTGCTGCTGGTCCACCAACTCGCCGCGGCCTGGGGAGCCGACCGTTCGCCCCGGACCGAGGGCACGGTGGTCTGGGCGGACCTACGGACCGACGCCTGACCCGACCGGATCGGGCCCGAGGGGGCCCTTGCGACGACGGAACGGACGAGGCGCCGACCGCGACACCGCGCCCTCCCCACCGACCGTGCCGTCGGGGGTGACGGCACGACCGACAACGACCCGGACCCGGCACGGGCGACGCCACCGGACATCGGGCCCACCGGCACATCGCCGTACCGCAAAGCGCCGTACAGCAACGCACCGCCAGCAGCAATGCCACGACCGAAAGCCGAAAATCAGGGCAACTCCCAGCCGGCCCCACCACACCCGACGGCCACCCGAACCACCACCGGACGCCCAGACCGCCCCTCCCCACCGGCCGAGCCGTCGGGGGCGACGGCACGACCGACAACGACCCGGACCCGGCACGGGCGACGCCACCGGACATCGGGCCCACCGCGCCCGCGCGAATCCGCGACCGATGGCGGCCCGTTCCGTCGAACCGGGCGGGGGCGCCGGGCGTCGTACTCCGGTCGGCTCAGGTGTTCGGGTCGTCGGTCACCGTGATGGCGCCCGTCGGGCAGACGGCCGCCGCCTCGCGCACGGACGCGTGCCGGTCCGGCGCGGGCCGCGCGTCGAGCAGGACGACGACACCGTCGTCGTCGCGCTGGTCGAACACCTCGGGCGCGGTCAGCACGCACTGCCCCGCACCACAGCAACGGTCTTGGTCCACGCTGACCTTCACCGGGCGGTCCCCTTCCTTCAGATGCGGTCCGGTCACCAGTCCACCGGCACGGCGCTCAGTCCGCCCACCAGGAGGCCCTGGACGCGCGGCAGTTCCTCGGCGGGCACCGCCAGCCGGAGGGTGGGCAGCCTGCGCAGCAGGACCTCCAGGGCGACCTGGAGTTCCGTACGGGCCAGGGCCTGCCCCAGGCAGGAGTGCGGCCCGGCGCCGAAGGTCAGATGGGGGTTCGGGGACCGGGTGAGGTCCATCCGGTCGGCGTCGGCGAAGGCCCGCTCGTCCCGGTTGGCGGCGGGCATGCTGCATACGACGGTGGTGCCGCTCGGCAGCAGCTCGCCGTCGATCTCGATGTCCTCGGTGAGGTGCCGCCGCATGCCGAAGCCGAGGTTGGCGTCGAACCGCAGCGACTCCTCCACCGCGGTGCGCACCAGGGAGGGGTCGGCCAGCAGCCGCTCCCACCGGCTGCGGTCGGCGAGCAGCATGGAGACCATTTTGCCGATCATGTTCGCGGTGGTCTCATGGCCCGCGACCAGCAGGCCCATGCCGGTGGCGAGGAGTTCCTGGTCGGTCAGCCCCTGACCGTCCGTCGCGCTCTCCTTGATCAGCATGCTGAGCAGGTCGTCGCCGGGCCGCGCCCGGGTCGCCTCGATATGGGCGGACATGTATGCGGCGAAATCATCGTGCGCCGCCCTGGTCTGCTCGCCGGAGAAGCGGGTGACGTTCAGGAAGGCGTCGGACCAGTGGGAGAAGCGGTCGCGGTCCTCGGCGGGCACGCCCAGGATGTCGCAGATGACGTAGACGGGCAGCGGGAAGCCGAGACCGGCCTTCAGGTCGCCGGGCCGGCCGCGCCGGATCATCTCGTCCACCAGGTGTTCGGCGGTGCGCACCATCCCGGGGCGCAGTGCCGTCATGCGCTTGGCGGTGAAGTACTTGCCGACCTGGCGCCGCCACCGCTGATGGGGCTCGCCGCGGTCCGGCAGGGTCAGCGCGCCGTCGCCGTCGGCCGCGGGGCCGCCCACGCCCTCGGGGGCGATGCGGGCGGCGCCGTCCCCGGCCTTGGGCCGGGTGAAGCGGGCGTCGGTGAGGAGTGCCTTGATGTGGTCGTAGCGGGTCAGATAGGCCGCCCGGTCCCCGCTGGGGAGTTCGACGGTGGCCACCGGGCACTGCCGGCGCAGCCGCTCCCATGCGGCGGGGGGCTCCAGGGGGCTGTCGGTGGGCAGGGGCAGACGAAGGACCTGGTCGTCGGGGCGCATCTGGTTCTCCTCGTGGGGGGGGTGGAGATTCATGGCGGGGGGTGGGGCGCACAGACGCGAATGCGGTCACGCACGACGCTACTGTCATCGTGCATCATGCATCAAGTGTGCATGATGCACTCCTGCTTCTCCTCGTATGGCGTGTTTTCACCGTAGGGTGAGCCGACGGTCCCGGGGACGGAGGATTCGGCGTGGATGCCCGAGAGGCAGGGGAACGCATCGAGCGGGAGCTGCTGATACTGACGCGCCACCGGGACCTGCCCTCCCCTCGCGGTGTGCGCGGCGGCGACGAACTGGACCGCAGCGCCTATGTGCTGCTCAGCAGGCTGGAGGCACAGGGTCCGATGTCCGTGCCGGACTTCGTCGAGGCCTTCGGGCTCGCCGCGTCGACGTTCACCCGGCAGACCTCCGCCCTGCTGCGGCAGGGGCTGGTGGAGCGGACACCCGACCCGGCCGGCGGGATGGCCCGCAAGTACCGGATCACCGAGGAGGGCCTGCGGCGACTGGCCGTACAGCGCGGGGTCATGACCGACGGTCTCGCCCGGGTCGTCGCCGAGTGGACACCCGAACGCCGGCGGCGCTTCATCGCGGACCTGCGTCAGTTCAACGCGGACATCGAACGCCTCACCCACCGCCCCTGGCCCAGAACCGGCTCCCCCCGCCCCGCCGTCGCCGACGAACCGCCCTGACAGGGGGATTCCGGGTGCACCGGACCCGGCAGTTCACCGAGAAGCACACCAGGTCCGGCCGCGCGCGAGTGCTGCGCAGGGACCCTCTAGGGTTCCCCCGTGACTGCCTTTACCGATGAAGACGTCCCGGGCCGTTACGGCCCCGCCGCCACCACCGAGGCCGACCCCCGCGGGGTGGGCCGGGTGCGCACCGAGTACGCGCCCGCGCACGACGGCGACCCGGACCCCGGGGAGATCGTGTGGACCTGGGTGCCGTTCGAGGAGAACGACGGTCGCGGCAAGGACCGGCCGGTGCTGGTCGTGGCCCGCGAGGCGGCCGGCACCCTGCTGGCGGTGCAGCTGTCGAGCAAGCGGCACGACGGCGACCGGGAGTGGGTGGCGATCGGCAGCGGGCCGTGGGACCGCTCGGGGCGGGACTCCTGGGTGGACGTGGACCGGGTGCTGCGGCTGCACGAGGAGGGCATGCGCCGGGAGGCGTGCGCCCTGGACCGGATGCGCTTCAACCTGGTGGTGCACCGGCTGCGGGAGCGCTACGGCTGGCACTGAGACACCCCGGACGGCCGCACGAAGGCGTTCCGCACCACGGCCTCAGGCGTGCGGTCCAGCACTGCGTACACCACGTGTTCGCCCGTCCCGGGCGAATCGCCCGCCGGGGCCGAGCAGGGCGTGGAAGGCGCCCGCCACCTGCGCGGGAGCGTCCAGAGTGCGGCACAGGGCCTCCTCCTGGGCCCGCACGCCATCCTTCGGCCCGCACGCCGTTCTCCGGGCTGCGCGCCGTTGAGGTATCCGCCACCCGGATGGGGGTACCCCCTGCTCGAACTAAGTTGAGAGCTTGAGGGGAGCGCCGAGGCGATATTCAGGACGGCCACCGGCGCGGCGGCCGGCCGGGCCGCGGCCTGGAGGCTGCTCTCGCCCGTGACCTCGAAGAACGTGTCGGCGGGCAGGGCGGGTGGCACCTGCACCGGCCCCGGTCCGTACAGCCGTGTGCCGTCGCGCGCGGCGTCGATCGCCGCGGCCGGTGCGACCTACGCTCAGCCCGCCGCCCGGGACGTCCGGACGCGCCCGCGATCGAGGTGTCCGGCGGGTGTGCGACAGGCCCCGGCCGCCACGATCCGCTCCGGCTGCCGCGCCGTCGCACGCACGCGCGCGCTCACGCCGCCACCCCCGTGGGCGTCCTGAACGCGCGCCGTGCGCTCTCCCCCGCCGTGCTCATATCCGCATCGTGGGTGATGCTGGTGCTGCGGTGCAACGGGGTTTCCCGGCCCGGGAACGTGCTGGAAACGCCCAGGGAAACGGAGGTGACCGATCCGGAACGCCCGGTTGCGCACCCTTGTGCGATTCGCTCCCAGGGTCTTGGGTGGGACGAGTCCCGTCCGGCCCCACCGGAATCCGGGCCGGTGGCATGGTGGAATCTCAGGAGGATCCCGACATGTCGGATGCATCTACCGCTTCGGCGGGCGACTGTACGGCGTCCCGTACCGCCCTCACCGAGGCCGAGGTCGAAGCGCTCGTCCGCGGCATCTGCTTCAAGACGGGCCCGCCGCGCGCCCTCGGCGTGGAAGTGGAATGGCTCGTCCACGAGTTGCGCACCCCGCAGCTCCCCGTGACACCCGAACGACTCGAAGCGGCCTACGCCGCACTGCGGTCCGTGCCCCTGAGGTCGGCGCTCACTGTCGAGCCCGGCGGCCAGCTGGAGCTGAGTTCGCCGCCCGCCGCCTCGCTGATGGAGTGCATCGGCACCGTCTCCGCCGATCTCGACGCCGTCCGCGCGACCTTGCGCCGCGACGGCCTCCATCTGGTCGGCCTCGGCCACGACCCCTGGCACCCGCCGCGCCGGTTCCTGCGCGAACCCCGCTACGACGCGATGGAGGCATGTCTGGACCGGACGGGTCCGGCCGGCCGGCACATGATGTGCGCCTCGGCCTCCGTCCAGGTGTGCCTGGACGCCGGCCACGAGGAGCCCGGACCGCTCGGACACGGGCGGCGCTGGTGGCTGGCGCACCAGCTGGGTCCGGTCCTGGTGGCCGCGTTCGCCAACTCGCCGCTGACCGGGCGGCGGCCCACCGGCTGGCGCTCCACGCGGCAGCTGCTGTGGATGGAGATCGGGCCGGGCCGGGCCGGCGCGCCCCCGCTGGGCGGCGCGCCGCGCGCCGCCTGGGCCCGGCACGTCCTGGACGCGCCGGTGATGTGCGTACGCCGGGACGGCGGCCCGTGGACGGTCCCCGACGGGCTCAGCTTCCGCGACTGGACCCGGTCCCGCACGCCCCGGGCACCCACCCGGGAGGACCTTGACTACCATCTGACGACCCTGTTCCCGCCGGTCAGACCGCGCGGCCATCTGGAGCTGCGCATGATCGACGCGCAGCCCGGCGAGGACGGCTGGATCGTGCCGCTCGCCGTGACGGCCGCGCTCTTCGACGACCCGCAGGCCGCCGAGACCGCTTATCGGGCCGTGAAGCCCCTGGCCGAACGCTCGCTCGCGCGACCCGCGCCGCACAATCCGGTGTGGCTGGACGCGGCGCGCTCCGGCCTCGACGACCCCGAACTGCACGAGGCGGCGGTCGACTGTTTCACGGCGGCCCTTGAGGCCCTGCCCCGGCTCGGCGCCACCACCGAGGTCATGGACGCCGTCGCGGCGTACCACGACCGCTATGTCCGCCGGGGCCGCTGCCCCGCCGACGACCTGCTCGACGCACTGCGCGCCCCGGAGGGGCGGACCCGGCTCCGCACGGTGAACGCGCATCCCGCCCACGGGAAGGACTTCCCCGCATGACCGTCCCCGAGATGGACGGCGAGGCCGTCCGCGAGCGCGCGCTGGCCTCGCTCACCCGGGCCCGGGCCCGCACCACCCTGCTGACCGGCTGTGTCGAGGAGCCCGACCTCGTCGCGCAGCACTCGCCGCTGATGTCCCCGCTGGTGTGGGACCTCGCCCACATCGGCAACCAGGAGGAGCTGTGGCTGCTGCGGGCGGTCGGCGGGCGGGAGGCGATGCGCCCGGAGATAGACAGCCTGTACGACGCCTTCGAGCATCCGCGCGCCGAGCGTCCCACGCTGCCGCTGCTGCCGCCCGACGAGGCCCGCCGGTACGCGGCCGAGGTGCGCGGCCACGCCCTCGACCTGCTGGAGAGCACCGCGTTCCGCGGGAGCCAGCTGACCGAGGCCGGTTTCGCCTTCGGGATGATCGCACAGCACGAACAGCAGCACGACGAGACCATGCTGATCACCCATCAGCTCCGCAAGGGCCCACCGGCGCTGACCGCGCCCGACCCCGCTCCGGCGCCGCCGCTCGACGGACCGGCCGAAGTCCTGGTCCCCGGGGGCCCGTTCACCATGGGCACCTCCACCGAGCCATGGGCACTGGACAACGAACGGCCCGCGCACCGGCGGGAGGTGGCACCCTTCCACATCGACACCGCCGCGGTGACCAACGCCGCGTACCAGGCGTTCATCGAGGACGGCGGCTACACCGACGAACGCTGGTGGGCGCCGGCGGGCTGGGAGCACATCCGCCGGCACGGCATCGTCGCGCCGCTGTTCTGGCATCGCGACGGCGGTCAGTGGCTGCGTCGGCACTTCGGTGTCACCGAGGTCGTACCGCCCGACGAACCGGTGCTGCACGTGTGCTGGTACGAGGCGGACGCGTACGCGCGCTGGGCCGGGCGGCGGCTGCCCACCGAGGCGGAGTGGGAGAAGGCCGCCCGTTACGATCCCGTCCAGGGCCGTTCGACGCGCTACCCGTGGGGTGACGCCGACCCGGCGCCCGAGCACGCCAACCTGGGCCAGCGCCATCTGCGGCCGGCCCCGGCCGGCAGCTGTCCGGCCGGCGCGTCGCCGCTCGGCGTCCACCAGTTGATCGGCGACGTCTGGGAGTGGACGGCGAGCGACTTCCTGCCGTACCCGGGCTTCACCGCGTTCCCGTACAAGGAGTACTCGGAGGTGTTCTTCGGGTCCGGCCACAAGGTGCTGCGCGGCGGTTCCTTCGCGGTGGACCCGGTGGCCTGCCGGGGCACGTTCCGCAACTGGGACTACCCGATACGGCGGCAGATCTTCGCCGGGTTCCGCACCGCCCGCTCGGGAGATCTCTGATGTGCCGGCACCTGGCCTACCTGGGGCCCGAGGAAACTCTCGGCCGGCTCCTGGTGGACCCGCCGCACGGCCTGTACCGGCAGTCGTGGGCACCGCGACGCCAGCGGTACGGGACGGTCAACGCCGACGGCTTCGGGGTGGGCTGGTACGCGCCGGGCGACCCGGTGCCCGCCCGCTACCGGCAGCCCGGGCCGATCTGGGCCGATGCGTCCTTCGCCGACCTGGCCCGGGTCGTACGGACCGGCGCACTGCTCGCCGCGGTCCGCGACGCCACCCTGCCGGGCGCGGACGGCGCGGCCGCGGCGGCGCCGTTCGCCGGGGACCGCTGGCTGTTCAGCCACAACGGCGCCATCGCCGGGTGGCCCGCGGCGGCGGCACCGCTGGTGCCCGGTCTGCCGCCGGTCGAGATGCTGTCGCTCGAGGCGCGCACCGACTCGGCGTTCGTCTGGGCGCTGCTGCTGCACCGGCTGCGCGCGGGCGAGGACCCCGGCTGGGCGCTGGCCGGCACGGTCCGTGAGCTGGCCGAGGCGGCCCCGGCCTCGCGGCTCAACCTGCTGCTGACCGACGGCGCCCGCCTGCTGGCCACCGCCTGGGGCGACACCCTCTGGTACCACACCGGGCCGGGCGGCGGCACCGTCGTCGCCTCCGAGCCGTACGACGACGATCCGCGCTGGCGGGAGGTGCCCGACCGCACCCTGCTCCGGGCGGACCGCGCCGAGGTCCGGCTCAGCTCGCTCAAGGACCCGGCACCCGCACCCAAGGAGCCTTGCACGTGACTCCCCTGCACATCACCCGCACCCTCCCCGAGGACGCCACGGACGCGGCGCTGCGCGCCGACGTCCGCCGCGGCCTGACCGCGACCCCCAAGACGCTGCCGCCGAAGTGGTTCTACGACGCGCGGGGCAGCGAGCTGTTCGAGCAGATCACCGAACTGCCCGAGTACTACCCGACGCGCGCCGAGCGGGAGATCCTGCTCGCCCGGGCCGACGAGATCGCCGCCGCGACCCGGGCCCGCACCCTGGTCGAACTGGGCTCGGGATCCTCGGACAAGACCCGGCACCTGATCGACGCTCTCACCGCCCTGCGCGTCTACGTCCCGGTGGACGTCAGCGAGAGCGCGCTCGTCGGGGCCGGCCGGGCTCTCATCGAGGAGCGGCCGGGGCTCACCGTGCACGCCCTGATCGCGGACTTCACGGCCGGGCTTGCCCTGCCGCGGACGCCCGGCCCGAGGCTGCTGGCCTTCCTCGGCGGCACGATCGGCAATCTGCTGCCGGCCGAACGGGCCGTCTTCCTGGCCTCGGTGCGGCGTCTGCTGTCGCCGGGCGACGCCCTGCTCCTCGGCACGGACCTGGTCAAGGACGAGCGGACCCTCGTCCGGGCGTACGACGACGCGGCCGGGGTGACGGCCGCGTTCGACAAGAACGTGCTGGCCGTCGTCAACCGCGAGCTGGGCGCCGACTTCGATCCGGACGCGTTCGACCATGTGGCGCTGTGGGACGCGGAGAACGAGTGGATCGAGATGCGGCTGCGCGCCCGCACCGCCCAGACGGTGAAGGTCCCCGCGCTGGACCTCGCCGTGGACTTCACGGCGGGCGAGGAACTGCGCACCGAGGTGTCGGCGAAGTTCCGCGAGGCCGGGGTGACCGCGGAACTGGCCGCCGCGGGACTGGGTTTGACCCACTGGTGGACCGACACGGAGGGCCGCTTCGCGTTGTCGCTGAGCATGGCACGGTGAGACAGCGAGACGGTGAGGTGCTCCTCAGTCAAGGCCCGGGGCGAGCGCCTCCGTGATCCGTTCGGAGGCGCGGCGGGCCTCGGTCTGCGGGTCCGCGCCGCCCAGCACCCGGGTCATGTACTCCTTGATCGGGTTGTCGGCCTCGACCGCGGTCCACTGCGGCGTGTTGGGGGTCGCCCGGCCGTGTGCGGCGCCGGCCGCCATGGCGGCGACCCCCTCCGCGCCGCCGACGGCGCTCGCCAGCGTCGTCTTGTTGGGCACGTAGTTCATGGTGCGGGCCAGTTCGGTGTTCCACTTGGCGCCGGTGAGCGCGGCGACCACGGCCACGGCCCCGTCCGGGTCGTCGGTGTTCTGCGGCACCACCAGGTCGGAGCCTCCGGTGAACACCGACCCGGGCCGGTCGGCGGTCCGGCCGGGCACCGGGAAGTAGCCCAGCTTGCCCTTGAGTTCGGGGTTCTGCTGGAGGATGGACTGGGTGAGCCCGGGCACGGCCACGATCTGCGCCACCTTGCCGTCCGCGAACACACCGGCCTGCGGCGGGTGTTCCTCGTCGGCGTCGACGGGGCCCGCCCCGAGCGCCTGGAGCCGGCGGTAGAAGTCCATGCCGCTCAGCGCGACCGGGGTGTCCAGGGTGCCCTGCCACAGGCCGTCGCTCTCCTCGGCGAGTTCCCCGCCCTCGTCCCAGATGAACCCGGAGAGCGTGTACCAGTCCTGGCCGGCGAGGTAGATGCCCTGGTTGCCGTCCGAGTTGAGCTTCTCGGTGTCGGCGAGCCACTCCTCGCGGGTCCTGGGCGGCCGGCTGATGCCGGCCTGCTCGAACAGGTCCTTGCGGTAGATGACGACGCGGTTGGCGGCGTACCAGGGGATGCCGAACTGGCGGGAGCCGTCCTGGCCGGGTTCGGCGAGGCCGGGCAGCCAGTGGCGCTTGTCCCAGTCGCGCATCGACTCCAGCGACAGGTCGGTCAGCCGGCCGCCCTCGACGTACTGCGAGACCTGGGTGTTGCCGACCTCGATGACGTCGGGGCCCGTCCCGGAGTCACCCCTGAGCGCCTTGTGCACCTTGTCGACGATTCCGGTCCATTCCTGGACGCGGAATTCGAGGCGGATGTCCTGGTGGTCATGCTCGAAGTCCTCGCTGAAGCGGTCCAGGAAGCTCTGCGAGGCGCTGCCCTTCATCAGCCACACGGTGACCGTGTGGCGCTCGCTGCCGCCCGGCAGCATGCCGCAGCCGACGGCGAGGAAGGCGGACGCACAGCAGAGGGCGAGCAGACGGCGTCGCACCGGAACCAGTCTCACGAGGGGTCCTGTTCTGTCTGACGGACAGGGGGAAGGGGCCCGACGTGGGGGGACGAGCGGTGGCTCGTACGGGTGTGTCGATTTTGGTATGGACCAATACGAGGGTCAAGTCGCGCCCGGAGGTACGGATGCGACGCCTCGCGCCCAACCGCCGCATACGGCACGGTTGAGTGACGCGTGCCACACCGGCCGCCGGGCACGCGTGGCGCGGCCAGGGCCGAGAGGAGCACGCATGTCCCACCACACCTACCGGGTCACCGAGATCGTCGGCACCTCGCACGAAGGCGTCGACCAGGCCATCCGCAACGGCATCGCCCGCGCCGGACAGACGCTGCGCAACCTGGACTGGTTCGAGGTGACGCAGATCAGGGGGCAGATCGAGGACGGGCGCATCGAGCACTACCAGGTCGGCCTGAAGGTAGGCTTCCGCATCGAGGGCGAGGAGTGAGGCACCACCGGCGGGCCGTCGGCGGCCGGCTCAGGTCCGGCCCTCCCGCTCCTGGGCGTCCGCCAGCGCCGCGGACCGGTCCGCCCAGCGGGCACGTACGACCGTGAAACCGGCCCGCTCGGCGTCGTCGCACACCAGTTCGTCGTCGTCCACGAGGACACGGACCTCGCGCTCGCGGGCCAGCCGGCGCAGGATCTCCAGCTTGGTGAACCGGGCGGGCCTGCGGTCGGCACGGGAGCGCATGAGCAGGCGGCCCTCCGGCAGTCCCTGAACGGCGAGCCAGTCGAGCGTGTCGCGCCGGCAGTGTTCGGGCCGCCCGGTCAGATAGACGATGTCGCACTCCCCCGCGCTCTCCTCGACCAGCGCCACGCCCTCGGCGATCGGCGGGTCCTGCGGCGCGGCGGCGAAGAATCCGTCCCAGTCGCGCGGCCTGCCCTCCAGGAACCGCTGCCGGTGCGCGGTGTCGGCAAGCGTGTTGTCAAGATCGAACACGGCCACCGGCCGCCCCCTGCTGTCCCTCATCCGCCCCACCTTAGGGACGCGGGGACCACGAAACAACCACACACAACCCGCACACCCGATCGACGCTTGCGCGGTCCGGCGCCGCGGGCTCAGGGGCGCGAGGAACTGCGCAAACAACCACAACCCACCCGCACACCCCACGGCGCTCAAGCCACCCGCCGCTGACGGCCAAGGCCGGCGCCGGCCAACCGACGGGAATCCCAAAGCCCCCACAGTGTTGACACCCATGTGAGCCCGCTGATCCACAGAACCCGCTTCTCCGTCCTCGACCGTTCCCGCACCCGCGAGGGACACCCGCACGCCGAGGCGCTGCGCGACACCGTGGCGCTGGCCCGGGAACTGGAAGCGCTCGGCTACCACCGCTTCTGGGTCTCCGAGCACCACGGCGTGCCCGGCGTCGCGGGCTCCGCACCGACGGTGCTGGCCGCGGCCGTGGCCGCCGCGACGCACACGATCCGGGTCGGCACCGGCGGTGTGATGCTGCCCAACCACCAATCCCTGGTCGTGGCCGAGCAGTTCGGCGTCCTGGAGTCGCTGTTTCCGGGGCGGATCGACATGGGCCTCGGCCGCTCCGTGGGCTTCACCGACGGGGTCCGCAAGGCCCTCGGGCGCGACAAGAGCGCCGCCGAGGACTTCGCGGCGCAACTCGACCAACTGCTCGGCTGGTTCCGCGGCGGCTCTCCGACGGGGGTGCACGCCCGCCCGGCGGAGGGGCTGCGGGTGCCGCCGTTCCTGCTCGCCATGGGCGAGGGCGCCGGCATCGCGGCCCGCGCCGGGCTGCCCCTGGTCATCGGCGATCTGCGCGGCCGCGAGCGGATGCTGCGCGGCATCGACGCGTACCGGACCGGCTTTCGGCCCTCGCCGTGGGCTTCGCAGCCCTACGTCGTGATCTCGGGCACGATCGCGGTGGCCGGCACCGAGGCGGCGGCCCGGCGGCTGCTCGTCCCGGAGGCCTGGTCCATGGCGTACTCCCGCACGCACGGCACCTTCCCCCCGCTGCTCCCGGCCGAGGCGGTAGAGGCCCGCGTCATGACCGCGAAGGAACGTGGCTGCTACGAGTCCGCCCTGAGCGGCCATATCGCCGGCACCGGGGACCGGGTCGGGCACGAGCTGGAGACGGTGCTCAAGGAGACCGGGGCCGACGAGGTCCTGGTCACGACCAGCACCTACGACCGTACGGCCCTGCTCGACTCCTACCGGCGCCTGGCCCGGATCATCAGCCCCGCGACCGCCTCCGCTTGATCTCCGGGGCGGTCAGCCCTGCACGGCCGCCGGCTTGTCGGCGCGGACCGTCACCGAGCCGTCGGCAGGCATACCTCTGTCCAAACTGACACACGGCGGACACTCATGCATCCGTACGACGGCGCCCGGCCGAGATGCGAACCGTGTCGCGGCCGGTGAGGCTGGGAGAGGAACCTCTACATCAGCTAGGAGGGTTGCCATGTCCCTCATGGACAAGCTCAAGGGCATGCTCAAAGGGCACGAGGACCAGGCGAGCAAGGGCATCGACAAGGCCGGCGACTACGTCGACGAGAGGACCGGCAACAAGTACCAGTCCCAGGTCGACACGGCACAGCAGAAGATGAAGGACGAGCTGGGCGGCCAGGACCGGGACGTACCTCCGCATCCATAGACCCGCGACCACCGGGAACAGGCGACCGCGCGAGGGCTGTAGGCGGGTGTGTGCTGCTGCCGCCCGGCGTCTTCTACAGGCGGGTGTGTGTCTGCGGCTTCGGTTCAGGCCGCACGGGCGGGGAGCGGCGGTTCCACCCGTGAGACGCCGGTGACCAGGGCCGCATGGGTCCAGTCGGGTTCGTGCGCGGCCGGTTCGGCGGCCCGGGCGAGGGAACGGCGGTCGGGATGACGGCCCGCCGGGATCACCGGCCGGACCTCCACCTCGGCCACCAGCCCGCGCGACATCGCCACCCGCCACATCGAGGCGAGCAGCGTGTCCTCGCCGACGAAGGCCGGGGCGGTGCTCACCGGGCCGTCCACGACCCGGTAGTGCAGACGCACCGGCTGGACCGGTACGCCCGCGTCGAGGGAGGCCTGGAAGACGGCCCGGTGGAAGCGGCCCTGGGCCCGCCCGCACCAGGTGCTGCCCTCCGGGAAGGCCACGACCGCGGCACCGCCGCGCAGCGCCTGCGCGACACGGGCGACGGTGCCAGGCAGGGCGCGCAACCGGTCGCGTTCGATGAACAGGACGCCGGCCCGGGCCGCCACGGCCCCGGCCACGGGCCATCGGCGGATCTCCGTCTTGGCGAGCATCCGCGCCGGGCGTACGGCGGCCAGCAACGGGATGTCCAGCCAGGAGATGTGGTTGGCCACCAGGAGCAGACCGCCGGTGGGCGCGGCGGTGCCGGTGATGCGGACCTGAACCCCGGCGGCCCGCACGATCGCCCGGCACCACCGCCCGACCAGCCCGGCGGGGATCCTCCCGCCGAGCGGGGACAGCACGATCCCGGTCAGCACCAGGACCGCGACCCCGGTGATCCGCAGCACGGCGCGCGGTACGGCCACCGCGGACCCCGTCGGCTCCACGCACGCCCCCGGGGTGCAGGGCGCGCTGGGCAGCCAGGCGCTCATCAGGCCGGGACGAGCGAGAGGAAGTGCCGCAGATAGCGCGAGTTGACCCGGCGCATCGACAGCAGCACGTACAGGTCGGCGACCCCGAAGTCCGGGTCGTGCGCGGGCTCGGCGCACACCCAGGCGCCGAGCCGGAGGTAGCCGCGCAGCAGCGCCGGCAGTTCGGTCCGCTCGGTCGGCGCCTCGGCCTTCGGCACCCACGGCAGCAGGGGCCGTACCCGGAACTCCTCGGGGGCCAGGTACTTGGCGCTGACCCGGTGCCAGGTGGCGGAGGCGAGGGCGCCGCCGTCGGCGAGCGGTATGGAGCAGCAGCCGGCCAGCCATTCGTGCCCGCGGTCCACCATGTAGCGGGCTATCCCGGCCCAGATCAGCCCGATGACGGTGCCGTCGCGGTGGTCGGGGTGCACGCAGGAGCGGCCGACCTCGACCAGGCCCGGCCGGATGCCGTCGAGCGCGGTCAGATCGAACTCGCCCTCGGAGTAGAGTCGTCCGGCGACCGCGGCCCGGTCCGGGGGCAGTAGCCGGTAGGTGCCGACGACCTGCCCGGTCATGGTGTCGCGCACGAGCAGGTGGTCGCAGTACGCGTCGAAGGGGTCGATGTCGTGGCCCGGCTGCGGGGTGGACAGCAGGGCGCCCATCTCCCCGGCGAAGACCTCGTGCCGCAGCCGCTGGGCGGCACGCACGTCGGCCTCGTCGGCGGCGAGCGTGACGGTGTAGCGGGTGGGGGCCGCGGGCTGTGGGGGGCGGTCGAGGGTGGAAACGCCGGTCATGGCTCTCTCCTGGTCACGGGCCGGGTCGGCGAAGCGGACGGCGGACCGGTGGGATTCGGTCTGCCGCACCTGTTCTTCCGATGCCGACTGACCTCCGCGTGACCGGCGCAGAGAAAGCGGGTGTGAGGTTGTTGAACGGCTCGCTCCAGCGGGCGCCGCACAAGCGAGACGGGGCCGGTGAGCACCACTCCCGACCCCGCCCGTCCGCCCCAAGGCGAACGCCCTCAACCGCGCCCCACAGGAGCGCGGGGAACTACCCCCGCAGAGGGGCGCGGGGAACTGCGCGACAAGCCACCACGCACCCGCACCCGAGCAGCCCCGAGCCACCCCCACAGGCACAGGGGCGCGGGGAACTGCGCGACGAGCCACCACGCACCCGCACCCGAAACACACCCCGAGCCACCCGCACAGGGGCTCGGGGAACTGCGTAGAACAGCCCGCACTACCCCTTCCGTACAGCCCGCAGCCATTCCTTGTTCATGCTGGTGATGGACATCAGCGGGATGCCCTTCGGGCAGGCGGTGGCGCACTCCCCGGCGAGCGTGCAGCCACCGAACCCCTCCGCGTCCATCTGCGCCACCATGTCCAGCACACGTGTCTCCCGCTCGGGCGCCCCCTGCGGCAGCACGTTGAGGTGGTTGACCTTGGCGGAGGTGAACAGCATCGCCGCCCCGTTCGGGCAGGCGGCGACGCACGCCCCGCATCCGATGCACTCCGCGTGCTCGAACGCGAAGTCGGCGTCCGGCTTGGGTACGGGCGTCGCATGGGCCTCGGGCGCGGCCCCGGTCGGCGCCGTGATGTAGCCGCCGGCCTGGATGATCCGGTCGAACGCGGACCGGTCCACCACCAGGTCCTTGATCACCGGGAACGCCGAGGCACGCCACGGCTCGATGTCGATCGTGTCGCCGTCCTTGAAGGACCGCATGTGCAGCTGGCAGGTGGTGGTGCGCTCGGGTCCGTGCGCATCGCCGTTGATCACCAGGCTGCAGGCGCCGCAGATGCCCTCGCGGCAGTCGTGGTCGAAGGCGACCGGGTCCTCGCCCTTGAGGATGAGTTCCTCGTTGAGCGTGTCGAGCATCTCCAGGAAGGACATGTCGGAGGAGATCCCGTCCACCTCGTAGGTGGACATGGCGCCTTCGGCGTCGGCGTTGCGCTGCCGCCAGACGCGCAGGGTGAGCTTCATGCGTAGCTCCGCTGAGTGGGGTGGACGTACTCGAAGGCCAGGTCTTCCCTGTGCAGGACGGGCGCCTCGCCGGTGCCGGTGAACTCCCAGGCGGCGGCGTAGGAGAACGCGTCGTCCTTGCGGGCCGCCTCGCCGTCGGGCGTCTGGGACTCCTCACGGAAGTGGCCGCCGCAGGACTCGTCGCGGTGCAGCGCGTCGAGGCACATCAGCTCTGCCAGTTCCAGGTAGTCGACGATGCGGTTGGCCTTCTCCAGCGACTGGTTGAACTCCTCGCCGGTGCCGGGCACCTTGATGCGCCGCCAGAACTCCGCACGGATCTGCGGGATGCGCTCCAGCGCCTTGCGCAGTCCGGCGTCGCTGCGTGCCATGCCGCAGAACTCCCACATGAGTTCGCCGAGTTCGCGGTGGAAGGAGTCGGGGGTGCGGTCGCCGTCGACGGAGAGCAGCAGGTTGAGGCGGTCCTCGGTGTCGGCCAAGGCCTCCTGGACGACGGGGTGTTCGGCGGTGACCGTCTCCTGGTGCGGATGGCGGGCCAGGTAGTCGTTGATGGTGGCCGGCAGGACGAAGTAGCCGTCCGCCAGCCCCTGCATCAGGGCCGATGCGCCGAGCCGGTTGGCGCCGTGGTCGGAGAAGTTGGCCTCGCCGACGGCGAACAGGCCGGGGATCGTCGTCTGCAGGTCGTAGTCGACCCACAGGCCGCCCATCGTGTAGTGCACGGCCGGGTAGATGCGCATCGGCACCTCGTACGGATCCTCGTCGGTGATCCGCTGGTACATGTCGAAGAGGTTGCCGTACTTGGCTTCGACGGCCTTGCGGCCCATCCGCTGGATCGCGTCGGCGAAGTCCAGGTACACGCCCTGCCCGCCGGGGCCCACTCCCCTGCCCTCGTCGCAGACGTTCTTGGCGGCGCGGGAGGCGATGTCACGCGGCACCAGGTTGCCGAAGGACGGGTAGATGCGCTCCAGGTAGTAGTCGCGCTCGTCCTCGGGGATCCGGTTCGGCGGGCGGGTGTCGCCCTTGGCCTTCGGCACCCAGATCCGGCCGTCGTTGCGCAGCGACTCGCTCATCAGGGTGAGCTTGGACTGGTGGTCCCCGGTGCGCGGGATGCACGTGGGGTGGATCTGGGTGAAACACGGGTTGGCGAAGTAGGCGCCGCGGCGATGGGCCCGCCAGATCGCGGTGGCGTTGGAGTTCATGGCGTTGGTCGACAGGTAGAAGACATTGCCGTAGCCGCCGCTGGCGAGGACGACGGCGTCGGCGACGTATGTGTCGATCTTCCCGGTGATCAGGTCGCGTGCCACGATGCCGCGGGCCCGCCCGTCGATGACGATCAGGTCCAGCATCTCGGTGCGCGGATGCATCTCCACGTTCCCGGCGGCGATCTGCCGGGACAGCGCCTGGTAGGCGCCGAGCAGCAGTTGCTGGCCCGTCTGGCCGCGTGCGTAGAAGGTGCGGGAGACCTGGACACCGCCGAAGGAGCGGGTGTCGAGCAGGCCGCCGTACTCGCGCGCGAACGGCACACCCTGGGCCACGCACTGGTCGATGATCTCCACGGAGATCTGGGCGAGCCGGTGCACATTGGACTCGCGGGCGCGGAAGTCGCCGCCCTTGACGGTGTCGTAGAACAGCCGGTGGATCGAGTCGCCGTCGTTGCGGTAGTTCTTCGCGGCGTTGATGCCGCCCTGCGCGGCGATGGAGTGGGCGCGGCGCGGGGAGTCCTGGTAGCAGAACTGGACGACGTGGTAGCCCTGTTCGGCGAGTGTGGCGCCCGCGGAGCCGCCGGCGAGGCCGGTGCCGACGACGATCACCGTGTGCTTGCGGCGGTTGGCGGGGTTGACCAGTTTCGCCTCGAAGCGGCGCTTGTCCCAGCGTTCCTCGATCGGTCCGGTCGGGGCCTTCGCGTCGACGACCGGCTCGCCGGTCGCGTAGTCCGTGTAGACGGTGGGGATGGTCATGTCAGCTCAGCACTCCGGTCATGACGCCCACGGGTACGGCGATGAAGCCGGCCGTGAGCAGCAACGCGAGGACGTTGGCGACGGTCTTCAGGGCGCGGTCGCGGGTGCGGCTGCCGACGCCGAGGGTCTGGGCGGCGCTCCAGAAGCCGTGCCGCACATGCAGGCCGAGCGCGAGCATCGCGACGATGTAGATGACGTTGCCGTACCAGGTGGAGAAGGTGTCGACGACGTTCTGGTAGGGGTGGCCCTCCTCAAAGCCGCCGGAGTGCACGGTGCCGGTGGTCAGGTCCAGGATGTGCCAGACGATGAACAGGGCGAGGATGATCCCGCCCCAGCGCATGGTGCGCGTCGCGTAGCTCGCCCGCGGCTTCTTGTGCACATACCTGCTCGGGCGGGCCCTGAGGTCGCGGCGGCTGAGCTGGTACGCGGAGACGGCGTGCGCGACGACGGCGACGACAAGGACGACGCGGATGACCCACAGCGTCCACTCGTAGTGCATGAACGGTTCGCCGATGGTGCGCAGCCAGTGGCCGTAGTGGTTGAAGTCACCCGGGCCGAAGAAGATCTTCAGATTGCCGAACATGTGGACGGCCAGGTACAGCAGCATGATCAGGCCGCTGACCGCCATCACGGTCTTCTTGCCGACGGAGCTGTCCCACATCGCGCGCGCCATGGACGGCCGTCGGTCCGTCCGCGTTGCCAGTGCCATGCCCTGCACGCTAGGGCCGTTCGGCCCTATCGGTCCAAGACATGGTCCAGCTCGATTCCATAGGCACTGGCTATGGCAGGGCTTATGCTGACCGGGTGCAGTTCCAGCAGCTCCAGTACTTCGTCGCGGTCGCCGAGACCCGGCACTTCACCCGGGCCGCGGAGTTGGTCCATGTCGCCCAGCCGTCGCTGTCCCAGCAGATCAGGTCGCTGGAGCGGGAGCTGGGGGCGGATCTGTTTCTGCGGGCCCGCGGCAACATCACGCTCACCGACGCCGGCGAGGCGCTGCTGCCGCTGGCCCGGCGGATCCTGGCCGACGCGGACACGGCCCGGCACGAGGTGCAGGAGCTGGTGCAGTTGCGCGGCGGACGCGTCCGGCTGGGCGCCACCCCGAGCCTGTGCACCGGCCTGCTCCCGGACGTGCTGCGCGCCTTCCACGACCGCTATCCCGGCATCCGGCTGCTGATCGAGGAGGGCGGCTCGCACGATCTGGTGCGGGAGCTGGCGCGCGGCGCGCTCGATCTGGCGCTGGTCGTGCTGCCGCTGCCGACGCCGTCGCCCGCGCTGACCACGGTGGAGTTGCTGCGCGAGGACCTGGTGGTGGTGTCCTCGCCGGAGGCCCCGGCACCGGGCCGCGGCGGGCGCCGCCCCGTACGGATCGCCGACCTTGAGGGTGCGCGGCTGGTGATGTTCCGGCACGGGTACGACCTGCGGGAGCTGACCGTCACCGCGTGTCGCTCCGCTGGGTTCGAGCCGGATTTCGCGGTGGAGGGCGGTGAGATGGACGCGGTGCTGGGTTTTGTGCGGGCCGGGTTGGGGGTGGCCGTCCTGCCGCGGATGGTCGCTACGCGGTCGGGGCGGGGCCTGCGGGTCACTCCGTTGGCTCGGCCGGGGCTGCATCGGACGATTGCGCTGGCGCACCGGAGTGACGTGGCGCCGCCGCGGGCTGCTCGGGAGTTGCAGCGGATGCTGCTCGAACGCTGACGGGTGGCTGCGCCGCTTTGGCGGTGGGGGTGTGGTGTGGCTGGGGGTGCCTTTTGTTGGGTGCCGGTGTTGTTGGGAGTGTGGGTGGGTGGGGGTGCGGTGTCGTTGGAGGGTGCGGGTGGGTGGGGGTGCGCGTTTTTTGCGCAGTTCCCCGCGCCCCTATGGCCGTAGCGCCGGATCGCATCCGCGGCGGCGGGCGGTGCGGGGGCGTCGTGGTTGCTCGCGCAGTTCCCCGCGCCCCTGGGCTGGGGCGCGGGGAAGCACATTTGGTCCGTACTCCACCACGACGCGACACACATCCGCCCCCGACGGGCGGGCAGCGGGGTTACGTTGTTGTGTCTGCCAGGGCCAGGTGGTGGAGGCGTTCTGGGGGGCCGGGGCGGGCGTAGTACCAGCCCTGGGCCGTGTCGCAGCCCAGTATGCGTAGTTGTTCGGCCTGGGCGCCGGTCTCCACGCCCTCCACGGTGACCGCCAGGTCAAGGCTGTGGGCGAGCGAAACGATCCCCTCGACGATCTTGAGGTCGACGGGGTCGGCCGGGAACCGCTGCATGCTCTGGGTGAAGGAGCGGTCCAGCTTGAGGATGCTCACCGGCAGACGGCGCAGATTGGCGAGGTTGGAGTAGCCGGTGCCGAAGTCGTCCAGGGCGATGTCCACACCCATGTCGGCCAGCCGACGCAACGGCTTGAGCAGGTCGTCGTCGGCTCCGATCAGCGCGGACTCGGTGACCTCCAGGCACAGTGCGTCCGGGGCGACACCGGTGCGCTCCAGGATCTCCACCGTGTCCTGGACCAGACCGGGATGGCTGAGCTGGCAGGGCGAGAGATTGACGTTGATGCGCAGCGGGCCGCTCGGCGTCTGCTCGCCGTATCGTTCCCGCCACTCGCGCGCCTGGCGCACCGACTGCTCCAGGACCCAGCGGCCCAGCGGAACGATCAGCCCCGTGTGCTCGGCGAGCGGGATGAACCGGTCGGGGCCGATGACCCCGTGCTGCGGATGCAGCCAGCGGACCAGCGCCTCGGCCCCGCGGACGCTGCCGTCACCGAGGTGCACCAGCGGCTGGTACTCGATGAAGAACTCGCCGCGCTCCAGGGCCGTCGGCAGCGCCGTGGTCAGCCCGTGCCGGGTGATGGCACGGGCGTCGGCCTCCGCGTCGGCCAGCTCGAAGCGGTTGCCGCCCGCCGACTTGGCCCGGTACATGGTGATGTCGGCGCTGCGCAGCACCTCCGCGGCGGTGCGCTCGCCCGCCGGGCCCTCCACGATGCCGATGCTGCCCCGCACAAGCAGCTCACGGCCGTCGACGCTGACCGGAGTGACGAGGGCGTTCAGGATGCGCTCGGCCAGTTCGTCGACCTCCCGCTCGGTGTCGGGCCCGGTGGTCAGCGCCACGAACTCGTCGCCGCCGAGCCGGGCGACCATCTCGCCGGGCGCGGTGGCGCAGGACTGGAGCCGGTCGGCGACCTCGACCAGCAGCCGGTCGCCGGCCGCGTGGCCCAGGCTGTCGTTGATGGTCTTGAAGCCGTCCAGGTCCAGGTAGCACAGGCCGAAACGCTGGCCCTCGCCCGCGCCGAGCGCCTTCTCCAGGCGTTCGAAGAACAGGGTGCGGTTGGGCAGCCCGGTGAGCGCGTCGTGCGTGGCCTCGTAGCGCAGCCGCAGATTGAGCAGCCGCCGCTCGGTGGTGTCCTCCATGAGCGCGAGCTGGTACTGCGGCTTGCCGTCCGCGTCGCGCAGCAAGGAGACCGTGAGATTGGTCCACAGCACGGTTCCGTCGGTGCGGTTGAACGCCTTCTCCACGTGGTAGTGCTCGCGCTCGCCGCGCACGAGTTCGTCGTAGAGCCGCCAGGTCTGCGGCGCGTCCTCGGGGTGCGTCCACTCCGGTACCAGGCGGCCGCGCAGCGCCTGTTCGGAGAGCCCGAACATACGCAGCAGCGCCTCGTTGACCTGGAGCACCCGGCCTTCGAGGTCGGCGATGGCGATCCCTATGGCCGCGCCCTCGAACACCGCGCGGAAGCGGGCCTCGCTGGCGTGCAGGGCCTTCGCCACCACGCCCTGCGCCTGCAACGCGGCCCGCGCGATGGCCTCCTGCTCGGCCAGGGTCCGCTCACGCAGCGCCTGCGCGAACCCGGCCGCCATGGCGTGCTGCAACCGGGAGCAGCGCATGCGCAGTTCGTCCTGCGGCCCGTCCTCGCCGCAGTACAGCACCAGATAGGCGTCGACGCAGTCCAGGGTGCGGGACAGCGCCTCCGGGTCGGTGCAGTGCGCGTCGATCAGCGCGGCGCCGACCGCCTTCGCCTCCTCCGCGTCGAAGCCGCGCCGGCGCAGCGCACGGCTCAGCCGGCGCGCGAGCGGCAGGAGTCGTTCCTCGAACTCCGGCCGGGTCAGCGACGTCGACGTCACCGGGAACACGGCCCGGCTCCAGATGGTCGCGAACCGCCGCAGTCTGTCCTCCGGCCCGTCCGGCTCCGCGCTCACGCCGTACGCCCCACACCCGCGAAACCGGAGAACGCGAACGGATCCTCGTCGTCCGGGTCCTCCGTCTCCGGGCGCCAGCGCGGCATCGCCACCAGTCCGGGTTCCACCATGTCGTACCCCTCGAAGAACCGCGCGATCTCCTCGCGCGAGCGCATGATCAGCGGGTTGTGAATGTCGTTGTATACGTCGACCGCGCCTGCGGCCCGTTCGGGCGGCAGCGGGATTCCCTCGTACGAGGCATGGGTGAGGATCAGCAGGCTGCCCGGCGCGAGTGCCTCGCGCAGCTCGGCCACCGCACCGTAGGGGTCGTCCGCGTCTTCCACGAAGTGCAGTATGGCAACGAGCAGCAGCGCCACTGGCCGATTCCGGTCGATCAGTGACCGAACCTCGGGGTTCGACAGGATCTCCTGGGGCTTGCGGAGGTCCGCGGCGACGACGCCCGCGTTCTCGTTGCCCGCCAGCACCGCCTGGCTGTGCGCCACCGCCACCGGGTCATGGTCGACGTACATCACGCGGGCGCCCGGCAGGGCCGCCTCGGCCACCTCGTGGACGTTGCCGAACGTGGGGATGCCGGAGCCGATGTCGAGGAACTGGGTGATGCCCTCCCGCACCGCGAAGCGCACGGCGCGACGCATGAACGCCCGGTTCGCCTGCATGATCTTGGGGAGTCCCGGCAGGAACTCCATGGCCTTGCGGGCCGCCTCCCGGTCGACCTCGAAGTTGTACGAACCGCCCAGGTAGTAGTCGTGGATACGCGCAACGCTCGGCACGGTGATGTCAATGCTCCGTGGGGCCCAGGCGGGACGCTCCATGTATCTCTCCAAGGCGTAGGCGATCCGGTGTTCGAGCTGAGGCTACTGATCGCCGGTCAATGGAGCGACCCGAAACGGAAATTGACCATCCGTTCCCGGTCACTGCCTGCGGCACGTGCCGGAACGACGCCGCAGCGTGACGGTGCCCACACGCAGCGGTCCGCCCCCTCCGTGCGGTGCGAAGGGGGCGGACCCGTGGTCGTGCGCCTTTTGTTGTGCGTCCGGCACTCGCTTGCCGTCGTCCCTCCCTTCCGCGGTGGTCCGATACTGACTGGGGCGGGGAGATCAACCCTGGGGAGATGATCCCTACTTGGGCGCGCCGACCGGCTTGCCGTCGGGCGCGACGGCGTACCAGGTGCCGCCCACGCCCTGACCGTTGGTGTCCCCCGGGGCCTCGTCACCGGAGAAGGTGTAGATCGGCCAGCAGTCGACGGTCATCTGCTTGGCGCCGTCGGACCGGGTGAAGCCCATCAGGCCCTTCTTCTCGACGCCCTTGGTGTCGGCCGCGTCGACCGGAGCGACCGCCGGCCACTTCTCCAGGCAGTCTCCGGTGCAGTTCGAGACGGGCTTGGGCCACGCCTGGTCCTTCATGAAGCGGTAGACCGTCATGCCGTTCTTGTCGATGACGATCTCGCCCAGCTTGGGGTCCTTGCGGGTGGACAGGCCGGGCAGGTCCGACTGGGCCGCCTTCTTGCCGTCGGGGGCGAGCGCGAACCACTTGCCGCCGACGCCCTGGCCGTTGACGTCACCGACGTTGACGTCCTTCGCGTAACGGTAGGCGGGCCAGCCGCCCACGGTCAGCTGCTTGGTGCCGTCGGTGCGGGTCACCTCGCCGAGCAGGGCCTTGTCGATGCCGGTGCCGGCGCTCGCGTCGTCCGCGGGCACCGGCGGCCAGGTCGTGGCGCAGTCGCCGTCGCAGTTCGACTTGGGCGGCTTGGCGGTGTCCTGGTCGAAGCGGTAGAGGGTGAGGCCCGAGCCGTCGGTCAGGACCTTGCCCAGATCGGGGTTGGCCGCGACCGTGAGGGCTCCCGCGGGCGCGGCCGGGGTCGGCGAGCTGGAACTCTGGCTGCCGTCGGCGCCGTAGCCGTTGCCCGCGCCGGTCTCCGTGCCGGCGCCGCCGTATCCGCCCGCCGCGGCCGTGGCCCCGACGTTCTGGGCCGCCGACGACGGGGTGGTGACATTGTCCTGACCGCACGCCGTCGTCAGGGCCAGCACCGAAGCGGCCGTTGCCACCAGCGAGGCGGCCCGCCACGAGGTCTTCATCGTCAACTCCCCATTATCGCCTGGATATTGCAGCGCTCGCTGCGCCGCCGCACGACATTGGGTACGGACGGAACGGGCCATCGTGTTCAACCGCCCCGAAGATTTCTCGACAACGGCCGTGCCGGGCCGCGCCGGACACCGCGGCACGAGCGTCTCCCGGACACAGGCCGGCCTCCGGCGCGGGCCGGGCGGCGGCAGGCGACGGTGCCCTGGCCCCTGCCGCCGTGTCTCCACGTACTCCCGACACTCACGTACCGCCGGCGCTCCCGGAGTTCGCCGCCGCCGCACCCTCCCGCGCCGCCCGACTCACGCCGCGACGGATGACGGGGTTGGCGTCTTCCGGGGTGGCGTACACGCGTGCGTACAAAGCGGGTTTCGGGGGGCCGGTGTTCAAACCGCCCGAAAGGCGCTTCCCCCCTTCGGGGCAATCCGCGGGCTCTGCGGCGTGGCCGGACTCCCCACACCCCATGATCTCGGTCGTGCAACCCGAAGCGACCCGATTCCCGCCCGCGGCAAGGGCGTTGAGCCTGGTGGTGCTGGTGTGGGCCTTCGTGGGCTGTCCGGTCGGCACGGCCAGGGCCGACGCCTGCGCCTACGCCGCGACGGGCCCGGAGGACACGGTGACGGTGACCGTCGCGGGCGGCTCCTGGCCGATCCCGGCGCACTGCCACACGCCCACGCCCCGCCCGACGCCCACACCGACGCCCACACCGACGCCCACTGCGGCACCGCCCCCACCCCCGTCACCACCGCCGAAGCCCACGCCCGAACCGCCGCCACCGTCGAAGCCGAAGCCGCCGGCCCCGCGGGCCCTGCCGCGGCCGGCCCCCACCCCGACGCCGAAGCCGACGCCGGCCCGTACCGAGGCTCCCGCACCCCGGCCGTCGGCCGAGCCCGCCCCGCGGTCCTCCGCGGCCCCGGTCAGCTATCCGCGCTACCGCCCCCGGCCGGCCGACCCCCCGGCGCACAACCGGACCTCCCCGGTCACCTACGTCCTGCTCATCACCATCCCCGCGATCGTCGCCGTCGCCGCGCTGCGTCCCCGCTGACACCGGAAGCGCACCGGCATCTCGATTCGCTCGTCCCTGGAGGCACCTGTTGTCGGATTGGCTTGTTCTCGTCCTCGCGATGCTGGGCGCATGCGCCGTGGTGGTCGTCATCACCCTGGTACGGCACCGGACCGCCGCCGAGGACGACGACCCCAGCGAGACCCCCGACGTCATCGAGTACATGACCATGTGGATCGGCGTCGTCTACGCCATCGTCCTGGGTCTGGCCATCGCCGGTGTCTGGGAGGCGCGCAGCTCCGCCCAGGACCATGTGCAGGCGGAGGCCCAGGCGCTGCACGAGATCTCGGAACGGGTCCGGGTCTACCCGCCCGACATCCGCGACGGCATTCGGGCAGATGTCAACGCCTATGCCGGACACGTCGTCCGCACCGAGTGGAAGACGATGGAGCGCGACGACCGCCTCACCGACACCGGCGCCCGGCTGCTCGACCGCATCCGCCGCGACGTCACCGACTACCGGCCGAGGACGGACTTCGAGGCGCAGGCCTACCAACCGCTCGTCGACCAGGTGACGGCGGTGGACCAGGCGCGCAGCGCCCGCGCCGAGTCCACGGGGGCCACGATGCCCGGCGTGGTGTGGTTCGGGCTGCTCTTCGGAGCGGTGGTCACCATCGGCATGGTGTTCGCCCTGCAGATCCGGCGCACCCCGCGGGAACTGGTCCTCGCCGGGCTGTTCTCCGCCACGATCGCGTTCATGCTCTTCTTGATCTGGATCTTCGACTCCCCTTACAGCCGGGGCATGGACGCGACGGCGCAGCCGTTCCTGGACCTCTTCCCGAACGTCATGAGCTGACGGTCCGGACCGGCCACGGCGGACCACCGGGGGGCGTGCGCGCCGGGCCACGCACGCCCCGTCCACAGCGGGGATTTCGCCTGAACGGCCGACACGGATGACCCGTTCGCGCTACTGGGTTCGCGCAGGGTCAGATCCGCTTCTCGTGCCGACGGCGCAGCCAGAACACGCCGCCGCCGATCACGCCCGCCGCCACCAGGCCGCCGCCGATGGCCATGTCGGCCGGGGCCGCTCCGGAAGTGACGGAGCCTCCGATACCGCCGTGGACCGGGCCCGGTCTGATGTCGTTTCCGGGCCGAACGCCTTCACGGCCGTTGCCGAGTCCTTCACGGCCGAGTCCTTCTCGACCGCCTTCTCGACCGCCTTCTCGGCCAAGGCCTTCACGGCCGTTGCCCGGGCGCAAGCCGTTGTTGCCGGGAAAGTAGCCACCGCCCGGAACGACGAGGCCCGGTCCGACCCCGCCCGGCGCGAACCCACCGCCCGGAAACACGCCACCCGGGGCGACGCCACCCGGAAAGACTCCACCACCTGGAAAGACGCCACCGCCGGGAAAGACGCCACCGCCCGGAACGACGCCACCAGGAGCGACGCCACCCGGGGCGACGCCGCCCGGAACGACGCCGCCCGGAGCGATTCCACCGCCCGGCAGGACTCCGGTGCCGTTGACGCCGCCGGTGTTGCTCGGTCCGCCCCCGTTGCCCACGCCGTCCGCGACGGCCGTGGGGGCGGCGAGCCCGAGGACGGCGACGGCGATGGCCGTGGCCGCCAGGGCGCGAGTGTTACCCATGTGATCCTCCGCGAGAGGCACCCCGGGACCCGTCCCCGGTCGATCGGCGAAAAAGCACCTCCGGGGTAGACCTTCGGATGAACGGAACACGCCCGCATGTCGAGAATGCTCCGTCCCGGTGATCAAACACGCTGAACTAAAAGCCCACAATCGGATGTTGTCCCAGGTCACGGACCGTCAGGAAAATTCCTCGCGGTCGCAACTCGGATGGCGCACCGAAAGGCGTCCCGGTCACCCGTTCGCCAGCGCCCCCGTCGCCGCCCGTCCGCGCGCGACTTAGCGTTCTCGTATGCGTGAATGACGCGGCGACGGCCGCGCCGAGAGGGGATGGCGAATGTCTGCGTTCGAGCTGTCCGAACTTCCCGAAGAGGAGGAACGGCGCAGGAAGCGCGCTCCGTGGGGCGTGATAGCACTTGTTCTGCTGACCGGTCTCGCGCTCATCCGCAACGGGTCGGGCGAGTTCGACGTCGGACCGCCGCAGCCCGCGCAGAACGCCGCTGCCGACAGCCCCGTACCCGGCACCGGCATCGCCGGGGCGCCGGACGCGCTGTCGTTCTCCGCCGCGCAGCGGGTGATGATCCCGGCGATCCGGGTCGACGCCCCGGTGATTCCGGTCGGCCTGGACACGGACGGCTGGGTGACCGCGCCGCCGCCGGAGGACCCGAACCTGGCCGGCTGGTACACGGGTGCCGTCTCACCCGGCGAAAAAGGGACGTCCGTCATCGTCGGCCATGTGGACAACACGGCCGGTCCCGCGGTGTTCTACGGACTGGGGTCCCTGAAGAAGGGGAACCGGATCGAGGTCCGGCGCAAGGACAAGAAGACGGCGGTCTTCGAGATCTACGGCGTCGAGGTCTTCGCGAAGAACAGCTTCCCCGGCGACCGGGTCTACGGCTCCAAGGGGACACCCGAACTCCGGGTGATCACCTGCGGAGGCGGGTTCTCCAAGCAGAACGGTTACGACGGGAACGTCGTCGTCTTCGCCCGCCTGGCCGAGGTCCGCTGACGGTGCCCCGGCCGGGCGGGCGGCGGGCGCGCCGCTCAGCCGTAGGGCCGCTCGGGGACGGTCAGGTGATAGCCCTTGTCCAGCAGCCAAGGCAGATAGCCGCGCAGGGCGTTGACGCTCTGCGAGCGGTCGCCCCCGGCGTCGTGGGAGAGCACCACGACGCCGGGGGCGGCGCCGCGCTCGATCCGGTCGATGATGGTGCGGGTGCCCGGCGTGGTCCAGTCGAGGCTGTCCACCGTCCAGGCCAGCGGCTCCATGCCCATCTCGGCGCCCAGTTGGAAGGCCGCCCGGTTCCAGGCCCCGTACGGCGCGCGGAACCAGCGGGGGTGCTCGCCGTAGCCCTTCGCGATGGCCTCGCTGGTGCGTTCCATCTCGGAGCGGATCTGTGCCCGGCTCAGCTCGGTGAGCCGCGGATGCGACCAGGTGTGGTTGCCGACGACGTGTCCCTCGTCGGCCATTCTGGCCAGCAGATATCCGTTCCACTCGGCCATCTCCCCGCACACGAAGAACGTCGCGCGGACGTCGTACTTCGCGAGGGTGTCCAGGATGTGCGGGGTGTAGGCGGGGTCGGGGCCGTCGTCGAAGGTCAGCAGCATGCGCCGGCCGGTGCCGGGCATCCGCAGGATCGGCTCGTGCCGCACGGGGGTCCGGGCGGGCAGGGCGCGCGGCGGTCCGTCACCGATCAGCGGCCGCAGACGGAACGCGGAGGAGTTGACCGCGGCCCGTGCCCCGGGTCCGGCGGCGGGTGCGCCGCCGGGCCGTGCGGGGACCGTGTCCGTGCGGCCGGTCAGGAAGAGGTCGGCGGTGCCGGCCGCCGCCATGGCGGCGGCGCCGGCGAGCAGCACGCGGCGCCGCGTGAGCATCTGATCCTTCTTCATGACTCATCACTCGCCCCGGGGCAGCGGCGCACCACTCGCACACCGGTGCGGCGACGGGTTTTCCACCCGCACGGCGCAGCCGTCCGCACGCCGGTACGGCCGTGCGTCACCGGCGACGGACGAGCGGCCGTGCGTCAGCGGCGACGGACGAGCGGGAAGGGAAGGGAAGGGTGTCCACACACGGGCAGCCGGGTGCCGGCGTCGGCCTGTTCGCCGAGCGCCTGGGAGATCGCGCCGTACACCGTCCTGACCGGCCAGGCCCCGGAGAAGGCCGGCCGTGCGGCCCAGTACGTCGGTGAGGACGACCGGGCCGAGGTGGACCAAGACCAGCCACCAGGCGACCCGCTTGCGGGCGGCGGTCGCGACGGCCGGCAGGAGCAGGAACGACGGCGTACGCGAGGTCGGCGCCGACCGGGACGATCAGCAGGTCGAGGGCGCGGACCAACGGGCGGAGCAGGACACGCAGCGGCGCGCTGAACGCCAGGAGGGCGCAGAGCGCGGCGAGGGCGCCGAGGAAGGCGGCGAAGCCCTCGGGCACCCGGCCGGGAAGCGGTCCGCGGGCGGCGGTGTGGGGCCCATGGCGTCCTTCCCCTGGGCGGCCTCCGCGGTGGCCCTCATGGTTCCGACTGTAGGAACCGCGGGGGCGGCGCCCGTCGAGGGCTCCCGGAGGGGAGCGGGACCTGCGGTTTCCGATAGCCTCACGGCCGTGACGGAACAGCACGAACAGCACGCGCACAGATTCGAGCGGGGCACGGACGGGCCGAAGGTCATCGTGGCCGGAGTGGACGGCTCCGAGTCCTCGCTGCGGGCCGCCGCCTATGCCGCCGGTCTGGCCCGGCGGCAGCACGCGCTGCTCGCCGTCGTCTATGTGCAGCCGGTGATGGCGGCCGGGGCCGCGCTCGGGGCGCCGGTGGCGGAGACGACGGACGAGATCGCCGAGGACCTCGTCACCCACATCCGTGAGTCCGCCGAGCAGGTCAAGGGGATATTCGACGTGCGCTGGGAGTTCCACACGTTCCGTGGCGATCCCTACAGCGGCCTGGTGAAGGCCGCCGACGAGCTGAAGGCCGACGCGGTCGTGGTCGGCGCGTCCGAGCAGGCGGGCCACCGGTTCATCGGCTCGGTGGCAATCCGCCTGGTAAAGGCAGGCCGCTGGCCGGTGACGGTGGTCCCGTAGCCGGGGCCCCACACCGACGGCAAGCACAGGCAGGCCCCCGACGAGAAGGCCGGCCCCCCGACGCCCCCACCGCCGACCGCCCAGACCGGGCCCGGCACCGGCGGCACCACCCCGACCACGCCCGTCCCGGCGCCACCCACCAGGCAAGCCACCGATGCCTGCCCGCCCCTTCCGCAAACCGGCCCCGGCCGACGATCTGCTCGCGGTGACCGGGCCGTGCCCGAGACGGCAGCGAGCCGAAGCGGTACACCGAGGCGACGAACGCGACGCGTGGGGGCATCGAGCGCGGCCGGGAACCGAACGCGCAACGGCGTCCCGGCCGGGAGCCGCCCAACCGGCCCGCCACAGACCACTCGGCCTGCCCTCTGTCTGGAGACGGCTCGGCGTGGGGTGGCGGTGGAGGGTGGATTCGTGTGTGGTGTCTTTCATGGTGCGCAGGTGTGGGCCATCATGATCCGCCGTCAACCGTTCGCCGTAGGTGAAGAGGTGAGGCACATGGCCAGGATCCGGCCGGGTGAGGGCATTCTCCGCCGCAAACCCATCGAGCACATCGAGGACACCGAGATCGGCGAGGGCCCCCGGCTGGCGAGATCGCTCGGCCTGTGGCAGCTCACCGCGATCGGCGTGGGCGGCATCATCGGCGCGGGCATCTTCACCCTGGCCGGCACGGTGGCCAATGGTGTGGCGGGGCCCGCGGTGGTCGTCTCCTTCCTCATCGCCGGTCTCGCCAGCGCCGCGGCGGCCCTGTCGTACGCCGAGTTCGCGGGCCTGATCCCGAAGGCGGGATCCGCCTACACCTACGGCTACGCGGTGCTCGGCGAGTTCGCCGGCTGGTTCATCGGCTGGGATCTGCTGCTGGAGTACACGGCGATCGTCGCGGTGGTCGCGATCGGCATCTCCGGCTACTTCAGCTTCCTGGTCGAGGAGATGGGCGCGAACCTGCCGGCCTGGATGCTGGGGGCGCCCGGCACCGGGGCCGGGCACCGGGTGGACCTGTTCGCCGCGCTGCTGTGCCTGCTCATCGCCTGGCTGCTCACCCTCGGCATCCGCAGCGCGGCCCGCTTCGAGACGATCGTGGTGGTGCTGAAGGTGCTGGTGGTACTGCTGGTGATCGGTGTGGGCGTCTTCCACATCACCACCGCCAACTACCACCCGTTCTTCCCCTACGGCGTCGGCGGGGCGTTCACCGGCGCGGCCACCGTGTTCTTCGCGGTGTTCGGCTACGACGCCATGTCCACGGCCGCCGAGGAGTCCAAGGACGCGCAGCGGCACATGCCGAGGGCGATCGTCTACTCGCTCGCGATCTCGATGGTGCTGTACGTGGCGGCCTGCCTGGTACTGACCGGAATGCAGAACTACCGGCACATCGACAAGGAGAGCGGCTTCGCCACGGCGTTCAAGTCGGTGGGCCTGAGCGGGCTGGCGGATGTGATCGCGGTGGGCGCGATCATCGGCATCCTCACCGTGATGTTCACGTTCATGCTGGGCGTGACCCGGGTGTGGTTCTCCATGTCTCGGGACGGGCTGCTGCCCAAGTGGTTTGCGAAGACGCATCCGACGCGGCACGTACCGACGCGGGTGACCTGGATCGTCGGGGTGGCCTCGGCCGCCATCGCCGGGTTCCTGCCGATCGGCGAGGCGGCCGAACTGACGAATATCGGCATCCTGTTGGCGTTCGTGGTGGTGTGTACCGCGGTGATCGTGCTGCGCTACCGGCAGCCGGATCTGCCGCGCACCTTCCGTACGCCGTGGATGCCGTTCGTACCGGCGCTGGGCGTCGTCTTCTCGATCTGGCTGATCACCTTCCTGCAGTGGCAGACCTGGGTGCGGTTCGCGGTGTGGTTCGTGGTCGGGGTGGTCGTCTACTTCGGGTACTCCTACCGGCGTTCCGCGCTCGCCGGGCCGGGGCGGGTCACTCGCCCATGACCAGGCCGTCCTTGGCGGCGCCGCGGGCGAGCACCACGTCCCGGATCCGGTCGCGCACGCCGGTCAGCTCGGCGCCGTCGGCGATGGCCGCGTTGATGTTGACCACGCGGCCCGCGTCGAGGTCGTACAGCTGCGGGATGAACTCGGCGCGGGTCACCTCCCAGCGGGTGCCGGGCCGGGCGGGCGGGGTGAAGGTGAAGCGGGCGAGCGTGGACTGGTTGCCGCGCGGGTCCTGGAGGCCCTGCCGGTTGTACATCTCGCCGGCGATCTGATCGCCCATGCCGTACACGACCCAGGTCCCGTTGACCTTCTCGTACGCCTGCGGGACATGGGCGTGGGTGCCGATGATCAGGTCCAGGTCGGGGCGGCCGGCGGTCCGTGAGGCGGTGAGGCGCTTGGCGAGGGCGAGTTGCCGGTCGTCGGGGTCGTCCTGCCATTCGGTGCCCCAGTGCAGGGACACGACGACCACGTCCGCGCCCTGTTTCCGGGCGGCGCGGGCGTCGGCGACGATCCGGGCCTCCTCGATCAGGTTGACCGCCCAGGGCTGCCCGGCCGGCGGCGCGAAGCCGTTGGTGTCGTAGGTGTACGCCAGGTGCGCGACCCGCGCCGGGCCGGCCTGCATGAAGGTGGCCGCGCGGGCCTCCCCCTCGACACGCGCCGTCCCGGAGTGCCGCAGGCCCGCCCGGTCCATGGCGTCCAGTGTGCGGGCGATGCCCTGGGCGCCGTCGTCGAGGGCGTGGTTGGAGGCGGTGGAGCAGGCGTCGTAGCCGGTGGCGGCGAGGCTGGGGGCGATCTGCGGCGGGGACTTGAAGGCGGGGTAACCGGTGTAGTCGCCGTTCGCGCCATACACGGTCTCCATGTGACACAGCGCCAGGTCGGCGCGGTTGACGACCGGTTGTACACCGGCGAGCATCGGACGGAAGTCGTAGCCTGCGCCGTCCGCGTCGAAGTTGGCCCGCTCGATCACGGAGGTGTGTGGCAGGACGTCGCCGGAGGCGACGAGGGTGAAGCCGCGGGCCGCCGCCGGCGGCGCCGGGTGTGCGGGCGCGGGCGGCTGCTTGCGGGCCTCGGCCGAGCAGGCGGCGGCCGCCGTGAGGAGTACGGTCAGGGCCAGGGCGACCTGGCGACTGCGTGCGATCATCGGCTCATCCCGGATGGTCTCGAATCACCGTCACGTTTCGTATTTACAGACAAATGAGTACGAAGATGACGGCCGCCCCAAACGACCCGGTGGCCCTCTTTAACCCGTCCGGTGTCCGTGACCGGCCGTGACGGACCGTTCGCCGAACCGTTCGCCGACGCGATCGACCGTCCGTCGCAGATCCCTGCGCGCACCCTGTCCCCTCGGCGGACCCTGCGCTGCCATGGGGCCATGACGGCCGGAACCACCCTCGACCATGGGACGACGACCGCCGAGCACGAGCTGGCCGCGCTGCAACGCGAGCACGGCCGGCCGCTGTTCGCGCTGCTGCTGCGGCTGTGCGACGGGGACCGGCAACGCGCCGAGGACCTGGTGCAGGAGACCTTCGTACGCGCCTGGCAGCACCCCGAGGCGCTGCGCGCCGACGCCTTCGACTCGGTACGGCCCTGGCTGCTGACCGTGGGCCGGCGGCTCGCGATCGACGCGCGGCGGGCCCGGCAGGCGCGACCGCCGGAGGTCGGCGACGCGATCCTGGAGAACGCGCGGGTGTGCGCCGACCACGCCGAGCGGTCGGCCGCCACCCTGGATGTGCGCGAGGCTGTGAAGACACTCACTCCGGAACACCGTGAAGTACTGGTGCTCGTGTATTTCCGAGGGGCGAGTGTTGCGGAAGCCGCAAAAACGCTGGGCATCCCACCCGGTACGGTGAAGTCCCGCGCGTACTACGCGCTGCGCGCCCTGCGCCGGGTTCTGCCGGGATACGCGCCCGACCTGCGGTGAAACCGGGCCCTGGGTCAAGTCTCGGTAAAGCGCCTTGCTGCGGACCCTGTTGGAGCAATCAGCTGTCTTCATCCGTGTTCCGGACCGGGGCGGGGTCCGGGCGACGCGCACGTACCGGAGGAAGGCAGGACGGGATGCTGCACAGAGGTCAAGAGAGCACGGACGGCACCGGCGGCGGCGCGCTGACCGTCCCCGTGGCCTGGTTCTACGCCGAGTACATCGCCGACGAACTGCTGCGGACCGGCGATCTGATGCCACCCACGTCCTTCGAGTTCCGGGCCGGCCGGGACGCGCTGGCGCTGACCGTCTTCCTGTCCGACACCGACGGCGAACTCTCCGGCATCCGGGTCGTCTCCCAGCTGGAGACCTGGCTGTCGCTGACGGCGTACGACCAGCCCTGGCAGGACTGGGTGCGCGAGCGCATGGCCCAGCTCGTCACCGCGGCGATCGCCTCCGGCGCCCCCGCGCCGGACCTGGACCTCGCCGCTAAGGCCTGGCGCTGGCTCCAGGAGACCGAACTGCTCGCCCCCGACCTGGACGCGGTGCCGGGCGGCGGCCCGGTGGTCGGCGAGGAGGACGGGCCGAAGGTGTGGACCCCCGCCTGGCGGCTCGGGCTGCCCCTCGGCCACCTCGCCATCCATCTCTTCTGAGCCTTTTTCGCCGACGGACCAATCCGTGGGCCTGACCGCTCCGAATTCCTGGGTTGTCCCAGGGGGGCGGCGATTGTGGATGTGGCTTGAGTGATTCGGCTGTCCGGTGCGTACCGGTGGGTGCACGCAGTCACCCCACCCGCACCCAACGGCACGAGGATTCGGCATGAGGTCCCTGGAAAGGCATCGCGACGTCGGCGCTTACGCGCTCGGCGTGCTGGACGAGGCGGAGGCCTTCCGCTTCGAGGACCACCTCATGGAGTGCCCCAGCTGCACGGCACACATGACCGAATTCGGCTCTGCGGCACGGCAGTTGATGCTGTACCGGCGGGCCACGCCGCGCGTTGTGCACCCCCTGGCCCAGCCGGGCCCGCGGCTGCTCGACCGGCTGCTCGCCGAGGTCACGGCACGCCACCGGGCGCGCCGCCGGCGTCTGCTGTTCGGCCTTGCGGCCTCCGTGGTGTTCGCCGTCGCCGGTCCCGGGATCGTCGCCTACGCCGGGCACGGGACGGCGTCCGTACGGGTCACGGCGACGACCGACCCGGACTCCGGAGTGTGGGCGCAGGTGACCAGCGAGGGCGAGGCCTACGGCACCGAGGTCGAGCTGAAGGTCAGGGACGGGGCGGGTCCGCATTCCTGTCGTCTGGTCGCGATCGGCGAGGACGGCACCGAGCAGATCCTCACCAGCTGGACGGTGACCGGCCACGACGCCGGCGTGAACACCCTGCGGGGCGCCTCCGCGATGTCCCCCGAGAAAATCGACCACTACGAGGTACGCACCGCCACCGGAGAGCACCTGGTGACCCTCAAGTCCCCCTGACAAGCCACCACGGCGCCGCGGCCGAACGACGGCACAAACGCGCCCCACCCCGCGGAAACTACTTCAGCAGGCGCGACATCCTGCGGTCCGCCAGCGGCTTGCCGCCCGTCTGACAGGTCGGACAGTACTGCAGCGACGAATCGCTGAACGACACCTCGCGGATGATGTCGCCGCAGGCCGGACAGGGCTCCCCGGCGCGGCCGTGCACCCGCAGTCCGCTCTTCTTCTCCGCCTTGAGCCGCCCGGCGGCCAGCCCCCGGGAGCGCTCGACCGCCTCCGTCAGGGTGGTGCGCAGCGCCTCGTACAGCCGCCCGGTCTCCTGCGGGGTCAGGGACGCGGCGAGCTTGAACGGGGACATCTTCGCGGCGTGCAGGATCTCGTCGCTGTAGGCGTTGCCCACGCCGGCGAGCAGGCTCTGGTCCCGTAGCGCGCCCTTGAGCTGCCGTCGTTCCCCCGTCAGCAGGGCGGCGAGCCGGGCCTCGTCGAAGTCGTCGGCGAGCGGGTCGGGGCCGAGCCGGGCCACGCCGGGCACCTCCCGCACCTCCCGTACCAGGTACACCGCGAGCCGCTTCTGGGTGCCGGCCTCGGTCAGGTCGAAGCCCGCGCCGTCCGCCAGGGCGGCCCGCAGCGCGAGCGGGCCCTTGCCGGGGCGCGGCAGACCGTCCGGCAGCCGGTCCTTCCAGTGCAGCCAGCCCGCGCGGGCCAGGTGCGTCACGAGGTGCAGGCCCCTGTCGCCCTCGATGTCGAGGAACTTGCCGTGCCGGTGCACGGCCGTGACCTCGCTGCCCTCGAACGCGGAGACCGGCGGGTCGTAGGTCTTCAGGACGCTGATCGCGACCGGCAGCACCCGGACGACCTCGCGGCCGACCAGTTGCTCGGTCAGGAAGTCCTTGAGCGCTTCCACCTCGGGGAGTTCCGGCATAGGTCCAGGGTGCCACCGGGGCGCCGAGTGGTCAGCCGCGCCCGCCCGTCCGGAACTCGCACCACACGCATTTGCCGCCGCCGCGCGCCTCGACGCCCCATACGTCGGCGAGCCGGTCGACCAGCAGCAGGCCGCGTCCGGAGACCCCGGACTCCCCCGCGTCGCGGCGGCGCGGCAGGGCGCTGGAGGAGTCCTCGACCTCGACGCGCAGCCTGCGCTCGCTGCCGCCGAGCACCCTGAGGGTGACGATCGCGGAGCCCTCGGTGTGCATGAGCGCGTTGGTGATCAGTTCGTCGGCGGCCAGTTCGATCTCGTCGGCGTGGTCGCGGGCGCCCCAGGCGCGGACCGCGGCGCGGATCATGTGCCGGGCCAGCGCGAGGGCCCGCGGGTCGCCGGGGGCCACATGCTGCTGGAGCCGGCCGCCGCCCTGTGTCGTGTCGGCGTCGCGGCGGCGCAGCAGGAGCAGGGCCACGTCGTCGTCGCCGCCGCGTTCCTCGGCCATGTCGATGAGCCGGTCGGCGAGGTCGCGTACGTCCTTCGGGCCGGTGCCGATCAGTTCGGTGAGGGTCCGCACCCCGTCGTCGAGGTCGGTGCCCGGCTGTTCGACGAGACCGTCGGTGCACAGCAGCAGGGTCTGGCCGGGGTCCAGTTCGAGGGTGGCCACCGGGTATTCGAGCCGGCCGAACTCGGCGGACAGGCCGAGCGGCAGTCCGCCGTCGACCGGCATGCGGTGACAGCTGCCGTCGGTGTGCCGGATCAGCGGGTCGATGTGACCGGCCCGGACCATCTGGACCACCCCGGTGGACAGGTCGGCCTCCGCGTAGAGGCAGGTGGCGAACCGGTCGGTGTCCAGTTCGTGCAGGAACACCGAGGCCCGGGCCATCACGGTGGCCGGGGTGTGCCCCTCGGCCGCGTAGGCGCGCAGCACGATGCGCAGCTGGCCCATGACGGCCGCCGCGTGTGTGTCGTGCCCCTGGACGTCGCCGATGACGGCGCCGACCCGGCCGCCCGGCAGCGGGATGAGGTCGTACCAGTCGCCGCCGATGTCCCGGCCGAGGGAGCCCGCGGCGGAGCCGGCGCGGTAGCGGACGGCGATGTCGGCGCCGCGGACGCTCGGGATGGTGCGCGGCAGCATGGCCTGCTGGAGGCCCTGGGCGAGGTCCCGTTCCTGTTCGTAGAGCATGGCGCGTTGCAGGCTCTGCGCGATGCTGCTGCCGAGGGCGACCAGCACGGCGCGTTCCTCGGCCGAGAAGCCGCGCCGGTCGTTGTAGAGCAGGCCCATGGCGCCGATCGGGCGGGCCTCGGCGATCAGCGGCAGATAGGCGGCCGAGGTGATGTCGAGGTCGGTGAGGTGCGGCCACAGGATCGGATAGCCCTCGGCGAACTCCTGCGGGGACTCGATGAAGCGGGGGCTGAGGAGGCGCACGACCTCGCTCATCGGGTAGGGCTCGTCTATCCCGGTGACCCGGGTGCCGGGCACGAAGCTGCCCTCGGGTCCCTCGGCGACCAGCCGGATCCGGCCCGCCTCCACCAGGCCCATGACCAGGCTGGTCGCGCCCAGGTGCCGTACGCCGTCGGTGTCCTTGAGCACGTCGATGACGTCCTGGACGCCGCGGGCGTGGGAGAGGGCGGCGGTGATGACCTGCACCACGTTGCTCTGCCGGCGGAAGGCCGCGTGCTGGGCGGCCCGCAGGCTGCGTTCCTCGCTGTCCGCGAGTTCCTGGGTGGCGTCGCGGACGATCCCGATGACCCGGCGCGGTCTGCCGGTCTCGTCGCGCCGGATGTAGCCCTGGGTGTGCGTCCAGCGGTAGCGGCCGTCGCGGCGGCGGATGCGGAAGTAGGCCCCGTAGTTCTCGCTGCCGTCCTTGATGGCGCGGGAGACGACGGCGTCGATCCGGCCGGCCTCCGGCCGGGGCACCCGGGTGCCGAGCGACTCCAGGCGTCCGTCGAACTCCTCGGGAAGCAGGTCGAACACCTCGTGGGCCTGGGCGTCCATATGGTAAAGACCGGTGTCCAGGTCCCAGTCGAAGGTGCCCATGCGGTTGAGCGCCAGGAACGGATCCGGGTGGGCGGGCCAGTCGTCCGGGACCGACCGGGCGCTCGCTCCCCGATCGGACATGGAGCCGCCTTGCCAGGGTTCGTCCGGTTCTTCGACCGGTGTCGGCGCCACCGTGGGCCTTCAGCCGCCGAGGACGCCGGTGGGGCTGTCGAAGATCGCGTCGGTGACGGCGGTGTCCTCGGGGACCCGGCCGCCGCCGTCGGACAGGTCGGGCGCTTCCGGGACGGTCTCGGGTCCGGCCTCCTCGGTGGTGCGCGGGGAACCGTCCGGCTTCGAGGCGGGTGGCGGGACCGACCGGGTGGCCGAGGGGGCCGGTCGGGTGTCCCGGACGCAGTCGGCCGGGCCCGGCCGGGGCGCGGTGGCGGCGTCCGCCACGGCTATGTCCGCACTGGCGTTCGGATCCGGGGCGGGGGACGCCGTCCCGGGCGTGCAGGTCGGCGCCGGGCTGCGCGGGCCGTCGCCGGTGGGGCTGACGTCCGGCGACGGGGACGCCGTGCGCGGCGGCGGATCGGGGTCGGGTACGGCGGCGGGCACGGCCGACTGCGCCGTACGGGTGGCCCGGCCGTCGTCGGCGCCGCATCCGGCGAGGAGCGGCACCGCCGAGAGCGCCGAGAGCACACTGACCGTGAGGATGGTTCCGGTGGGTATCCGCACCGCGTTCTCCGACATCATTCAGACCCAGTGGGGACAATCGACCCTTCGACCACCATTGTCCGCATCACCCGCCCGGATCACGCAAACGCAGCGACGCGGTACGCACGGTGAGGCGCACCCCGCGGGCGTCCATCGAAGGAGGGAGCGCAGGGCCGTGGACTGGTTCACCGCATCCGAGTACTGGTTGAGCCGACTGGTGTTCCAGCGGGCTCTGGCCGCCGTGTACCTCGTCGCGTTCCTGACGGCCGCCCTTCAGTTCCGCGCGCTGATCGGGCAGCGGGGCATGCTGCCGGTTCCCCGGTTCGTGGCACGGGTGCGCTTTCGGCGCGCGCCGAGCCTGTTCCACCTGTACTACTCCGACCGGTTCTTCGCGGCCTGCTGCTGGGCGGGCTGCGCCGTCTCGGCGGCGCTGCTCGCGGGAGCGGACGCGCTGCTTCCCACGGCCGGCGCGATGGCCCTGTGGCTGGTGCCCTGGGCGCTGTACCTGTCGATCGTCAACGTCGGCCAGACCTGGTACGCGTTCGGCTGGGAGTCGCTGCTGCTTGAGGTCGGCTTCCTCGCCGTGTTCCTGGGCAACGACGAGGTCGCGCCGCCGGTGGTGGTGCTGTTCCTGCTGCGCTGGATCCTGTTCCGGCTGGAGTTCGGCGCGGGTCTGATCAAGATGCGCGGCGATCCGTGCTGGCGGAAGCTGACCTGTCTGTACTACCACCACGAGACCCAGCCGATGCCGGGCCCGCTGAGCTGGTTCTTCCACCGGCTGCCCGGTCCGCTGCACCGGGTGGAGGCGGCGGCGAACCACCTCACCCAACTCGTGGTGCCCGTGCTGCTGTTCGCCCCGCAGCCGGTGGCGACCCTTGCCGCGTCCCTGATGATCGTCACCCAGTTGTGGCTGGTGCTGTCCGGTAACTTCTCCTGGTTGAACTGGATCACCGTCGTGCTGGCGCTGTCGGCGATCCGCTTCCCCGGCGCGCACCCTTCGGTGGGCGCGGCCCCGCTGTGGTACGTGTGCGTGGTGCTCGCCGCCGCCGCGCTGCTGGTGGTCCTGAGCTACCGCCCGGTGCTGAACATGGTCTCCCGCCGCCAGGTGATGAACCGCTCCTTCGATCCGCTGCACCTGGTGAACACCTACGGCGCGTTCGGCAGCGTCGGCCGGGTCCGTTACGAGGTGGTGGTCGAGGGCACGCTGGATACGGTGCCGCGGGCGGACGAGGGGTGGCGGGAGTACGAGTTCAAGGGCAAGCCGGGTGACCCGCGGCGCTGGCCGCGCCAGTTCGCCCCCTACCATCTGCGGCTGGACTGGCTGATGTGGTTCGCGGCGCTGTCGCCCGCGTACGCCGGGGACTGGTTCGGCCCCCTGGTGGAGCGGCTCCTGGAGAACGACCGGGACACGCTGCGGCTGCTGCGCCGTTCGCCGTTCCCGCCGGACCGGCCGCCGCGTTACGTCCGCGCCCGCCTCTTCCGCTACCGGTACACGACCTGGCGCGAGCTGCGGGAGACGGGCGCCTGCTGGGAGCGGACGTACGTCCGGGAGTTCCTGCCGCCGACCCGGCTGACGACGGAGGCTCAGCTGCCGTAGTCGCGGGCGGCGGTGCCCTGGAAGACGCCGCCGCGCTCGGCCGCACCGAGGTGGACGGCCATTTCCCGGACCGCGGCGAGCACCCGGTCGTACGGCACCGCCAACCGGTCCTGCTGGAGCCGGCACGGTACCTGGAGGAACGGCGCCCGTGGCGTCGTGCGGCGCCGCTCGACTAGTCGAGCGCCTTGTACATGATGTGCAGGCCAACCCGGCCGTGGCGCGGGTGGGCGAAGGCGTGCGGGACCGTGCCGAGGATCGTGAAGCCGAGGGACGTCCACAGCGCCACGGCCGGGTTGGTCTCGACGACGGCGTTGAAGACCATCGCGCGGTAGCCGTGCGTGGCGGCCTCGGCGAGGACGTGTTCGGCGAGGGCGCGGCCGATGCCGTGACCGCCTCGGTCGGGGTCGACCATGAAGCCGGCGTTGGCGATGTCGGCGGCGGGCCCGCCGTAGTTCGGGGTGAGGTAGGCGGAGCCGACCACGGCTCCGGCCGGGTCCTCGGCGACGTAGACCCGCTTGGCCGGGCCCGTCCACAGGGCGCGGGCGGTCTCCTGCGGGGTGTCCGGGTCCCAGGTGTAGGTCTCGCCGGCGGCGACGATCCGGTGCCAGAACGGCCAGATCCGCGGCCAGTCGCCGGCCACGGCGTCTCTGATCAGCATGGGCGTGAGTGTCGCACGCCCATGCGTCGGGCGACCGCGCCGGACGCCCCTCGGATCAGTCGACGCTCGGCAGGATGTGGGGCTCGGCCAGGTCGTCCTCGTAGCCCGCGAGGCGGATCGGGGCCGACCGGGCCCACACATCGAGGCTGCCGAGCTGTCCGGGCCTGCGCCCGCCCGACCGCTCCGGGTGTTCCTTGGGGCGCTGCTCGCGATTCGTCTTCTCCGGTGTCACCGCGCACTCCTTATGTATCGGGTCACCCTCGGGGCGTGTGGGCCAGTGTGCGTCTCCGGCGCTCGACGCCCGCTCAGGTCTGGATGGAAGGCCAGTTCGGACGCGGTGGCGCCGGTACTCGCAACAGAGCCGGCCGCGATGGGCCGGTCGGCCCCGGACGGACCGTGGGTGTGGATGGGACCCGGTGTTGTCGTCCGCCTCCTCCCAGAGTAACCAAATGAGCGGGGGTCCGCTCGATCGGGAGTGCAAACAAGCTGTAACGTTCCCGCGCCACTCCGTGTTGCACCGACATCGATTTGTCCCTTTATTTAAGGTGATGCGCCCTTTGGGATCACCCGTTCGAAGCAACGGTCGAACACAGGAACCCGGCGCTGTGCAGTTCAGGTCCCGTTGGCCGGGTCGCAAGCTCCCCATGATCTGCTGACACAAGGCAACGGCTGTCTCGCGGGAGGACTGACGCATGGAGCTGCGCAGCGTCGAGGAGCTGATGGATCTGCTGTACGCCTGCCGGTACGAGCACGCGCTGCGCACCGCCGCGCTGCTGCGCCGCGCCCGCCCCGCCGACAAGGAACTCCAGGTGGCGGGGCTGGTGCACGGCATCGGGCAGCTGCTCGACCCGGGCGACCCGGCCGGGCAGGCGACGCGCGCCGCGCAGGCCGTACGGCCGCTGCTCGGGGAGCGCGTATACGGGCTGGTGCGGCAGCGCGGCCCGGCGGCCGACGACGATCTGCTGCGTCTGCAGCACGCGGCCGAGGAGGGCCGGACCGTCGCCTTCGACGCGGGGGTCCTGGAGGACTGGCGCACGGTGCTCGAACTGGTCGCGGCCCGGCATTCCCGGCTCGCGCCGGGCGTCGGCCGTGACGGTCGCTCCGCCTGAGCGGTGGGTCGTCGGTCCGCTGCGGGGTCGTCGTGGCCGGTCGCGCAGTTCCCCGCGCCCCTTTTCGGGGCGCAACGGCCGTCGAACGACTGCGGAAGCGTCCGGCTTGGGCACGCCGGTCCCCGCGCCCCGTCCGGGCACGGCCCACGGATCACCGCCGTCCCGCCACGACGGCCGCCGGCCGGCCGCAGGAGCATCGTGGCCGGGCGCGCCGTTCCCCGCGCCCCTTTTCGGGGCGCAACGGCCGTCGAACGACTGCGGGAGCGTCCCGCTTGGGCACGCCGGTCCCCGCGCCCCGTCCGGGCACGACCCACGGATCACCGCCGCCCCGCCACGACGGCCGCCGGTTCGTCGTGGCCGGGCGCGCCGTTCCCCGCGCCCCTTTCGACTTTCGGGGCGCAACGGCCGTCGATCAACTGCGGGAGCGCCCCGCTTGGGCACGCCGGTGCCCGCGCCCCTCGGGGGGTTACCACTTGGCGGGGGCGTAGTCCTTCAGGAAGACGCCGTACAGGTCCTCGCCGGTCTCGCCGCGCACGATCGGGTCGTAGACACGGGCGGCGCCGTCGATCAGGTCCAGCGGGGCGTGGAAACCGGCCTCGGCGAGGCGGATCTTGTCGGGGTGCGGGCGCTCGTCGGTGATCCAGCCGGTGTCCACGGCCGTCATCAGGATGCCGTCCTTGTCGAACATCTCCTGCGCGCTGGTGCGGGTGAGCATGTTGAGCGCGGCCTTGGCCATGTTGGTGTGCGGATGCCCGGCGCCCTTGTAGCCGCGGCTGAAGACGCCCTCCATGGCGGAGACGTTGACGACATACGTCCGCCGGGCCGGGGAGGCCGCCATGGCCGGGCGCAGCCGGCTGATCAGGATGAACGGGGCCGTCGAGTTGCACAGCTGGACCTCCAGCAGCTCCACCGGCGTGACCTCGTCCACCGACTGGATCCAGCTGTTGGTGTCGTGCAGGTCGGGGACCAGCCCGCCGGCGTCGATGGCCGTACCGGCCGCGATCCGCTCCAGGGACGCCGAGCCGGAGACGAGCGCCAGGCCGGTCACGTCCTCGGCGGTCAGGGCGCCGCCGCCGGCCACCGGGAGGGCTGCTACCGCGCCCGAGCCGAAGGCGCCGATCACCTCGGAGGCGGGCAGCTCACCGGCCGGCAGCGGGGCGGACTCGGCGGCGACCAGCTCGCCGTAGGCCTGGGGTGAGCGGCGCACCGTCTGCGCCGCGTTGTTGATCAGGATGTCGAGCGGGCCCTCGGCGGCGACCGCGTCGGCCAGCGCCACCACCTGGGCGGGGTCGCGCAGATCGATGCCGACGATCTTCAGCCGGTGGATCCACTCGTCGCTGTCGGGCTGGGCCTTGAAACGGCGGATCGCGTCGTTCGGGAACCGCGTCGTGATCGTCGTGTGCGCGCCGTCGCGCAGCAGCCTGAGCGCGATGTACATGCCGATCTTGGCCCGGCCGCCGGTGAGCAGCGCCCGCTTGCCGTCGAGGTCGGCGCGGGCGTCGCGGCGGGCCCGGTTCTCGGCGGCGCACTCCTGGCACAGCTGGTGGTAGAAGTAGTCGACCTCGACGTAGCGCTGCTTGCAGATGTAGCAGGAGCGCGGGCGCTGGAGCACGCCCGCGATCCGGCCCGCCCGCGTCGCCGAGGAGGGCAGGACGCCCTCGGTCTCGTCGTCGATGCGCTGGGCGGAGCCGGTCGCGGTGGCCTCCGTGACCGCCTTGTCGTGGGCGGTCTTGGCGGCCCGGCGCTCCTGGCGGCGGCGCTGCTTGACCGTGCGGTAGATCTGCGAGGTGGCCCGGCGCACCTTGACCGCGTCGGGGTGGTCGACCTCGATCCGGTCGAGTTCCGCCAGCACGCTGAGGCACACGGCGAGGCGTTCGGGGTCGATGCCCGGGCCGTACGCCGCCTCGTCACCGGGCGCCGGCGCCCTCTCGGGAGCCGCCGGGCCGTCCTGTGTCACCGTCATCGCGCTGCCGTTTCCCTGATCTCCGCACGGCGCTCCGGTCGCGCCCGCCGTCGAACGCGGAATTTTACGGAGCGCCCGGCCGCACCGCCAAACCCGTGCCTCGGGGACCGGCGGCGCGCGGGGCCGGGCGCCGCGGCGATCGGTACCGGCCCGCCCGTGCTCAGGCCTCGCAGACCGTGATCAGGGCTTCGACCTCGTCGGTCACCGCCCGGGCCAGCCGGTCGAGGTCGGGCACGGCCCGTGCGTCGGCGACGAGTCCGTAGTGGACCCGGCCGCGGTAGGTCGAGATCGCGACCGCCAGCGACTGGCCGGGGGCGAGCGGGGCGAAGGGGTAGACCTCGGTCAGCTGGTGGCCGCCGAGCCGCAGGCCGAGACCGGGCAGCGGCACGCTGGTGACCAGGATGTCGAACCAGAGCCGGGCGGCCTGGCCGACGAACGGTCCGCCGAGCCGGTGCCCGAGGGCGGGCACGTGGTCGGCGAGCAGCGCGACGGCGCCCGCGCCCCGGTTGGGTCCCGCGTCCTTGTTGCGGTCCATCGCGGCACGCACCGTGCCGAGGCGGCGCAGCGGGTCGGGTTCGCCCACGGGAAGCCGTATCAGGTACCCGGAGAGCCGGTTGCCCTGGGGGTGCGCGGTGCGCGGGCGGCGCTTGGAGACGGGGATCAGGGCACGCGGCGCGACCCCCTCGCTGCCGTCGCCGCGCTCGTCGAGCCAGCGCCGCAGGGCGCCCGCGACGACGGCGATCAGTACGTCGTTGACGGTGCCGCCCGCGGTCTTGCGGACCCGGTGCACATCGTCGATGTCGAGGACGACGCCCGCGGTGCGGCGGGTGCCGCTGGCGGCGGAGGCGAGCGCGGCGGAGGAGCGCACGCCCAGGCCGGACAGGGCGACGGAGGCGCCGATGTCGAGGGCGCGGCCGACGTCGGACAGTGCGCCGCGCAGCAGGCCGGGCAGCTTGCGCACGTCGGGCACCGTGCGGCGCGGTGGCGCGGCGGGGCGGGGGCCGCGCTGCGGCAGGTCCACCGGGTCGAGCACGCCGGCGGCGAGCTTGAGTGCCCGCAGGCCGTCGGCCAGCGCATGGTGGAACTTGAACAGCACGGCGAAGGAGACGCCGTCCGCGCCGGGCAGGACATGTGCCTCCCAGGGCGGCAGGCCGCGTTCCAGCGGACGCTGCATCAGCCGGCCCGCGACGGCCTGGAAGTCGTCGGTGGGGGCGTGCAGGCGCACATGGTTCAGGGGGTCGAAGCCGGGGTCGGGTTCGCGGGCCGCGCCGCCGAAGGCGAGCGGGAGGGCCAGCGGGGAGCCGGTCGGCTGCCATACATCCCGGATGCGCATGCGCAGCCCGGGCACGGCGGCGGCGCGGGCGGCGAGCAGGTCGGCGGCGTGCGCGCCGGCGGTGGGCGAGTGCGTGGCGAAGACACCGAGCGCGCCCAGGTGCATCGGGTGCAGGTCGGACTCGATGTTCCAGAACGCAAGGTCGAGGGGAGCGAGCAGATGGGATGTCAATGGTTTGCCTCGCGTCGGCGGGGGGTGGACAAGCAGTCAACCCCCCGCCGACGATTACGGTCAAGTACGATCAGGCTACGCACAGTTAACGCCACATGAAGTGTCCGGCCCTCCGAGGGCGGCGGGACGCATGAGGCGCCTGAGGTCACGTCAGGGCAGGTGGGGCCGACTGAGGTGATGTACCCCACTCTGACGGGCGCGGGCCGACCGTGAACACGAGCGTCCGCAGGGAGCGCAGCGCACCCGTCGTCAGATACGTCCGGGCGTGCGGCACTCCGTCGGCGCGGACCGTCTGGACATAGCGGTCGGCGGCCGAGGTGCCGGGCGCGGTGACGGTCAGTCCGCCGCTCGGCCAGTACCGCCGGTCCAGGACCAGCTCGACCCGGTCGAAGACGGGCGTGGACAGGCCCCAGGTGCCGTGACCGGGCTGGACGGGGAAGAGCCCGATCGAGGAGAGCACATGCCAGGCGGACATGGTGCCGAGGTCGTCGTTGCCGGTGACCCCGGTCGGCGCGTCCGTGAACAGGGTGAGCGCCGCGTGCACCACGTCGGTGGTCTTCCAGGGCTGACCGGTCGACAGATATGTGTACGGGGCGATGAGGTCGGGCTCGTTCTGCGGGTTGTACTTGTCCGCGTGGTAGTACGCGTACGGATCGCCGTGCACCCAGACCCGACGGGCGGTGCCCTCCGGGTCGGCGAGCAGCCGGTCGTAGGCGAAGAACGCGTCCAGCCGGTCGTTCGCCGCCCGGTCGCCGCCGAGCAGGCGGATCAGCCCCGGCAGGTCCTGCGGGACCAGCCACTGGTACTGCCAGGCGGTGCCCTCGTGGAAGCCGACACTGTGCGCGGGGTCGGCCGGTCCGGTGAAGGCGCCGGAGACGTCCCGGGCCCGGAAGAAACCGGTCGAGGGGTCGAAGACGTTGCGGTAGTTGCGGGACCGGGCCGCGTAGCGGGCGGCGTCGCCGGTGTGGCCGAGGCCGCGCGCCATCTGCGCGAGCATCGCGTCGGACAGGGCGTACTCCAGGGTCACCGAGCCGCCCTGGTGGTAGTCGGAGTCGCCGAGCTTGGCCTGCGGGCGGCCCTTGTCGTAGGGGGCGAAGCCGTGCGCGATGTACTCCGCGTTGGCCTCGCGGCCCGCCATCGGCAGGCCGGGCGGCGGCACACCGTCGGCGTTGCGCTTCAGCACGCGGTACGCCCGCTCCTCGTACCCGTCGTGCCCGGCGAGCAGGCCCTGCTGGTAGGCGGTGGTCAGGAACGGGGTGACCGGATCGCCCGTCATGATGTTCGTCTCGACCGTGCCGTAGCCCCACTTGGGCAGCCAGCCGCCCTCCTCGCCGACCCTGACCACCGAGACCGCCATGTCGCGGGCCTCGCGCGGGGCGAGCAGGGCGAGCAGTTGGCACTGGGTGCGGTAGGTGTCCCACAGGGACCAGTTCTGGTAGTACGTGAAGTCCTGTGCGCGGCGCACCCGCTGGTCCCAGCCCCGGTAGCGGCGGTCCGCGTCGCTGCCGACGTTCGGCGCGAGGAACGACCGGTACAGCGACGAGTAGAAGGTGCGCCGGCGCGTCCGGTCGCCGCCCGTGACGCGGACCGTGCCCAGTCGCTCCTCCCACGCCCGCCGCGCCGCCGCACGCACGGCGTCGAAGGAACGGCCGCCCTCCGCGCGCAGGTTGACCTCCGCGCCGTGTGCGTCGACGTACGACAGGGCGGTGGTCGCCGTGACGGTGCGCCGCCGGGTCGTGTCGAAGCGGAGGTAGGCGCCGTCCGACCCGGTCCGCGCGCCGGGCGTGACGGTGGCGCCGCCCCAGGTGCCGTACGCCGTGAAGGGCCGGTCGAAGCGGGTCAGTGTGTACACGGTGTAGGGCGGGGTGTTCCGGCAGAAGCCACGGCCGGTGATCTTGGTGCGTACCGTCCGGTCGTCGAGGATCCGTACCTCGCTCGCGACCGGCTTGTGCAGCGACTGGGCCGCGTTCAGCAGCACGTTCGCCTTGTCGGTGGCGGGGAAGGTGTAGCGCTGCACGCCGGTGCGGGCGGTGGCGGTGAGTTCGGCCCCGATCCCGGAGGCCAGGCCCACCCGGTAGTAGCCGGGGCTCGCCCGCTCGTCCTCGTGCCGGAACCCGGCCGCGTACCGGGCGTAGTCCGTCTGTGTGACGTCACCGGTGGTCGGCAGCGCGGGCAGGTCACCGCCGATGCGGCAGCCGACACCCGAGAGATGGACCAGCGAGAAGCCGCGGATCCGGCGGTGGGAGTAGTCGTAGCCGGTGCTGTGCCCGGTGTCCGGGGACAGTTGCACCATGCCGAAGGGCACGGCGGCGCCGGGGAAGGTGTTGCCCTCGTTCTGGGTCCCGATGAACGGGTCGACCAGGTCGGTGAGGTGGCCGACGGTCGGCTCGGCGGCCCGTGCGGCGGGGGTGGCGAACAGCGCGGACGCCGCCATCACCCCGGCCAGGCACAGTCGCGGACGCCGGGTCACTCTCATCTCGGATGACCTCCGGATCTCGACATCGTTGTCTGCATCCTGAGGTCCGCGGGCCTGGAAGCCTGGGATCCCGCGGGGGTGGTGCGCGACGCGTCGCCCACGCGGCCCTGCCGGTTACCAGCGGCGAACGCTCCCGGCGGCCCGTCACGAGACCGGCTGCCCCTTGCCGAGCAGGCTGGACATCCGCCAGGTGGTGGTGATGTGCCGGTCCAGCGAGTGCGACTTGTACTGGGTGAGCACGCAGATGCGCAGGATGTCGGCGTTGACGAGGTTGGAGAGCACGAAGTCCACCAGGCGGTAGGTGCCGCCGAAGGTGACCGCCGGTTTGGCCCGGTCCGCGGTCAGGGGCATCAGCCGCTTGCCCTCGCCGCCCGCCAGGACGATGCCGAGCACTGAAGGTCCCCCACGACGCATGGCCGCTCCCCCTCCCCCTGCTTCCCCCATGCTGCCCTGGCGCGGCATGCGCTAAGCCTGGTTGACGCGGCATGCGTCAAGCCTGCTTGAGTACCTCCTCGTACAGCCCGACGGTGCGTCGCGCCACCGTGTCCCAGCCGAACTCCCGCACGGCGCGCTCCCGTCCGGCCTCGCCCATCCGCCGGGCCGCCGCCGGATCGCCGAGTACGCGGTCCAGGGCCCGCGCCAGGGACGCCTCGAAGGCGTCGTCCACGTCGACCAGCAGCCCGGTCCGGCCGTCCTCGACGACCTCGGGGATGCCGCCGACCCGGGACGCCACCACCGGGGCGGCGCAGGCCATCGCCTCCAGGTTGACGATGCCGAGCGGTTCGTACACCGACGGGCAGACGAACACGGCGGCGTGCGTGAGGAGTTGCACGACGTCGGCGCGCGGCAGCATCCGCGGGATCCAGTGCACACCGGCGCGGACGCGGCTGAGTTCCCCGAACAGGTCGCGGAACTCCCGGTCGATCTCAGGGGTGTCGGGGGCGCCGGCACACAGCACGACCTGGGCCGCCGGGTCGATGTCCCGTACGGCGCGCAGCAGCCGGGGCACGCCCTTCTGGCGGGTGATACGGCCGACGAACAGGACGTAGGGCCGGTGCGGGTCAAGGCCGGTGCGGGTGAGCACGTCGGTGCCGGGGTCGGGCCGGTACAGGGCGGTGTCGATGCCGTTGTGCACGACGTGGACCCGGGCCGGGTCGAGCGCCGGGTAGCAGCCGAGGATGTCCTCGCGCATCGCACCGGACACGGCGATCACCGCGTCGGCGGCCTCGACCGCGGTGCGCTCGGACCAGCCGGACAGGGCGTAGCCGCCGCCCAGTTGCTCGGCCTTCCAGGGCCGCAGCGGCTCCAGGGAGTGGGCGGTCACCACGTGCGGGACGCCGTACAGGAGCTTGGCGAGATGGCCGGCCAGATTGGCGTACCAGGTGTGCGAGTGGACGAGTTCGCGGCCCGCGAGGGCCGCGGCGATGGACAGGTCCACGGAGAAGGTGCGCAGCGCGTCGTTGGCGGTGTCCAGCGCGGTCCACGGGCGGTGCCGTACGACGCCGGAGCCGCGGCCCTCGCCCCAGCAGTGCACCTCCAGGTCGACCAGGGAGCCCAGCTCGCGGGCGAGGAACTCGACATGGACGCCCGCGCCGCCGTACACGTCCGGGGGGTATTCCCGGCTCAGCAGTCCCACTCGCACCCGTAACCCCCTGCTCTCACCGGCCGGTCCCCTCATGGTGGCCCGGACGGGGCGCGTGGGGAAGAGTACGGCGGCCGGCTGAAGCAGCAGTCGCCGCAGAGCCCGCCGCCGGGGACCCGGTAGTACAGACAGCAACTGCGGCGCCGGAAGGCGGCCTCGGCGAAGGTGCCGGTCGGGCTCAGCAGGGGGTGGGCGAACAGGTCGGCGGTGAGCGCGCGGGCCCGGCCCGCGACATCGCCGCGGCCGCTGCCGCGCGCCCACCTCTCCAGTGCGCGGGCCGCCCCGGCGAGCGCCGAGCCGGCGTTGCCCCACAGCAGGCCCGCGGCGATCCCGTAACGGGCGCGCAGCGCCTCGCCCAGGGGCCCGAGGTGGGTGTGCAGCACGGTGTCCGCGAGTACGGCGGCGGTTGCGGGCAGGGCACGCACCTCGGTCAGCCACAGGTCGTCGGGGGCGCCGGCCTCCGGGTCCCAGCGCAGCAGGCGCGGGTCGAGGTCGGGAACGCGGCCGTACAGGGCGGCGCAGCCGAGCGCCGCCGACCACAGCCGGGCGGCGAGTCCCTGCTGGGCGATGGACGCGCTCACCCGGGGCTCGGGTGCGCGCAGACGCCGGGCGACCAGCTCCACCCGGAAAGTGAGCGGGATGCCGTAGACATCCGACCTCGTATCGGCGTAGGCGTCCGCGAGCGTCGGCAGCGGCCGGGACGGATCCGTTGCGGCGTCTGCGGCGGCGCGTAGGACGAAGAAGCCACCGAGCGGGCGGAGCGCGGCGAGTCTGGGGTCGAGGTCCACGAAGCCGAGTAGTACCAGGGCCGGTGGCGGCGGCCGGTGACCGGGTGTCCACCCTGCGTCGCCCACCCGTGGGATGACAGGGCCGGGACCGTACTCCATCGGCAGTAGGACCCATTGCCTGCTCAGGTACGACGACGGGAAGCCCTCGGGCGGGCAGAGTGTTGACCATGCAACACGATCGTTCGCCGCACCGGGTTTCCCGCCCCCGTTTCACGCAGAGGAGCGGCTCATGAGTGCCCTCGCGTTGTCCGTGGTGCTCTCGATCGTCTCCGCCGTCGCCTACGCCGGCGGAGCGATCGTGCAGGAGCGGGTGGCGGTGTCCTCCTCCCCGGACGACCGGTACGGGCCGCTGCGCCGGCCGAGCTGGTGGGCGGCGATGGCGCTCAACGGGCTCGGCGGGCTGCTGCACGTGGTGGCGCTGGCCTACGGCCCCCTCAGTCTGGTGCAGCCGCTGGGCGCCCTGACCATCGTGTTCGCGCTGCCCATGGCGGCGCTGTTCGTGGGGCGCAGCGCCGGGGCCACCGCCTGGCGCGGCGCGATCATGGCCACGGTCGGCCTCGCGGGCCTGCTGTCCCTGGTCGGCGCGTCCGACGGGCACGCGCTCGACGGCGCCGCGCAGTCGGCGGTCGGGCTCGTCACCGGCGGTGCGGTCGTGGCCCTGATGATCGCGGGCCGGGTGGCGCACCGGCATCCGGCGGTGCGCAGCGTGCTGCTCGCGACCGCCTCCGGCATGGCGTTCGGCATGTCCTCCGTGTTCACGAAGACCGTCGCGGTCGACTGGAGCAGCGGGATCGCCCCCGCGGAGCTGCCGTCGCTGGCCGTGATCGGCGCATTCGCCTTCGGCGGCGTACTGCTGTCGCAGGCCGCGTACCGGGACGGCGGGCTGGCCGCGCCGCTGGCCACGCTGACCGTGGTGAACCCGGTGCTGGCCGCCGCGGTCGGCCTCACCCTGTTCGGCGAGACCTTCCGGTACGGCACCACCGGCACCGTGCTCGCGCTGGGCTGCGGTGTGCTGGCGGCGGGCGGACTGGTCCTGCTGACGACCGAGCGCATGGGGCCCGCCCCGCACCCCGGCGAACCGCTGCCCGCGACGGGTGCGGCGCCGCTGCCCGTGCCCGCCCTCGCCGGGACGGCGGCGGGCGGGGAGGCGGTCGTGGTACTGCCGCAGCAGCGGGGCAAGGCGGGCCGGGCGGAGCCGGGCGGCAGACCGGCGGCCGAGGGGAAGACGTTCGCTGCGCCGCCGGGCGACGGCGCGGAGCGGGCATGGGACACGTACACGCTCTCCGCCTCCCTGGGCCCGCTCCACGGCGGCGTCTACCGGGTGCCCCTGCCGCTTCGGGAGCGGTGTCGGGTGCGGGTCAGATCTTGACGCCGCCCGAGCGCAGATAGGCCACCGGATCGACATCCGTACCGAACCCCGGCCCCGTCCGCACCTCGAAATGCAGATGCGGACCCGTGGAGTTCCCGGTGGACCCGGAACGTCCGATGCGCTGTCCCGCGGTGAGCGATTGGCCGGTCTTCACGGAGATCGCCGACAGATGGGCGTACTGCGAGTAGCGGCCGTCGGCGTGCCGGATCACCACCTGGTAGCCGAAGGAGCCGCCCCAGCCGGCCGCGACCACCTGTCCTGCCGCGACCGCCCTGACCGGGGTGCCGGTGGGCACCGGGAAGTCGACGCCGGTGTGGTAGCCCTTCGACCAGTGCGCGCCCGAGGCGTGGTACGGCGTGCCCATGGCGGCCTGCACGGGCGCCACGAGGGAGTGCGCGCCGGCCGACGTGTGGGTGTCTCCGGCCGTCTTCTTCGTCCCCGAGGAGGACTTCTTCTCGGGGACGGCCTTCTGCTTTTCCGGGGCCTTCTTCTTTTCCTGCTTCTTTTCCGGGGCCTGCTTCGCCTTCGTGGGCTTCCTCGGTTGCGCGGCCCGCTTCTGCGGTGTCCCCGTGCCGGCGTGGCCCCCGGCCGCCGGGGTGTGCAGATCGAGCCGCTGCCCCGGCAGGATCAGATCGGGGTCGGAGCCGATCGTGTTCCGGTTGGCTGAGTACAGCCGCTGCCAGCCGCCCCGCACCCGGCGTTCCTCGGCGATGCCGGAGAGTGTGTCGCCGTGCACCACCGTGTACATCCGTGCCCGGCCCGCCCGGGACTGCGGCGTGGTCTGCGGCTGCACATCGCGCACCGGGCTCTGCGCGGGCCGGGTCGCGGCGCTCTGCGGGTGCGTGCCCGGGGCGTCACCGCCCCGGGTGAGCCCCGCCCGCTCCGAGCACGTCGGCCAGGCGCCGGGCCCCTGCCCGTCGAGCACCCGCTCCGCCACCGCGATCTGCTCGTCCCGGGTGGCCAGATCCGCGCGCACCGCGTACTTGGTGCCGCCGTAGGCCGCCCACGTGGACTGGGTGAACTGGAGCCCGCCGTAGTACCCGTTGCCGGTGTTGACGCTCCAGTCGCCGCTGGACTCGCAGGCGGCGACCTTGTTCCAGGTGGCCGCGTCGGCCGCGTGGGCGGTTCCGGTGCCGATCAGGGGGAGCGCGATGCCGACGCCGCCCGCCGTGGCCGTGAGCGAGGCGCGGTTGATCCTGTTCGGCTGGTACCGGCGGTGCCGGCCGCGTACGGCCATGGAGAGCCCCCTCGACATGCGCAGGAGCGGCAAAGGTAAGCGCCGCGAACAGGCCGTGACAAGACGGCAATCGGCCGCACCGTGTCCCAAGTGACCGGGAATCCATCCCAGTTGGAATACGGCTGAGGCAGGTGGGGCTTGTCATGCGTATCTGCCTGCGCAGCCGGAATGATCGGAACGGCCGGAACGACGGGACCGACGGGACCGACGGGACCGACGGGAACACAGCAGCCGGAACAACCAGGACGTGCGGGCGGCGTACCAGCACGTCAGGATGGTCAGGGGCAATACTGGCGGCACGACCGGCAGCACCGATGTCCAGGATCTTTAGGAGCCAACCGTATGAGCATTTCAGCCCAGATCGGCGTCACGGGTCTCGCGGTCATGGGCCGCAATCTCGCCCGCAACTTCGCGCGCAACGGGTACGCGGTCGCGGTGCACAACCGGACCGCGACCCGGACCCGGGAGCTGGTGGCGGAGTTCGGACACGAGGGGGACTTCGTCGCCGCCGAGACCGCCAAGGAGTTCGTGGCGGCGCTGGAGCGGCCGCGGCGCCTGGTCATCATGGTGAAGGCGGGCGACCCGACCGACGCCGTGATCCAGGAGTTCGCCCCGCTGCTGGAGCCCGGTGACATGATCATCGACGGCGGCAACGCGCACTTCGCGGACACCCGGCGCCGCGAACGCGAGCTGCGCGGCAAGGGCATCCACTTCGTGGGCACGGGGATCTCCGGCGGTGAGGAGGGCGCGCTGCACGGGCCGAGCATCATGCCGGGCGGCTCGAAGGAGTCGTACGGCTCCCTCGGCCCGATGCTGGAGAAGATCTCCGCGAAGGCCGCGGACGGGGCGCCCTGTGTGACCCATGTCGGCCCGGACGGCGCCGGGCACTTCGTGAAGATGGTGCACAACGGCATCGAGTACGCCGACATGCAGCTGATCGGCGAGGCCTACCAGCTGCTGCGCGACGTCGCCGGGTACTCGCCCGCGCAGATCGCGGACATCTTCCGCACCTGGAACACGGGCCGTCTCGACTCGTATCTGATCGAGATCACGGCCGAGGTGCTCTCCCATGTGGACGCGGCGACGGGCAAGCCGTTCGTGGATGTCGTGGTGGACCAGGCGGAGCAGAAGGGCACCGGCCGCTGGACGGTGCAGATCGCCCTCGACCTGGGCGTCCCGGTGTCGGGCATCGCCGAGGCCGTGTTCGCGCGCTCGCTGTCGGGGCATGCCGCGCTGCGGGCGGCGTCGCGGGATCTGGCCGGGCCGAAGCCGGACCCGCTCGGCGAGGCGGAGGCGGCGGCGTTCGCCGACCGGGTGGAGCAGGCGCTGTACGCGTCGAAGATCGTGTCGTACACGCAGGGCTTCCACGAGATCGCCGCGGGCAGCGCGGAGTACGACTGGGACATCGACCTCGGCGCGGTCTCCGCCATCTGGCGCGGCGGCTGCATCATCCGGGCGGCGTTCCTCGACCGTATCCGCGCGGCGTACGACGGCCGGCCGGACCTGCCGAGCCTGCTGTCCGACGAGACGTTCGCGCAGGAGATCGCGGCGGCGCAGGACGACTGGCGCGAGGTGCTGGTCGCGGCGACCCGGCAGGGCGTCGCGACCCCCGGGTTCGCGGCGGCCCTCGCCTACTACGACGCCCTGCGCGCCGAGCGGCTGCCCGCGGCGCTGACCCAGGGACAGCGGGACTTCTTCGGGGCGCACACCTACCGGCGGATCGACCGGGACGGCTCGTTCCACACGCTGTGGGGCGGGGACCGCTCGCAGGTCGAGGCGTAGCGAGGCGCCGAGCGGGGGCGGGCGGCCCGTGCGGGGCCCCCCCCCCCCGGCCGGGTCAGGTCAGCGGTGGACCCGGTTCGGGGTTCGGCACGGGCTCCGGGCCGGGCGGGATCGGGGACGGCGAGGGCTCCGGCGGCGGCCCCGGATGCGGAGCGGGCGGTGGGGTCGGGGCCGGGCCGGGGGCCGGCGGTTCCGGGGCCGGCGGCGGTTCGGGGGCCGGGACCGGGCTCGGATACGGGTCCGGCGGCCGGGGACCCGGGCCCGGCGCGGGTCCGGGCGGGGTGGGTTCGGGATGCGGCTGGTTCATGACGTCCTCCGGCGGGCCACTCGACAGCGCCACTGGACTACTCCCCCGCGTACCCGGCAGCACGTCCACCACTCACCCGAGCGCACCAGGACCGTCCCGCCGAAGCCGGAGCACCGCACCGTCCCTACCGAAGCCGGAGCACCGCACCGTCCCCGCCGAAGCCGGAGCACCGCACCGTCCCCGCCGAAGCCGGAGCACCGCACCGTCCCCGCCGAAGCCGGAGCACCGCAACGTTCCCCTCGAAGCCGGAGCGCCGCTGCGGTCCGGTGCCCGCGGTCGCCGCCCGGGTCAGAACCGGCCGGGGTGCGCCGCCAGCCAGGACTTCGCGGCCGTCAGCAGGTCGCGGTCGGCGCGCGGCGCCTCCTCGGGGTGGCGGGCGGCCCACTTCACGACGTACGGGCACAGCGGGGCCACCGCGACGCCCTCGCGTCCGGCGATGGCGTACAGCTCGCGGGCCAGGGAGCCGGCGATGCCCTTCCCCTCGTGCGCGGGTTCCACGATGGTGTGCACGGGGACCAGGGCACGCCCGGGTGACTCCAGGACGAAGTACTCGATGTGGCCGACGACTTCGGCGTCGGAGACGGCCTCCAGACGGCCCGCCGCCCGGTCGTCGCGGATCTCGATGTCACTCATGGCTGCGTGCCCTCCTGCTTCGGTCAGCCGAGCGTAACCCATGTGATCAGCGGCGGGGCGACGCCGGGGCGCCCCGCACGCGGGGGGGGCGGCGGGCCAGGAGAAGTTGCCGGACAGCACCAGCCACAGTGGCGCCCCGCACGCGGGGGCGGCGGGATGCGCGATCAGCCGACCGCGAGTTCGGTGTGCCGCCCCTCAGGGTGAGGGCGGTGATGAACGCCGACTGGGCGGTCGCCGTGCGGATGCCGATGTCCCGCACCCGGCCGGCCCGGGCCGCGCACTCCGCCAGCCGGCCGAAGAGCCTGATCAGCATCGCGCCGGGGGCCGAGAAACGGTCCGTCGTGCGCGTGCCCGTCGCCGCTCGAGCGCCGCCGGCTCGCGTTGCGTCCGGGCCGTCCGGCGGCCCGTCCGGCGGGCCGGGATGACGAACACCGGCAGCAGCGCCGACGCGAGCGTTGTTGAGACGACTGACGAGCGCTCCCGTACGAGTGCGTGTGAAGAACGCGACCGGCATCCGCTGCACATGATCGAACACAGCCGTGCGGAGATCGAGGACGAGTCCCTCCCCGAGCGTCGCCGAGAGCCGTCTGCCGAGTGTGCCGAGGGCCGCCTCGGCGACCGCGATCAGGCCGATCAGAGCGATCAGAGCGATCAGGGCGATCAGCAGGGCGAGCCGGACGACGGTGCCCGGGTCCCCGTGCGGCACGATCACGTCCACGACGCGGGCGGCGAGCACCGGGGTGGCGACGGCGAGCAGCGCCGTGACCACCCCGAGCAGGACGAACCGGGCGATGCGGCGGCGGTGGGAGCGGGCGAAGACGGCGATGCGGCGCAGGGCGGCGCGGCCCGGCGGACGGCGCTCGTGCCCGGCCGTCATCACGCTGTGCGGCTGGGTCCAGGCGGTGGTCTCCTTGCTCAAGGCCGTGAACGTAGAACCTCGACCTACATCGAGGCCAACAGCGGAGGAACAGCGCTCCGCGCGCTGCCCCCGAGGCGGCCCCGCCCCCACCCGCTTCCCGTACGTAAGCCGCCGTCCCCGATCCGGCCACCCGCCGTTGACGTGGTACGGAAAACCTCTCCCGATGTGACAGCGGCACACCTCCCCGATCCCCGCGGGGGACGACGTCTCCTGCGGCGCCTCCCCGTCCGCCAGGCGCTGTGCCTGGCCCCGCTCGTGCTCGTCACCGTGATCGCGGTGCGGCACCGCTCCGTGCTCGCCGAGGGCTTCGGCCATCTGCGCGCCGCGTCCTGGCCCTGGCTGCTGGCGGCGGGCGGCGCCACCTGCCTGACCTGGGTGGCGGCCGCGGTGACCCGGCAGGGCGCGGTGGTGCAGCCGCTGCCGAAACGACGGCTGCTGGCCACCCAGTTCGCCGCGTACGCGGCCAACCATCTGCTGCCGACGGGCCTCGGTTCGAGCGCGGTGAACCTGCGCTTCATGACCGTGTGCGGGGTGCCGCTCGCCCGTTCCTCGGCCGCGGTCGCGCTGTACCTGCTGGCCGAGTCGGTGGGCCGGGTGGGCCTGCTGGCGGCCCTGCTGATCGCCTTCCCGCACGCGCTGCGGGTGGGCGGCCTGCTGCCCGCGGGGGCGCTCGGCCCGCTGCTGCTGGCCGCCGGACTGCTGCTGGCCGTGGCGGCGGGCGTGCTGGCGCTCGTACGGCGGCTGCGCACGGCCGTGTGGTCCTTCCTGCGCAGCGCGCTGGGCGAGGCACGCTCGGTGCACACGCGTCCGTCACGGGCGCTGGCCCTGTGGGGCGGATCGCTGGCCTTCCCGGCGCTGCAGGCCGCGGGGCTCGCGGCGGTGGGGCGGGCGCTGGAGCTGCCGGTGGCGCCGACGCACATGGCGCTGGCCTATCTCGCGGCCACGGTGGCGGTGGCGCTGGTGCCCACGCCGGGCGGCCTCGGCTCCGTGGAGGCCGCGCTGATCGTGGCCCTGGTCGCGGCGGGCGGACCGGTCGCGGTCGCCACCGCGGTGGTCCTCGCCTACCGCATCATCACCGTGTGGCTGCCGCTGCTGCCGGGGGCGCTGACGCTGGGCGCGCTGGTGCGGCTGAAGATGATCTGAGGCAGAGTCGGCCCTCCGAGCCGACCGGGGGCGCGGCCTGGCCGGCCTGCCAGGGAGGAGAGGCTCCGTGCCGGTGCGCCTGGAACGCGGGGAACACATCACCACCGTCGTGCTGTCCCGGCCCGAGGTCCGCAACGCGGTCGACGGGCCGACCGCGGCCGAACTCGCCGCCGCCTTCAGGGCGTTCGAGGCCGACGAGGAGGCGCGGGTGGCGGTGCTGTGGGGTGAGGGCGGCACGTTCTGCGCGGGCGCGGACCTGAAGGCGCTGGGCACCGGGCGGGGCAACCGGGTGGCCGAGGACGGGGACGGCCCGATGGGGCCGACCCGGATGCGGCTGTCCAAGCCGGTGATCGCCGCGGTCGCCGGGCACGCGGTCGCCGGGGGCCTGGAACTCGCCCTGTGGTGCGATCTGCGGGTGGCGGAGGAGGACGCGGTCTTCGGCGTGTACTGCCGCCGCTGGGGCGTCCCGCTCGTCGACGGCGGCACGGTACGGCTCCCCCGGCTGATCGGCGCCGGCCGGGCCCTGGACATGGTCCTCACCGGGCGGCCGGTCCCGGCCCGGGAGGCCGTACGAGATGGGCCTGGCCAACCGGGTCGTGCCCGTCGGGCGGGCGCGGGCCGAGGCGGAGGCGCTGGCCGCGGCCCTCGCACGCTTCCCACAGGCGTGTCTGCGCTCCGACCGGGCGTCGGTACTGGAGCAGGAAGGACTGCCGGAACCGACCGCGCTGCGCAACGAACTCCGGCACGGGGCCGCGGTGTTGACCGAGGCCATGGACGGAGCGGCACGGTTCACCGACGGGGCCGGCCGGCACGGGTCCTTCACCGGCCTGTGAACCACGGGCCCAGGCCCGCCGGGGACGCCTCCCACGGGGCGGCCGTGGTGCGAACTCCCGTGCCGGATACGGCAGGATGAACGAGCGCGGCCGGCCCATCGCACCGTACGGCCGGCCCTTCGCACCCTACGGGCGGCGCGCCCGCACATCCCGGACACGAACAGGTGACAACGTGACGAGACATCGCATCCGGCCGTCGGACGCGCGGCACGCCGCACGGCGCCGCACCGGAGGTGACCGGTGAACCGGGCACTCACCGCGCACGATCTGATCCTCGCCGGAATCGCCGTGGCGGCGGGCCTGGCGGCGGCGTTCCTGTCGCGGACGCTGCTGCGCTGGCTGGCCAAGCACGCGAAGCGGACCCGCTGGGGCGGCGACGACGTCGTCGTGGACTCCCTGCGGACCGTCGTGCCCTGGGCGGCGGTCGCGGGCGGCGTGGCCGTCGCGGCGGCGGTACTGCCGCTGACCCGGACCGTGCGGCACCACACCGACCAGGCGCTCCAGGTGCTGCTGATCCTCGTGGTGAGCGGCACCGCGGCCCGCGTGGTCGCCGGTCTGGTGCGGACGGTCACCCAGTCACGGTCCGGGGTCGCCGGTTCGGCCACCATCTTCGTGAACATCACCCGGGTGCTGGTCCTCGCCATCGGGTTCCTGGTGATGCTGCAGACACTGGGCATCTCGATCGCGCCTATGCTGACCGCCCTCGGTGTCGGCGGTCTGGCCGTGGCCCTCGCGCTCCAGGACACCCTCGCCAACCTCTTCGCGGGCATCCACATCCTCGCCTCCAAGACCGTGCAGCCCGGCGACTACATCCGGCTGAGCAGCGGGGAGGAGGGCTACGTCGTGGACATCAACTGGCGGCAGACGACGGTCCGGCAGCTCTCCAACAACCTGGTGGTCATCCCCAACGGGCAGCTCGCGAAGACCAACATGACCAACTTCACGCGTCCTGAGCAGGAGTTGACGATCCTGGTGCAGGTGGGGGTCAGCTACGACAGCGATCTGGACCAGGTGGAGCGGGTGACCGGCGAGGTCGTCACCGAGGTGATGACGGAGATCACCGGGGCGGTGCCCGACCATGAGCCCGCGATCCGCTTCCACACCTTCGGGGACTCCCGGATCGGCTTCACGGTGATCCTGGGTGTGGGCGAGTTCAGCGACCAGTACCGGATCAAGCACGAGTTCATCAAGCGCCTGCACCGGCGCTACCGCGAGGAGGGCATCCGCATCCCGGCCCCGGCGCGGACGGTGGCCCTCCAGCAGGGCACGCTCCTGATCCCCCACCAGCGAGCCACCGACAACGAACCAACACCCCCACACCACCCCTGACCCCCGCCCGCGAACGGCACGGAACGGGTACACCCACGACCCACGCCACCCGCCCCAACACCGGAGCCGAACCAGACCGCGCGTCCACCGGTGGCCCGATCACCCCACGCCCACCCCACAAGGCCCTGCCCGGCGGGCGTTGCCCCGGCGGGCCCGAGGCCCCGGCGGCCCTCCGCGGCACGCCCGCCGCGACGAGCGCGCGCTCCCGCGCGGCAGACAGCGGCGCACAACCGAACCCGGAGCCGGGCGCCGGGCCTCGACCGGGTGGCCGCACAGCAGGGACTGGGCCCCGATCTGGTGGCCCCGCAGCAGTGACTGGACCTTCAACCTGGTGGCCGCACAGCAGTGAACGGTCTCGGCGCCGGACGGCCTTGGGAGCGGTGGCGGCGCGGCCCGACACCGCCCCCACGCCCCGCATCCCCCGGCATCCCGAACCCAAGACGCAAACGCGCCGCAAGACCGGAGGCCCGGCGGCTCATCCCGGCGCACCCACCACGCAAAGCCACGCCCTGCGCGCAGCGGACGGCGCGACGCAACCGAACTGGAGCCCGGGAACCGAGCCCCGGCAGGCAAAGCCGACGCGGGACATGCGTCCGACTCCGTCCGCCAGCGATCCCGAGGGCACCTACGCCCCCTCCCCACGCCAGCCGTGCCCGGCACACCTGCCCACGCCCGCCTTGGCCACCGGGCCACACGACCGGAGCCACCGACGACGGCCGCCCGACGGGGGTCCGGTTGTCCCACGCCAGTGCCGCAGGGCCCGTCCTGTGAGCGCTGCGCCTGGCAAGCCGTAGGCCCCGGCGGCTCTCGCCGGGCTTCTGGCGGGTGGAGGCACGGTGAAGGCACGCTTTCCGTGTGGTGCGACCGGGGCCGGAGCCGGGCGCTGGGTGCCGCGCGCCCCCGGCCGGCCGCTCCCGGTGCCCGCGTCGGCCCCGGTCGGCGGGCCGCCGGGCGGAGGGCAGGGATCGTGGTGGGGGCGAGTTGTCGGGTGCTGTCGAGTCGGCGGGCGGTACGAGATATCTTGATGTCGAGCAATGTTGCAGACGTGGAGCGGAGCACCCGGTGACTGACTCGACCATCATCTACACCTACACAGACGAGGCCCCGGCCCTGGCGACGCATTCGTTCCTGCCGGTGATCCAGGCGTACGCCTCGCGGGCCGGTGTCGCCGTGGAGACCCGGGACATCTCGCTGGCGGGCCGCATCATCGCCGTCTTCCCGGAGTATCTGAACGAGGACCAGCGCATCCCGGACGCCCTGTCGGAGCTGGGCGAGCTGGCCAAGACGCCCGAGGCCAACATCGTCAAGCTGCCGAACATCTCGGCGTCGATCCCCCAGCTGAAGGCCGCGATCGCCGAGCTGCAGGGCAAGGGCTACGCGCTGCCCGACTACCCGGACGACCCGAAGAGCGACGAGGAGCGGGAGATCCGCGCCCGCTACGACAAGATCAAGGGCTCCGCCGTCAACCCGGTGCTGCGCGAGGGCAACTCCGACCGCCGCGCACCGGCCTCGGTGAAGAACTACGCCAAGACCCACCCGCACCGCATGGGCGCCTGGACCCCCGAGTCCAGGACGAACGTGGCCACCATGGGCGTCGACGACTTCCGTTCCACCGAGAAGTCCGCGGTGATCTCCGAGGCCGGCGCGCTGCGCATCGAGCTGAAGGGCGACGACGGCTCCACCACCGTGCTGCGCGAGTTGGTGCCGGTGCTCGCGGGCGAGGTCGTCGACGCCTCCGTGATGCGTGTCGCCGCGCTGCGCGAGTTCCTCACCGCGCAGGTGGCCCGCGCCAAGGAGGAGGGCGTCCTGTTCTCCGTGCATCTGAAGGCCACCATGATGAAGGTCTCCGACCCGATCATCTTCGGCCATGTGGTGCGCGCCTTCTTCCCGAAGACCTTCGCGAAGTACGGCGAGACGTTCGCCGCGGCCGGTCTGACCCCGAACGACGGTCTGGGCGGCATCTTCAAGGGTCTTCAGTCCCTGCCGAACGGCGACGAGATCAAGGCGTCCTTCGACGCCGAGCTGGCCGAGGGCCCCCGGCTGGCGATGGTCGACTCGGACAAGGGCATCACCAATCTGCACGTGCCCTCCGACGTGATCGTGGACGCCTCCATGCCGGCCATGATCCGCGCCTCCGGCCATATGTGGGGCCCGGACGGCCAGGAGCACGACACCCTCGCGGTGCTGCCTGACTCCAGCTACTCCGGCGTCTACCAGGCCGTGCTCGACGACTGCCGCGCGCACGGCGCCTACGACCCGTCGACCATGGGCTCGGTGCCGAACGTGGGCCTCATGGCGCAGAAGGCCGAGGAGTACGGCAGCCACGACAAGACCTTCGAGATCCCGGTCACGGGCACCGTCCGCCTGGTCGACCAGGCCGGCGACGTCGTCCTGGAGCAGACCGTCTCGGCCGGCGACATCTTCCGCTCCTGCCAGACCAAGGACGCCCCGATCCGCGACTGGGTCAAGCTGGCCGTCACCCGCGCCCGCGCCACCGGCGACCCGGCCGTGTTCTGGCTGGACGAGAACCGCGCCCACGACGCCGTACTGATCGAGAAGATCAAGGCGTATCTGCCGGAGCACGACACCGAGGGCCTGGACCTCAGGATCCTGCCTCCCATCGAGGCCACCAAGCTGTCCGTGGAGCGCATCCGCCGCGGCGAGAACACCATCTCCGTCACCGGCAACGTGCTCCGCGACTACCTGACCGACCTGTTCCCGATCCTGGAGCTGGGCACCAGCGCCAAGATGCTGTCCGTGGTCCCGCTGATGGCGGGCGGCGGCCTGTTCGAGACGGGGGCCGGCGGTTCCGCGCCCAAGCACGTCCAGCAGCTGGTCAAGGAGGACTATCTGCGCTGGGACTCCCTCGGTGAGTTCTTCGCGCTGGTGCCGTCCTTCGAGCAGTACGCGAAGACCACCGGCAACGCCCGCGCCCAGGTCCTCGCCGACACCCTGGACCGGGCCACAGCGAGCTTCCTCAACGAGAACAAGTCGCCGACCCGTCGGGTGGGCGGCATCGACAACCGCGGCAGCCACTTCTATCTGTCCCTGTACTGGGCGCAGGAGCTGGCCCGGCAGACCGACGACGCCGAACTGGCCAAGGCGTTCGCCGCGTTCGCCGAGACGCTGAGCGCGCAGGAGCAGAAGATCGTGGACGAGCTGATCGCCGTCCAGGGCTCCCCGGCCGACATCGGCGGCTACTACCAGCCGGACCGGGCCAAGGCCGACAAGGTGATGCGCCCGTCGGCCACCTGGAACGAGGCGCTCGCCGCCCTGAGCTGACCTTCCCCTCCCGCGGCCGTACGCGCACCCCGCGGGCGTCCGCTGCGCCCCGGCCGGCGCACCTCCCGGCCGGGGCGCAGCCATGTCCGCCGGCGGCCGGTGCGCCGCGTACGGTGGGCCGTGATCGTCCGCCGTACCGCCGACAGCGCCCAGGGAGCCACCTCATGCATGCCGCCGTACCGTCCTTCGAACTGCTCCCCGGCGCGGCCGCCTCCCCGGTGATCCTGCATGTGCCGCACTCCGCGCGGGAGATACCGGCGGCGGTGCGCGCGGGCATCGTGCTGGACGACGCCGCGCTGGAGCGGGAGCTGGACGACATCACGGACGCGCACACGGCTCGGCTGGCCGAGGTCGCGGCCGGGCTGGCCCGGGTCACCCCCTGGCGGTTCGTGAACCGGCTGTCCCGGCTGGTGGTCGATCCGGAGCGGTTCCCCGACGAGCGGGAGGAGATGCTGTCCGCGGGGATGGGGGCCGTCTACACCGGCACCACCCGGCTAGGGACACTGCGGCCCGCCGACACCGACCCGGAGCCCCTGATCGAGCGGTACTTCCGGCCGTACGCGCGGGCCATGACCGAGGCCGTGCGGGACCGGCTCGCCGCGACCGGCCGGGCCGTCGTGATCGATGTGCACTCCTATCCCACCGAACGGCTGCCGTACGAGCTGCACGGCGACGGTCCCCGGCCGCCGGTCTGTCTGGGCACCGACGCCTTCCACACCCCGGCGTCACTGGTGGAACTGGCCCGCGAGGCGTTCGCCGGGTGCGGCGGGACGGGGCTCGACACTCCGTTCGCCGGGGCGTATGTGCCGCTGGAGTTCTACGGGGCGCAGTCCCGGGTCGGCGCGCTGATGGTGGAGATCCGCAGGGACGGCTATATGACGGAGCCGGGCGGCCCGGCCGGGCCCGGGCTGCATCGGCTCGCGTCCGCGCTGGCCACCCTGGTGGACGGCGCGGGCCGCTGATCCCTCCCGCCCTCAAGGCTCAGGCGCGCAACCACTCGGTGACGACGATGTCCCCGCCCGTGCGCAGCCGCAGCGCGAACGGGCCGGTGGGGCGCGCGTCGCTGGTGAAGCGGCCCAGTTCGTCGACGGGGACCGGCACCGCCGACTGCGGCCCGCCGAGCACCTCGATGCGCGCCGGCTGCGGCGGCAGCACCTGCCCCATCAGGCCCTCCCCGGTGACCTCGACGTCGACGGTCAGTTCGCCCGCGTGGAAGGTGAGCATGCGGGGCGCGTCCGTCACTCCTCTGATGGGCAGGGCATCCACCAGGGAGTCGAAGGTCAGCTCGGCGACACGGGCGTCAAGGTCGTACAACGCGTAGGCGTCGAGGGCCAGTTGGTGCAGCTCGGTGGGGACGGGGTCCCGGACGGCGGCCGCCTGACGCAGCTCCTCCTCCAGCAGCCCGTCGTCGAACTCGGCCGGATCGAACTCGGCGGAATCGAATTCAGCCAGGTCGAACTCGACCCGTTCGAAGGCATCCGAGGCAAGTCCCCGCCCAACCTCACCACGCCGCCCGCCATCACCCTGCCGCTCGGCATCAGCATGGCGCTCGCCGTCTCCATGGCGCCCGACTTCACCATGGCGCCCGACCTCACCCTGCCACTCGGCCTCACCATGGGGCTCGACGTCCCCATGGCGCCCGACTCCACCGTGACGCTCAGCATCACCATGTCTCCCGGCATCACCGTCGCGCTCGATGTCCCCACGCCGCCCAACCTCACCATGACGCTCGGCATCACCATAGGGCTCGGCATCACCATGGCGCCCGACCTCACCGTGACGCTCAGCATCACCATGGCTCCCGGCATCACCGTCGCGCTCGACGTCCCCACGCCGCCCGACCTCACCCCGCCGCTCGGCATCACCATGGGGCTCGGCATCACCATGGCGCTCGGCGTCACCAGGCCGCCCGACCTCACCCTGCCGCTCGACCTCACCACGCCGGTCACTCTCACCATGCCGGTCGCTCTCGTCGTGCCGGTCGCTGTCGTCGTGGCGGTCGCTGTCGTCGTGGCGGTCGTTTTTCTCTCGCATGCCGCTCACACCGCCCCTCGTGCGTCGAGCCGGGCCCGCAGTCGGCGCAGGCAGCGCTGGCGCAGGGGTCCGATGCTGCCGACCGCGATGCCCAGGGCGGCCGACACCTCCAGATAGCTGGGCGGCGGCGAGGCCATCAGGACGCGCAGCAACCCGCGGCAGCGGTCGCCCAGTTCCTCGAACTCCTGCCACAGGCGGCGCACCCGCTCGGCCTCGGCGGCAGCGTCCTCGGAGTCGATCAGCAACTGCTCCGGGGTGCGGTCCTCGCTCACCCGGTCCAGGACGAGCGGGTCGTCCGTCGGCATCAGCCGGGTGAGGCTCTTGATGACCTTGAGGCACTCGTGCCGGGCCGTACTGGCGAGCCAGGACCCGGCCTTCTCCGGCTCCCGGATCCGGCCGAGGTGCTGGGCGAAGCGGAACCACACGGTCTGATAGACCTCGTGGCCGTCGGCGTCGGACAGCCGGTGCGCCCGGACCACCGCCCACACCAGCGGACTCAGCCCTTCCACCAGCGCCTTCCAGGCCCCCGCGTCGCCGTCGACGGCGGCCCGGACCAGCGCGCCGACCTCTGCTCGCTCCACGGCCCCACCCCTCGTGTACGGCCTGTCATCGTACGCCGTGGAGGGGGCGGTTCCGGCCGTCATGCCGCGGCGTCCGGTCGGACAACCGGAGCCGGGCGCCAGGTGGGTGGCAGAAGCGCCGGCACGTACGCCCCGCGCACTTCCGCGTACGCGGTGGTGGATTCGAGCAGTTGCCGGCGGGCCGCGCGCGGGTCGCTCTCCTTGTGCGCGCTCATCTGGGCGGCGACGAGCCCGGCGGCCAGCGGGGTCGCGAACGAGGTGCCGCTCCAGTGCGCGAACCCCGCGAACGTCACCCGGTCCGGCTCGCCCGGCTCGCTCTTGCGCTCCTCGCTCAACACGCCCGTGTGGCGCGGGAACTGACAGGTGCAGGCGTAGCTGAACCCGTACCGGCAGGCGTCGTAGGTGGAGTGCTGGTACACATACGGCACGGGCGTCTCGAAGCCGGTGAGGGAGCTGACGAGGCGCTCGCCGGGGGCGTAGGCCGCGACCCAGGGGCCGTGGTTGCTGAAGCAGGCGCCCCGCTCGCCGTCGCCGCGCAGGGCGCCGACCGACAGCACGGCGTCCTGGTAGCCGGGCAACGAGGCGTAGGCGGCGGGCCAGAACGGGGTGGCGCTGCCGTTGTTGCCGGCCGCGGCCACCAACAGGGTGCGCTGCTCGCGCAGTTCGCGCATGAACGCGTCGACGCCGAGCAGCCCGTCGGTGCGGCCGTTGGAGGTGCCTGCGGACAGACTGATGACGTCCGGCCAGCCGTCCCGGTCGACGGCCTCGAAGAGCCTGGCCCCGAACTCCGACTCCAGGATGGCCCCGGCGTCGTTGAGGGTGCCCCGCACGGTGATGTCGGTGTTGGGCGCGACCGCGGCGACCAGCCCGGCGATGAACGTGCCGTGACCGACGTACTGCCGCAGCACACCCTCCTCGTCGGTCTCCGCGATCTGCCCGTCGCCCTCGGTGTGCGCGAGCGGCGGATAGCAGCGGTGGTCGTGCATGAGGCCGGTGTCGACGACCAGGACGCCGACGGCCGTGTCCTGGTCGTAGAGGGTGCCGTCGGCGGCCGGGTTGGGCGGCTCGCCGGCCGGGGCGGGCACCGGCTCGTCGCCGGGGCAGGCGTTGACCGCGATCGAGACCACGTGGTTGCGGCTGACCAGCCGGTGTCCGCGGCGTCCTTCCACCTCGCGCAGGGCGCGCAGCGCCTGTGCCACGGCCGGGTCGCCGTCGCGCACCCCGCGGCCCGGGTCGCCGACCCGGATACGGGTGATGCCGGTCCGGTTGGTCTGCGGGCCGGCACGGCGCACATCGTCGGCGGTCAGGTCGGGCGCCGCGGCGAAGTGGCCGCGCACGGTCTCCTCGACGACGCGTGCCTCCTCGCCGTCCCGGGCGAGGACGACGCCCTTCTCGTAGCAGAACTCGGCGGAGTCGTCCGGGCCCATCGCCAGCGGGATGTCGGGCATCGAGCGCTGGATCTGGTCGAACTGCTCGTGGAATCGCTGTGGTGCCATGGCGTGTCCTCCCACTCGGGCGGCGGTCGTCAGTCAGAGCCCCGGGGCCGTCGGTTGATACAGCCGATACCGTCATCCTCTGCGTCAAACCCGTGTGACGTGCGGCCTTCCGCCACTACCATCCGAGGGGTGACAGCGGGAAGCGACTCGGTTCTCGAACTGCTGCCGATGGTGTTCGCCGACCCCATGGAGGCCCTGGCGCGCGCGGAGCGGGTGCTGGAGACCGGTCCGCCGCCGCTGCACGCCTCCGTCGCACACCAGGTGATCGGCATCTGGCAGCGGGACTTCGGCGATCTGCGGATCGCGCTGCGCCATCTGCGGCGGGCCCGTGACCTCGCGGCGCACGCCGAGTCCGCCGAACGCGAGGCGGATGTCCTCGCCACCCTCGGGGTGGCACTGGTGCACGCGGGGCGCACTCGGCAGGGGCTGACGGCGTTCGAGCGCGGGGTGGCGCGGGGCACCGGGCACACCCGGGCCCGGGTGCTGTACCGCCGCGCCTATGTCTGGTGGGTGCTGGGCCGTCACCGGGAGGCGCTGGAGGACGTGCGCCGGGCGATCTCCGTGCTCCGCCAGGCCGACGACGTCATCTGGACGGCGCGGGCGCTGACGCTGCGGGCCACGGTGCATCTGGCGCTGGGCGCGGTGGACCGGGCGGACGCCGACTTCACGGCGGCGGAGCGGCTGTGGGAGACAACCGGCCAGGAGCACGACAAGGCCGACGCCGTGGAGAGCCGGGGGCTGGCCGCGTTCCGGTCGGGCGACATCCCGGCCGCGCTGCGCCTGCTGGACGAGGCCGAGGAGCGGTACGCCAAGCTGGGCACGCCGACCTTCATGCTCAACATCCGCCGCTGCGAGGTGCTGATGGCCGCCGGGCTGGCCCCGGAGGCGCTGGCCGAGGCGGACGCGGCGATCGCCACGCTCGACGGGATCGGCGGGCAGTCCACCCGCAAGGCGGAACTGCTGCTGGCCGCCGCACGGGCCGCCCGTTCGGCGGGCGACGCGCACACGGCGATCGCCCGGGCCGCCGTCGCCGTACGGCTGTTCGCGGCGCAGCGGCGTGCCTGGTGGGAGACGCACGCCCGGCTGGTGCTGATCGAGGCGCGGGTGGCGACCGGGCGCGGCTCGGGGCGGCTGGTCGCGGACGCCGCGGCGGTCGCCGAGCGGCTGGCGTCCTTCGGCTCGCCGGCCGCGCCGGAGGCCTCCCTGCTGGCGGGCCGGATCGCGCTCGGCCTGGGCTGGACGGCGGACGCGGAGCGGCATCTGGCGCTCGCGGCGCGCAGCAGGCACGCCGGCCCGCCGCTGGCCCGGATGACGGGCTGGGCTGCGCAGGCGCTGCGGGCACGGGCGGCCGGTTCCGGGCGGGGTGTGCTGGAGGCCTGCCGGCGCGGGCTCGATGTGCTCGACGACCATCGGATGACGCTGGGCGCCTCGGAGTTGCGGGCCCGGGCCACGGCACAGGGCGCGGAACTCGCGGCGCTGGCCCAGCAGGCGAGCCTCGCCCGGGGCGGTCCGCGGCGGCTGCTGGAATGGAGCGAGCGGTGGCGGGCCACGGTGCTGTCCGCGCCGCCGACCCGGCCGCCCGCCGACCCGGCGCTGCTGAGCGGGCTGACCGCGTTCCGGGAGATCGCGGCCCGCGCGGAGGCCGCCCGGGTGCAGGGCCGTCCGGTGCCCGCCCTGGAGCGCGAACAACGGCGCCTGGAACGGGAGATCCGCTCCCGGACCCATCACATGCGCGGCGACGCCTCCGGCGACGGGCGCCGCTTCGACACCGCCCGGCTGCTGGCGCGGCTCGATGACACGACGCTGGTCGAACTCGCCGTGCTGGACGGGCGGGTGCAGGTGCTGCTGTGCGGACAGGGCCGGGTACGGCGGTTCGCGGGCGGGGCGCTGGCGCAGGCGCTGACCGAGGCGGAACACGTCCAGGCGGGGCTGCGGCGGCTCGCCCATCCCGGGGCGGAGGCGCGGCTGCCGGTGGTGGAGGCGGCCGGCCGCCGGCTGGAGGAGCTGCTGCTGGGCGGTGCCGTGCGCCGGCTGGGCGGCGGCCCGGTCGTGATCGTGCCGCCCGGGGCGCTGCACCGGGTGCCCTGGGCGTTGCTGCCCGCGCTGCGCGAGCGGGTGCTCAGCGTCTCGCCGTCGGCGGGCAGTTGGCTGCGGGCGCGGGAGACCGAGGCGCCGCCGGGCGGCCGGCAGGTCTTCGTGCGCGGGCCGGGGCTCGCCACCGGCGGCGCCGAAGTGCCCGAGGCGGCGGGCCGGTACGGCACGGCGACGGTCCTGGAGCAGGCGGACGCGCGGGTGCCGCGCGTACTGCGGGAGCTGGACGGGGCGGCGCTGGCGCACCTCGCCGCGCACGGCACGTTCCGCGCGGACAGCCCGATGTTCTCCTCGCTGCGGATGGCCGACGGCCCGCTGATCGTGCACGACTTCGAACGCCTCGACCGCAGCCCGTACCGGATCGTCCTGTCCAGCTGCGACACCGCCCGGCTCGCCTCGGTCGGCGCCGATGAACTGCTCGGCCTGGTCACCGCGCTGCTCCCGCTGGGCACGGCCGGGGTGGTGGCGAGCAGCGCGCCCGTCAACGACGCCGCGGTGGTGCCGCTGATGCTCGCCCTGCACAAGGGCCTCGACGCGGGACTCTCCCTGGCCGAGGCCCTGCGCGACGCACGGGCGGCCCTGCCGGGCGACGCGGTCCACCAGGCGACGGGGTGGGCGTTCGCGGCGTTCGGCGCGGCATGAGACCCGGCCGGCGGCCGGCCGGGACCGACAGCCGGCCGGAACCGCTGCCCTGCCACGCCGCCGCCGGGTCAGGCCGCCGCCGGGTCACGCCGATGCCGGGTCACGCCGCCGCCGGGTCAGGCCGATGCCGGGTCAGGCAGTTCCACCAGCCAGGGCAGCGCGCCCCGGTCACCGGCGCCCAGCCGGGTGTAGGCGCTGTACAGGTGGTTGCCGACGGTACGGACGGACAGCGTGAGCCGTTCGGCGATCTGCCGGTTGCTCAGCCCGGCGGCGGCGAGCGTGACGATCTGCCGCTGCCGGGCGGTGAGTTCGCCGAGCACCAGCCCGGCCAGCGCCGGGGTACGGGCGCCCTGGCAGCGGCGGGCGAGGGCGACCGCACGGGTGCGGGCGGTGCGGGCGGCACCGGGGTCGCGGTGCACCCGTACGGCCTGCGCGTACGCCTCCGCCGCGAACAGCAGGAAGCCGCGCTCCGCCAGGGCCGCGGCGGCCCGGTCCAGCGCGGGCCCGTCGCCGCGGGCGAGCGCGTCGGCGTGCCGGGCCAGCACCCCGTCGCGGGGCAGCCGGCCGGCGGCCAGCTCGGGCGCGCCGAGGCGTACGGCGTCGTAGCGGGCGTACGCGGTGGCGTGCCGGCCGCCCGGGCCGTCGGAGGCGTCGCGGTCGTCGGCGCCGCCTGCGTCATCGGCTCGGCCGGCGAGTGCCCGTACGGCGCCGTCCACGTCGCCGCGCGCCGCCGCGGCCCAGACCACCGTGCCGTCCGCCGTGCCGTCCGCCGGCGACACCCCGGCGGCGCGGGCCGGTGCGCCGCCGGGGCCCCGCCCGCCCGGTGCCGCGTCGGCCGGGTGCCCGGCGGTCCGG